>NZ_JADCKU010000014.1:0-146819 GCF_014982165.1 Enterobacter cloacae complex sp. P24RS
CATTTGGAGCAAACGTCTATATTAAAATAGATAATACTTTTATATTAGATAAAAATGCTCAACGCTGCATGGTAGTGCCATTTTTTATTACGGATAAAAATAAGCTTCAGATAGCTTCTGCGGCAGAGAAATTTGACGTAAACATTGATGTAACCAATAAAACGTATTCGCTCTTTTATGAAATATGTGAAGGAGATGAAATTTATTATAATTTCACTCTCGTTCCGGAAAAAGACGCTATCACTGCTAAATTTTTATTAGACGATCCATGGGGAGGGGTAAAAGGCTACCCTCTCAAAGAAGGTGTTTTTTAAAGTTAAAACAACTAAATAAAAAAAATCCACGCCAAGGCGTGGATTTTTTCCGTTCAAAACAAATCAAACGTTAAACAAGAAGTTCATCACATCGCCATCTTTAACGATGTAATCTTTCCCTTCCGCACGCATCTTGCCTGCTTCTTTCGCGCCTTGCTCACCCTTGTAGGTGATAAAGTCTTCAAACGCGATGGTCTGGGCACGAATGAAGCCCTTCTCGAAGTCTGTGTGGATCTTACCGGCCGCCTGTGGCGCAGTCGCACCGACAGGGATGGTCCACGCACGCACTTCTTTCACGCCTGCGGTAAAGTAGGTTTGCAGGTTCAGCAGCTCATAACCCGCGCGGATCACGCGGTTCAGGCCCGGCTCTTCCAGACCCAGTTCGGCCATGAACTCTTCACGGTCGGCGTCGTCCAGCTCGGCGATATCGGATTCAACGGCAGCGCAAACCGCTACAACCACAGAACCTTCAGCCGCGGCAATTTCACGCACTTTGTCCAGGTACGGGTTGTTCTCGAAACCATCTTCGTTAACGTTGGCGATGTACATGGTTGGCTTCAGCGTCAGGAAGCTCAGGTATTTGATCGCCGCCTTGTCTTCTTCAGTCAGGTTTTTCAGCGCGCGGAGCATGCCCGCGTTTTCCAGCTGTGGCAGACATTTTTCCAGTGCAGCCAGTTCCGCTTTTGCGTCCTTGTCGCCGCCTTTGGCTTTCTTCTGCACGCGGTGAATTGCGCGCTCGCAGGTGTCGAGGTCAGAGAGCGCCAGCTCGGTGTTGATAACGTCGATGTCGTCAGCCGGATCCACTTTGTTGTTAACGTGGATGATGTTGTCGTTCTCGAAGCAGCGAACAACGTGGCCGATCGCTTCGGTTTCACGGATGTTGGTCAGGAACTGGTTGCCCAGACCTTCACCTTTGGATGCGCCTTTTACCAGACCCGCGATGTCCACGAACTCCATGGTGGTGGGCAAAATGCGCTGCGGCTTCACGATTTCCGCGAGCTGGTCCAGACGCGGATCGGGCATAGGCACAACGCCGGTGTTCGGCTCGATGGTACAGAACGGGAAGTTCGCCGCTTCAATACCTGCTTTGGTGAGCGCGTTGAATAGGGTGGATTTGCCCACGTTTGGCAGACCGACGATACCGCATTTGAATCCCATTTCTAAATCACCTTAATCTCTTGATAATCAATCCGTTAACGATAACCGATTGAAGAAAAGTAAATAACTATGCCTATTATACACGTAACCCACGTGCCGCGCGGTAAAAATGCCGCAGGGCCTTGTTTATTGCGCTTTGAAAGCGTGCAGTCGATTGGTGGCTTTCGTTAAGCCGTCCTGAAGCCAAATCTCGGTGCAGCGGGCCGCTTCGTCTACCGCTTCGTCAATCAGCTTTTGCTCAGAAACCGGTGGTTTACCGAGTACGAAACCGACAACTTTGTTTTTATCGCCCGGATGACCGATTCCCACGCGCAAACGATGGAAATTAGGGTTATTGCCCAGTTTGCTGATGATATCTTTCAGACCGTTGTGGCCACCATGACCACCACCCAGCTTGAACTTTGCCACGCCTGGCGGCAGATCCAGTTCGTCGTGGGCCACCAGAATCTCATCCGGATTGATGCGATAGAACGTTGCCATGGCCGCCACGGCTTTGCCGCTCAGGTTCATAAAGGTGGTTGGCACCAGCAACCGCACGTCGGCACCCGCAAGATTGATGCGTGAGGTATACCCGTAAAACTTTGGTTCTTCACGCAGAGGCGCGCGCAGACGCTCCGCCAGCAGATCAACATACCAGGCGCCGGCATTATGGCGGGTAGCGGCATACTCTGCGCCCGGATTGGCGAGGCCGACAATCAGTTTAATCGTCACGATTTACTTCCTAATGGGTTCCAGATCTGGTGCGTAGTTTACTGTCTGGCGCGCCGCTTGACAAAGTTCCGCCTGCTGTACATCGAATTGCGAATAATTTCTTATTTGAACAATTAGAATTTCAAGCTGTTCAATGTCTTATTTGTAAATTTTTGTCTGGGAGTTATCTGTAAATGTGATCGCTCGCGCAACTCATATAAGAGGCGTTGTCTATACTTTACACACAAGGAGAAGGGGCTTTTCCCTGACAACCCAAAGTTCCGGAGGTGACATATGAAACGCAAAAACGCTTCGATGCTCGGTAACGTGCTAATGGGGTTGGGACTGTTCGTGATGGTCGCCGGTGTCGGTTATTCAATTTTAAACCAATTACCGCAGCTTGACCTCCCGCAATACTTTGCGCATGGCGCGGTGCTGAGCATCTTCCTCGGTGCGGTATTGTGGCTCGCCGGGGCGCGCGTAAGCGGACATGAGGAAGTCTGCGATAAATACTGGTGGGTGCGCCATTACGATAAACGATGCCGCCGCGACCAGCATAAACCCAGCTAGTGTGCCAGCTTTACAAAAGAACGACTCCTTCTGGAGTCGTTCTTTTTTTCAGACAATTTATTCCAGGTCGGCGAGTGCCGCTTCGCGATTTGGATAAAAGGCCAGTCGGCCAGGGATCGGCTGTACGCCAGCGCGCGCCATCGTGCGCAGGGGCTGAAACTCCAGGTTACTCACCCGCAGCTCGCAGCCTTCCGGCAGGCGTTTCACAAAACGCTGGAAGGCATCCAGACCGCCGGCATCCAGAACCGGGACGGCATCCCACTTCAGTACCACAATCCGTTTACCCGCTACACGAGACTCCAGATCGCTGAACAACCCCTCTGCGGCAGCAAAGAACAGGGGGCCAATCACGCGCAGCACCAGCACATCGTCAGGCACCTCAACGTTAACCGGAGAGAGACGCGTCATCTGCGCGATGCGGCGCATAAACAGCAGCGAGGCCAGCACAATGCCGACGCTGATGGCGATAACCATGTCGAACAGCACGGTCAGCGACATACAGATCAGCATCACGATGATGTCGTCTTTCGGCGCACGGCGCAGCAGATTTACCACCTTATGCGCCTCACTCATGTTCCAGGCCACCATCAGCAGCAGGGCAGCCATGGCTGAGAGGGGAAGCCACGAAAGCAGCGGGGCCAGGATCAGCAGCGCCATGATCACCAGCAGTGAGTGAATGACCGCCGACACCGGCGATGTCGCCCCTGCGCGAACGTTCGCGGCGGAACGAGCGATCGCAGCCGTTGCCGTAATACCGCCGAAGAACGGCGCAACGATGTTCCCTAAGCCCTGGCCGACCAGCTCGCTGTTAGCTTTATGCTTTGTCCCGGTCATGCCGTCGAGCACCACGGCGCAGAGCAGGGATTCAATCGCTCCCAGCATCGCCATGGAGAACGCGGCGGGCAGCAGGGCGCGAAGGGAATCCCAGCTCAGGGTGAAGCTCGAACCTGGCATGTCCCACGGCAGAACCAGCTGCGGCAGCAGCTGCGGAATACCGTTACCCTGTGAACCGTCCGCCAGAATATAGTGAAACTGCGAGCCGATAGTGGCGACCTGTCCACCGAGCAGGTTGACGACGCCCATCACGGCGCAGCCCAGCAGCAGGGCGGGCAGATGCCCCGGGAGACGAATGCCCAGGCGAGGCCAGACAACAAGCGTCCCGAGGGTAACGATGCCAATGGCCGCATCGCCCAGGTTGGCCGTCGGCAGCGCCATAAACAGCGCGCCCACTTTCTGTAAATAGTGCTCCGGAACATGGGCCATTTGCAGACCAAGGAAATCCTTAATCTGCATGGTCCCGATGGTGATCCCAATCCCCGAGGTGAACCCCAGCGTCACGGAAAGAGGAATGTATTCAATCAGGCGACCAAAACGGGCCAGACCGAACAGAATTAAAAAGACGCCGGACATCAGGGTGGCGACCAGCAGGCCTGCCAGACCAAACTGTTGGGAAACCGGATAAAGGATCACCACGAAGGCGGCGGTTGGGCCGGAGACGCTGAAGCGTGACCCGCCCGTCAGCGCAATCACAATCCCGGCGACCGCCGACGTGTACAGACCGTACTGCGGCGCGACGCCGCTACCAATCGCCAGCGCCATCGCCAGCGGAATGGCAATAATCCCGACGGTGATCCCGGCTATCAGGTCACGGATAAAGCGTGACGATGTGTATTTCTCTTTCCAGCAGGCGTCGATGAGGGCGCGAAAGGGCAGAACATGTGAGGAGGTTACGTTTTTCACAATTATCTATCATCCGTGTGCGCATCATCTGTCATGTGAATGGCAGGTGAAGGAGGCATAAATCATACAAATGAAAATTATAAACAAAAAAACCCGCCGTAGCGGGTTTTTTGGCCGTGCTCGATCAGTGTTCGAACATTGCAGAGATGGATTCTTCGTTGCTGATACGACGAATCGCTTCGGCCAGCATCCCGGACAGGGTCAACGTACGCACGTTTGGCAGTGCCTTGATCTCGTCGCTCAGTGGGATGGTATCGCACACCACAACTTCATCGATGACGGAGTTACGGAGGTTGTTCACCGCATTGCCGGAGAAGATCGGGTGGGTTGCGTAAGCGAATACGCGTTTTGCACCGCGCTCTTTCAGCGCTTCAGCGGCTTTACACAGCGTACCGCCGGTATCGATCATGTCGTCTACCAACACGCAGTCGCGGCCAGCTACGTCACCGATGATGTGCATCACCTGAGAAACGTTAGCGCGCGGACGGCGTTTATCGATGATCGCCATGTCGGTATCGTTCAGCAGCTTCGCGATAGCACGAGCACGTACCACGCCGCCGATGTCCGGAGAAACCACAATCGGGTTGTCCAGATTCAGTTGCAGCATATCTTCCAGCAGGATTGGGCTGCCGAATACGTTATCAACCGGAACGTCGAAGAAGCCCTGGATCTGCTCTGCGTGCAGGTCGACCGTCAGTACGCGGTCAACGCCGACGCTGGACAGGAAGTCCGCGACAACTTTAGCGGTGATTGGCACACGCGCGGAACGGACGCGACGGTCCTGGCGGGCATAGCCAAAGTAAGGAATAACAGCAGTGATACGGCCAGCAGAAGCGCGACGCAGCGCGTCGACCATAACAACCAATTCCATCAGGTTGTCGTTCGTTGGAGCACAGGTGGACTGGATGATGAAAATATCACCACCGCGTACATTTTCGTTAATTTGTACGCTGACTTCGCCGTCGCTAAAGCGACCTACAGCGGCGTCGCCGAGGGAAGTGTACAGGCGGTTGGCAATACGTTGTGCTAGTTCCGGGGTGGCGTTACCAGCAAAAAGCTTCATATCAGGCACGAGAAGAACCTCAGGCATGCGTCCAGTGGTGGATAGCGTTCGCCGCAAACTGCGGGGCCTAAGCAAACGCTATCCAGGCGGTGTATTAAAGAGCGCGATGCAACGTCTGGAACAGGGTGACGTTGTCACCGAAACTCAGTCTGCGCCAGAATGGCCTGCTGTAGGGGGGAGGTGTTCATCCCGCGTGCTACAAAACCATGCAGCCAATCCGGCGCTTGCTCAAGCACCTGACGGGCGGCGGATTCGGTGTCAAATTCAGCAAAGACACAGGCCCCTGTACCGGTCAGGCGCGACGGCGCGTATTCTAACAGCCAGGAAAGCACCGCATCAACCTCGCGAAAACGTTTTCTTGCGATATCCTCGCAATCGTTGCTGAATTCACAATTTAATAACGTATCTATTGACCGTACCGGGGTATTTCTTTTCAGGTCAGGATCTTTAAAGATGACCGGGGTAGGAATGCTCACCCCGGGGTGAACAATCAGATACCATTTTTCCGGCGGATTAACCGGCGTGAGGATTTCACCCACGCCCTCGGCAAACGCCGCGTGGCCGCGCACAAATACCGGTACATCTGCGCCCAACGTTAACCCTAGCGCTGCCAGCTCGTCCGTTGTCAGACCGCAGCCCCACAGGTGGTTAAGCGCCACCAAAACGGTCGCGGCATTTGACGAACCGCCACCAAGACCGCCGCCCATCGGCAGACGCTTGTCGATACGGATATCCGCACCGCTTCCCGCAGGCAGGCGACCCGACGCCGACGCCGCTTTCATCAGCAGGCGCGCGGCACGCACGATCAGGTTATCGTCGTGCGCCACGCCGTCGACCGGCGTCAGCAGGCAAATTTGCCCGTCCTGACGCGGTTCAATGAAAATCGTGTCGCCGTAATCAACAAACTGAAACAGCGTTTGCAGAGTATGATAGCCGTCAGCGCGCTGCCCGGTAATGTAGAGAAACAGGTTCAGTTTTGCAGGAGAGGGCCACTCGGTCATCATTTAACGATCCAGTTGTCCATTTTCAGCTTGATACGCTGGCTGCCCTGCGTCAGCTCCATGTTGGACGGCAGCGACGGTTGTGTCTTGCTGTCATACGCGCTGTACACCACTTTCCAGGTTTTACCGCCCTGGGTGTAGTTCACCTGGCTCAGACGGTATTGATCGTCGAGCGTATAGTCGGTCGCATCACCCGGCAGGCCAAGGATCCACTGGCGCAGGCTATTGAGCGGAATCGGCATCCCGGTTAATTTGCCAATCATCTCTTCGGCGTCGGTGGCCGTGTAGTGCTGGCCTTTATTGTCGGTGATCTGCGCTTCGCCAGGCTTCGCGTTAAGCTCCAGTTCGGTGCTGCCCAGCGGGTTCAGCAGCAGCAGGCGATAGTTGTCCTGACCCGTTTGCTGCCAGAAGAAACGGGCGTAAACCTTTTGTTCGTCAGAGAGATAGGCAAACGCACCGCGGGTCTGGTACTGGCTTAACTTCAGCACGTCCTGCTGGTGCTGGCGCCACTGCGGTGAGTCGGGGCTTTTGCCGGGGCCTTTCGGCTGATGAACGGAACAGGCGGTCAGAACCAGGGCCGCCAGAGGCAGCAGGCGAATCATTCGGGTCATAATGATGACAAATCCTTGAGATACGTTGCAGTTATAAGTGTTAATGCTAGCGTTGAAGGGTGTCACCGTCTACGTTCAAATTATCTCAAAGCGTTGAGTAACCTATTACTCCGAAAGGGTGCGGTCTCTTTTATTGATCTCGCGCATCCTGTATGATGCGTCCTGCTAACCTTATTAACGCTGGTACTACTCCCGCTCAACATGACCCTATTAGCACTCGGTATTAACCACAAAACAGCCCCGGTTTCACTGCGAGAACGCGTTACGTTTTCGCCGGATACGCTCGACCTGGCGCTGGACAGCCTGCTTGCACAGCCGATGGTGCAGGGCGGCGTGGTGCTGTCGACGTGCAACCGCACCGAGCTGTATTTGAGCGTAGAAGAGCAGGACAACCTGCACGAGGCGCTGATCCGCTGGCTATGTGACTACCACAATCTCAACGAAGAAGAGCTGCGCAACAGCCTGTACTGGCATCAGGATAACGATGCGGTCAGCCATCTGATGCGCGTTGCCAGCGGTCTGGATTCGCTGGTGCTGGGCGAGCCGCAGATCCTCGGCCAGGTAAAAAAAGCTTTCGCGGATTCCCAGAAAGGGCATCTGAAAGCCAGCGAGCTGGAGCGTATGTTCCAGAAGTCATTCTCCGTGGCGAAGCGTGTGCGAACCGAAACCGACATTGGTGCCAGTGCGGTTTCGGTTGCTTTCGCGGCCTGTACCCTTGCCCGTCAAATCTTTGAATCGCTGTCGACCGTCACCGTACTGCTGGTGGGGGCGGGCGAAACCATCGAGCTGGTGGCGCGCCATCTGCGTGAACACAAAGTGAAAAAGATGATCATCGCCAACCGCACCCGCGAACGTGCGCAGGTGCTGGCAGATGAAGTGGGCGCTGAGGTGATTGCGCTGAGCGACATCGATGAACGTCTGAAAGAGGCGGACATTATTATCAGCTCGACCGCCAGTCCGCTGCCGATCATCGGGAAAGGGATGGTCGAGCGTGCGCTGAAATCTCGCCGCAATCAGCCTATGCTGCTGGTGGATATCGCCGTTCCGCGCGATGTCGAACCGGAAGTGGGCAAACTGGCCAACGCCTACCTCTACAGCGTGGACGACCTGCAAACCATCATTTCGCACAACCTTGCCCAGCGTAAAGCGGCGGCAGTGCAGGCGGAAACTATCGTTGAGCAGGAAACCAGTGAATTTATGGCCTGGCTGCGCGCGCAAAGCGTCAGCGAGACTATTCGCGAGTATCGCGGTCAGGCGGAGCAGGTGCGTGATGACCTGACGGCCAAAGCGCTGGCAGCCCTTGAACAGGGCGGCGACGCGCAGGCGATTATGCAGGATCTGGCCTGGAAACTGACCAACCGCCTGATCCATGCGCCAACCAAATCTCTTCAGCAGGCTGCCCGTGACGGGGACGATGAACGCCTGACTATTCTGCGCAACAGCCTCGGGCTGGAATAGCGCCCTATACCCATTTTCTATGACAAGGTGCATTTACGCCTATGAAGCCTTCTATCGTCGCTAAACTGGAAGCTCTGCACGAGCGCCATGAAGAAGTCCAGGCGCTGCTCGGCGATGCCGGGACCATTGCCGACCAGGAACGTTTTCGCGCGCTGTCGCGTGAATACGCGCAGTTAAGTGATGTTTCAAAATGCTTTACCGACTGGCGACAGGTCCAGGAAGATATCGAAACCGCGCAGATGATGCTCGACGATCCTGAAATGCGCGAGATGGCGCAGGAAGAGTTACAGGACGCCAAAGCGCGTTCAGAAGAGATGGAGCAGCAGCTTCAGGTACTTCTGCTGCCGAAAGATCCGGACGATGAGCGTAACGCCTTTGTGGAAGTGCGCGCCGGTACCGGCGGCGACGAAGCGGCGCTGTTTGCCGGGGATCTGTTCCGTATGTACAGCCGTTATGCGGAATCACGCCGCTGGCGCGTGGAGATCATGAGCGCCAACGAAGGCGAGCATGGCGGATACAAAGAGGTTATCGCCAAAATCAGCGGCGACGGCGTCTATGGTCGGCTGAAATTTGAATCTGGCGGTCACCGCGTGCAGCGCGTGCCGGCGACCGAATCGCAGGGACGTATTCACACCTCAGCCTGCACGGTGGCGGTCATGCCCGAGCTGCCGGAAGCGGAACTGCCGGACATCAACCCGGCGGATCTGCGTATCGACACCTTCCGCTCGTCAGGGGCGGGCGGTCAGCACGTTAACACCACCGACTCCGCCATCCGTATTACTCACCTGCCGACCGGGATTGTGGTGGAGTGTCAGGACGAACGTTCCCAGCACAAAAACAAAGCCAAGGCGTTGTCCGTGCTGGGCGCGCGCATTCACGCGGCGGAAATGGCGAAACGCCAGCAGGCGGAAGCGTCTACCCGTCGTAACCTGCTGGGCAGCGGCGATCGCAGCGACCGTAACCGCACCTATAACTTCCCGCAGGGCCGCGTCACCGATCACCGCATTAACCTGACGCTCTACCGTCTGGATGAGGCGATGGAAGGTAAGCTCGATATGCTGATTGAGCCTATCGTGCAGGAATACCAGGCCGACCAGCTGGCGGCGCTGTCCGAGCAGGATTAATGGATTTTCAACGCTGGCTACGCCATGCCGCCAGCGCGCTTTCCGCGAGCGAAAGCCCGAAGCGCGACGCTGAAATCCTGCTGGAACACGTGACGGGCAAAGCCCGGACGTATTTACTGGCCTTCGGTGAAACCGAACTGACCGCTGAACAGCTGGCGCAGCTGGAAGTGCTCCTTGACCGCCGTAAAACCGGCGAGCCGGTGGCGCATCTGGTGGGCGAACGTGAGTTCTGGTCGCTGCCGCTGTACGTCTCGGCGGCCACGCTGATCCCGCGCCCGGACACCGAGTGTCTGGTGGAGCAGGCGCTGGCGCGGCTGCCGGCGCAGGGCTGCCCTGTTCTCGACCTCGGTACCGGCACCGGCGCGATTGCGCTGGCGTTGGCCAGCGAGCGGCCGGACTGCACCGTCACGGCAGTGGACGTGATGCCTGATGCGGTCACGCTGGCGCAGCGTAACGTTGCGCGCCTGGGGCTGAGCAATGTTTCCGTTCTGCAAAGCAGTTGGTTCGCCGCGCTTGAAGGCCGCATGTTTGACATGATTGTCAGCAATCCACCCTACATTGACGAAGCCGATCCGCATCTCGCGCAGGGCGACGTTCGCTTTGAACCGCTGACGGCGCTGGTCGCTGCGAATCACGGACTTGCGGATCTCGATCACATTGTGACAACGTCACGGCAACATTTGCTTCCCGGTGGCTGGCTGCTCGTAGAACATGGCTGGACGCAGGGGGAGGCGGTGCGAGCGCTGTTTACGCGTGCCGGTTACGCCGCGGTGGAAACCTGCCGGGATTACGGCGGCAACGAACGCCTCACGCTGGGGCAGTGGGCATGAAAGTAGTCGATACGCCATTTACTGATAAAGGCGCATGGCTGACTGAGACGCTGTTTGGCGTTATCATCTACATCGTTTTGGGTTTTATCGCGCGTAGGCGTTACCGTCCGCGCAGCCAGCACGCTTTTTGCTGGGTCTGGTGGTGCTGTACATCATCATTAAACTCGCCACCACAAGAATACCGTTACTGGGGTAAGTCATGAGGTCCTTAGCCGATTTCGAATTTAACAAAGTGCCGCTCTGCGATGGCATGATCCTGATTTCAGAGATGATCCGCGACGATTTCACGTCGCAGTACGTTTACGCTGAACTGGAAAATCTGGTCAGCCTGGCGCGCGAAGAGATCAATCAGGCACGTCCGCAGGACTGGCAATTAGAGAAGCTGATAGAGCTTTTCTACGGCGAATGGGGTTTCTGCGACACGCGAGGCGTATACCGCCTGTCTGACGCACTGTGGCTGGACCAGGTGTTGAAGAATCGTCAGGGCAGCGCCGTCGCGTTGGGCGCCATTTTACTGTGGGTTGCGCACCGGCTGGATATTCCGCTGGTGCCGGTCATTTTCCCGACGCAGATGATTTTGCGGGCGGAGTGGCTGGACGGGGAGATGTGGTTAATCAATCCGTTTAACGGCGACACGCTGGATGAACATACGCTGGACGTCTGGCTGAAGGGCAATATTAGCCCTATTGCTGAGCTCTTCAATGAAGATCTCGATGAAGCCGATAACGCTGAGGTGATCCGCAAGCTGCTGGATACGCTGAAGTCTGCGCTGATGGAAGAGCGTCAGATGGAGCTGGCCCTGCGCGCAAGCGAAGTGCTGTTGCAGTTCAATCCGGAAGATCCGTACGAAATCCGCGATCGCGGCCTGATTTATGCGCAGCTCGACTGTGAGCACGTGGCGCTGAATGATTTGAATTATTTCGTCGAGCAATGTCCGGAAGATCCGATCAGCGAAATGATTCGCGCGCAGATCAACGCGATCGCGCATAAACACATTACACTGCATTAATCTTAATTCCGATTCACACCTGAATAAGGCGATCCTATGAAACAAAAAGTGGTTAGCATTGGTGATATCAACGTGGCAAACGACCTGCCGTTCGTGCTGTTTGGCGGTATGAACGTGCTGGAATCCCGCGATCTCGCTATGCGCATCTGCGAACACTACGTGACCGTGACCCAAAAGCTGGGCATCCCGTACGTGTTTAAAGCCTCTTTTGACAAAGCCAACCGCTCCTCCATTCACTCCTACCGTGGCCCGGGCCTGGAAGAGGGAATGAAGATTTTCCAGGAGCTGAAACAGACGTTTGGCGTGAAAGTGATCACCGACGTGCACGAAGCCTCTCAGGCGCAGCCCGTGGCAGACGTAGTAGACGTGATTCAGCTTCCGGCGTTCCTGGCTCGCCAGACTGACCTGGTTGAAGCGATGGCGAAAACCGGTGCCGTGATTAACGTGAAGAAACCGCAGTTTGTGAGCCCAGGTCAGATGGGTAACATCGTCGACAAGTTTATCGAAGGCGGTAACGACCAGGTGATCTTGTGCGACCGTGGTTCAAACTTCGGTTACGACAACCTGGTTGTGGATATGCTGGGCTTCAGCGTGATGAAGAACGTCTCTAACCAGTCTCCGGTGATTTTCGACGTAACCCACTCTCTGCAATGCCGCGACCCGTTTGGTGCAGCGTCCGGCGGCCGTCGTGCGCAGGTGACCGAACTGGCACGCGCCGGGATGGCAACCGGCCTGGCGGGCCTGTTCATTGAAGCGCACCCGGATCCGGCTAACGCGAAATGCGACGGCCCATCCGCGCTGCCGCTGGATAAGCTGGAGCCGTTCCTGAAGCAGATCAAGGCGATTGACGATCTGGTGAAGAGCTTCGACGAGCTGGATACCAGTAACTAATAAAAAACCCGCTTCGGCGGGTTTTTTTATGGGGCATATTGCCGGGTGGCGCTGCGCTTACCCGGCCTACAAAACCGTAGGCCCTGCAAGCGAAGCGCCGCTGGGCAAAAACACTACGCAAATATCGTCATCAGATACGCAATAAACAGCGCCATATGTGCCGCGCCGTTAAGCACATTGGTGCGACCGGTAGAGAAGGAGATCTGGCACAGCAGCAGCGACGCCACCATCACAATCATCTCTGGTGCCCCCAGCGCAAACTGCAATTCATTCCCCGTCATAAAGGCAATCAACGTTACCACCGGAACGGTAAGGGAGATGGTCGCCAGTACGGAGCCGAAGAACAGGTTCATCGCACGCTGCACCTGATTGTTCAGCACCGCTTTCAGCGCGCCCAGGCCTTCTGGCGACAGGATCAGCAGTGCCACCAGGAAACCGGTAAAGGCGACCGGCGCGTTCAGTTCGGTTAACAGCGTTTCCAGCGGGTTGGCGTTCATCTTGGTGACCGCGATAACCGCAATCAGATGCACGATCAGCCAAACCGTGTGCCACGCGCTGCTGTGGGCCGACGGCTTGCCGTGGTGCGGGTCATCGTCGTCGCTGTCATCTTCATGTTCGTAAACAAACAGGCTCTGGTGCGTTTTGGTCTGAATGAGCAGGAATACGCCGTACATCGCCGCGGAAATCAGCGCGACCAGCAGCGCCTGGCCGGTGGAGAAGTTTGCACCCGGCAGCGCCATCGGGAATACCAGCACGATAATCGCCAGCGGGAACAGGGCAATCAGATACTGTTTAATGCCAAAGAGGTTCATGTACTGGGTGGCAAATTTACGACCACCGAGTAAAAGCGAGAAACCGACCAGGCCGCCGGTGACAATCATGATGATGGAATAGAGCGTATCACGCATTAACGTTGGCGCGGCGTCGCCGGTCGCCATCAATGCGGAAATTAAGCTGACTTCAAGAATAACAACCGAAAGACTTAATATTAATGAGCCGTACGGCTCTCCCAAACGGTGTGCTAAGACATCCGCATGGCGGACGACGCTAAATGCGCTGGTTAAAATACCTACCAGCGCCAGAATATTGATCCCGACCACCACTGGCAGTGACTGACTGCTTCCCCAGAAGAGCAGCACAGCCAGTGCCAGAACCGGGAAAATGAGAGACGTCTCCTTGTGGCGGGTCTTTACCGCCTCGTGTGTTGCTGTCATGTGCTTCTCCGTCAATGCAGGTGCTTGTAATTATAGATAGATTTTGAGGACATTAAACTAACAGAAATCTGTTAAATACCCTTTGTTTTTTACTTAATTTTACCCTTTGTAATGTTTTTTATGCTTGAGGGTTATAATACCTCATCTTCATAAAATAATAATTTAATAACAACACGTTGTGATTTTAAGTCGTTCATTTCTTCCTGTCGGCTGGCACCCTGGCGTATCCTCGTCCACACTTATCTTTTAGCCAAAAAGAGAGGTTAACGATGCCATACAAATCGAAAAGCGAATTACCGGATAACGTGCAACACGTATTGCCTGCCCACGCGCAGGATATCTACAAAGAAGCCTTTAACAGCGCCTGGGATCAGTACAAAGATAAAGAGGACCGCCGGGATGATGCCAGCCGTGAAGAGACGGCGCATAAGGTAGCCTGGGCCGCCGTAAAAAATGACTATGAAAAG
This sequence comes from Enterobacter cloacae complex sp. P24RS, assembly GCF_014982165.1. Taxonomy (NCBI): domain Bacteria; kingdom Pseudomonadati; phylum Pseudomonadota; class Gammaproteobacteria; order Enterobacterales; family Enterobacteriaceae; genus Enterobacter; species Enterobacter cloacae complex sp. P24RS. The sequence goes on from NZ_JADCKU010000014.1 coordinate 14,141, forward strand.
GGAGACGATGATAAGTGGCACAAAAAGAAATAGCCGCCGACTAATACGCTGCCTTCGTTTTGACTTTTCAGGCGGTTGATCTGCCGTTGTATTGCATCTGGCCCGCGAATTGCTTATCGTTGCTCGGCTGCTGTTAAAATGAACAGCGCAGAATGCCGGGAAGGCGAACTACAGATGTCGCAAGGAAGCATGCAGTGGCGGAGGTGTAATGTGTTAACGCGTGATTTCTTGATGAAGGCAGATTGTAAAACGGCATTTGGTGCTATTGAGGAATCGCTTCTGTGGTCGGCTGAACAACGTGCGGCGTCGCTTGCGGCAACGCTGGCCTGTCGCCCGGATGATGGCCCGGTCTGGATTTTTGGCTATGGCTCGCTGATGTGGAATCCGGCGCTGGAGTATGTCGAATCGGCAACCGGCACGCTGCCGGGCTGGCACCGTGCGTTCTGTTTGCGTCTGACGGCCGGACGCGGCAGCGCCTGTCAGCCTGGCCGCATGCTTGCACTAAAAGAGGGCGGGCGCACCACGGGCGTGGCATACCGCCTGCCGGATGCCACCCTGGAAGACGAACTGACGCTGCTGTGGAAGCGCGAGATGATTACCGGCTGCTATATGCCCAGCTGGTGCAGGCTGGAACTGGACGATGGCCGCACCGTAAACGCGCTGGTATTTATTATGGATCCGCGTCATCCGCTCTATGAAGCCGACACCCGAACCCAGGTGATTGCCCCGCTGATTGCCGCCGCCAGCGGACCGCTGGGCACGAACGCCCAGTATCTTTTCTCGCTCGATCAGGAGCTAAAGCGTCTTGGTATGCAGGACGACTGTCTGAGCGAGCTGGTGGTGAAGGTGAAAACTCTATTGGAGGGCAACCCGCTCAGCAATACGCTGCGCCCCGGTTTTGCCTGAATACGACGCCCGGCTGACCGGGCGTCAGTCGATTTAAAAGGTTAACACCTTGTCCGCAGCCAACGTCCACTCGGCAAGCTCAGGCAGCGTGCCGATCTCAACCCCATCAATCAGCGGCAGCCCGGTAATGCCGCGCCCGTCCGTGCAGGTTTTACACAGTTTGACCGGCACATCTTGCGCCGTGAGGATCTCCAGCATCTGCTGAATGTTGTAGCCTTCAGCCGGTTTCTGTCCTTTCAGCCCCGCGGTGACCGCATCCGACATCAAAAACAGCCGCAAATCGGTTTCGCTCTCTTTTTCGCGCAGGGCGATCGCCAGACGCAAGCTGTTGAAGAGGGATTCGCTGCCGTAGGCCGCCCCGTTGGCGACGATAACGATTTTTTGCATGTTGACTCCTGTTCTTTTAAAGGCACGAATATTGCTTGTCTCAGCGGAGATGACCGATCCGGGAGAGAGAAGATGACGACAATCACTGGCCGTTTGCCCGGCGCAACCGAATGGTTCCAGCGCGCAACATATCAGCGCAGGGAACAGCTCAGCAGACTTGCGCAGCTGGGAGAGCTGGTGAACAGCATTAGCCAGCTGGTGCATATGCTACAGTGTGAGCGCGGCGCGTCAAACGTCTGGCTTTGCTCGCAGGGCAAACTCTATGCCCCGGAATGCAAAGCCAGCCGGGGGCTGGTGGATGAAAACCTGGCGGTATTGCTTACCCTGCTGAAAGGTCAGGCGTCGCTGCCCGGAAGTGCCGTCTGTGAACGCATCGCCGTTGCGCTGCAATGCCTGGAGACGCTGCCGGCCCTTCGCGAGGGCGTGACGCAGCAAAGTATTACCGCTCCTCAGGCGATGGAGCACTACAGCCGGATGCTTCGCCATCTGCTCAGTATCGTCCCGCAGCTCAATGACAGCATTGACGATCCGCACATTGCGGGCCGTTTCGTCGCGCTTTTTAGCCTGATGCAGGGCAAAGAGCTGGTGGGGCAGGAGCGCGCGCTGGGGGCAATTGGTTTTACCCTGGGGTTTTTTGATGATGAAACCCGCCAGAGGCTGGTGGACCGGATCGACGGGCAGCAGGCCTGCTTCGACATCTTTCTTTCTCACAGCCGCGCCGGGGTGCAGGAGGCGTTTGCCCAGAACTGCCTGCCGGGCCTGGAAACCGAGCAGCTGAGACGCGTGGCCTGTACCCGCCAGCCCGGTGCTAACGGCGGTAACGTCGCGCTGACGTGGTTTACCTTACAGACAAGCCGCCTCGAGCATCTGCGCACGCTGGAGGAGGGGATGATCGCCGATCTGATGCTGACGGTGGAGGAACGTCTTCGCAGCGAGGACGGCCGCGGCCGGTTAAGCGATCCCGATGAACCTCTCGCGCCTTACCCGGATAAACCTCTGCTTACGCTGGTGCGCCAGCAGGCGCGCGAGATAGAACAGCTTTCCCGCCAGCTTGCCTCGCTGCGCGATACGCTGGAAGAGCGGAAGACCATCGACAAAGCCAAAAGCATACTGATTGCTCACCAGAATATGAGCGAAGAGCAGGCGTGGACTGCCCTGCGCAAAATGGCGATGGATAAAAACCAGCGCATGGTGGATATCGCCCGTGCGCTGCTCACCGTCAAGAACCTCTTGCCAGTCATCCCTAAGGAGTAGTTGCACGATCGGTGGGCATTTTCTGCCTGTTTAGAGTGCGTCAAATCACATTCAGGCGAAGTAAGGCCTGAAAAACAAGGGATTAAAAGCTGGCATTACCTTTGCATTAACAGATTAACCATTTCTGACGATGCGCCAACGGCGGTGCATGCGTCTTCGGGATAAAGGCGTCCAGCGGTGCTTCAGCACCGTCGGGCGCTTTTTTTTGCTTTTTTTCAGGAGCGATTATGGCGGATTTGTCGAGACGGCGGTTATTGCAGGCCAGCCTACTGGCGAGTGGCGCGATGCTGTTGCCGGGTGTCATGCAGGCCGCGTGGGCGGCGGGGTCAGATAAGCCAGAGCAGGATACCGTGCGTATCGGGTTTATTCCCCTGACCGACTGCGCGCCAGTGGTTATCGCGGCCCTGAAGGGGTTCGATAAAAAGCATGGCATTACCATTGTGCCGACCAAAGAGGCGAGCTGGGCGGCGGTGCGCGACAAGCTGGTGGCGGGTGAACTGGACGCCGCGCACATTCTTTACGGCCTGCTGTACGGGCTGGAGCTGGGGATCGCGGGCAAGCCACAGCAGATGGCGAACCTGATGACCCTCAATCAGAACGGCCAGGCCATCACGCTTTCAGGCGATCTGGCGGAGAAGGGCGTTCGTGACCTCGACAGGCTGAAAAAGCTGATCGGCCAGCAGGCGCCGGGAACCTACACCTTCGCGCATACCTTCCCGACGGGGACCCACGCCATGTGGCTCTACTACTGGCTGGCCAGCGCGGGCATCAATCCCTTTGACGACGTCCGCACCGTGGTGGTGCCGCCACCGCAGATGGTAATGAACATGCGCATCGGCAACATGGTCGGGTTTTGCGTCGGCGAGCCGTGGAACGCGCGGGCGATTAACGACCGCATCGGCTTTACCGCCGCCACGTCGCAGTCCATCTGGGCCGATCACCCGGAAAAAATCCTCGGCACCCGCCGCGACTGGGTGGCGAAAAATCCGCACACCGCGCGGGCGCTGGTAAGCGCCGTAATGGAAGCCGCGCGCTGGATCGACGCGTCGGCGGAAAACAAACGTGAAACCGCGCAGATCCTCTCTCGCCGCGCCTGGCTGAACTGCAAGGAACAGTACCTCACCGGACGCATGCTCGGCGAGTACGACAACGGCCTGGGCCAGCGCTGGCAGGATGCGCACCCGATCCGCTTCTTCAACGAGGGGGCCGTGAGCTACCCGTACCTCTCCGACGGGATGTGGTTCTTAACCCAGTTCCGCCGCTGGGGCTTGCTTAACGCCGCGCCGGACTATGCGGGCATCGCACAGCGCATTAACCAGACCGTGGTCTGGCAGGATGCCGCTACCGCCGTGGGCGGCATGTCTACACCGTCATCACCGTATCGCAGCAGCACCCTGATGGACGGCACCGTCTGGAACGGCACCGATCCGGAAGGATACGCCAACCGCTTCGCCATTCACCGTAAAGGGGCCTGAGTATGCCGCATCTGCAAAATAGGAAACCACAAGAGACGTCAGAGAGCGGGGAAGTGATTGTCCTGCCTCCGTTACAGGTTCGCCGCCGCACGCCCGCCTTTGCGCGCCGGATGAACGATTTTTTACAGCGCGTCATCCCGGCGCTGCTCGGTCTCGGGCTGCTGGTGATGCTCTGGCAGCTGGCAGCGATAAGCAGTAAAGGCTTTCCGACGCCGCTCAGCACGCTTGATTCGGCCATAACCCTGTTCGCCGATCCGTTTTATCGCGACGGGCCAAACGATATGGGCATCGGCTGGAACGTGCTTGCGTCGTTGCAGCGCGTCGCCATCGGTTTTGGCCTGGCGGCGCTGGCGGGCATTCCGCTGGGCTTTTTGATTGGCCGCTTCACCTTTTTCTCACGCATGTTTAACCCGCTGATCGCGCTCCTGCGCCCGGTCAGCCCGCTGGCCTGGCTGCCCATCGGCCTGCTGTTGTTCCAGAAGGCGGAGCCGGCATCGAGCTGGACCATTTTTATCTGCTCCATCTGGCCAATGGTCATCAACACCGCCGAAGGGGTGCGCCGCATTCCGCAGGACTACCTGAACGTGGCCCGCGTGCTGCAACTCTCCGAGTGGACCATCATGCGTCGCATTCTTTTTCCCGCCGTGCTGCCTGCGGTGCTGACCGGGGTACGCCTCTCCATCGGCATTGCCTGGCTGGTGATTGTCGCCGCCGAGATGCTCACCGGGGGCCTGGGCATTGGCTTCTGGATCTGGAACGAGTGGAACAACCTCAACGTTGAAAACATTCTCATCGCCATCGTCATCATTGGCGTGGTCGGGTTGCTGCTGGAGCAAGGGCTGATGCTGATCGCCCGTTGCTTTAGCTGGCAGGAAAAATAAGGAGCAAAGATGAAACCGTTAATTCAGGTCCAGGCCGTGAGCCAGCGTTTTTCCACTGCCAGCGGCGAGTTTCTGGCGCTGCAAAACGTCTCTTTCGATATCCATGAGGGGGAAACCGTCAGTCTGATTGGTCACTCCGGCTGCGGCAAGTCGACGCTGTTAAACCTGATCGCCGGGATCGCGCTGCCTACGGAAGGCGGACTGATTTGCGACAACCGCGAAATCGCCGGGCCGGGGCCAGAGCGCGCGGTGGTGTTCCAGAACCATTCGCTGCTGCCGTGGCTGACCTGCTTCGACAACGTGGCGCTGGCGGTGGATCAGGTCTTCCGTCACGCCATGAGCAAGGCCGAGCGCAAAGAGTGGATTGAGCACAACCTCGACCGCGTGCAGATGGGCCACGCGCTGCATAAGCGCCCCGGGGAGATCTCCGGCGGCATGAAGCAGCGCGTGGGGATTGCCCGGGCGCTGGCGATGAAACCCAAAGTGCTGCTGATGGATGAGCCGTTTGGCGCGCTGGATGCCCTGACGCGAGCCCATTTGCAGGACTCGGTGATGCAGATCCAGCAGGCGCTGAATACCACCATTGTGCTCATCACCCACGACGTGGACGAGGCGGTGCTGCTTTCTGACCGGGTGCTGATGATGACCAACGGTCCGGCGGCCACCGTGGGCGAGATCCTGCGCGTCGATCTGCCGCGCCCGCGCAACCGGGTGCAGCTGGCGGACGACGGCCGCTATCACCACATGCGCCAGCAAATCCTCCATTTCCTCTACGAAAAACAGCCGAAAGCGGCGTAACGAGGAGGCACGATGCGACTGGTCATTATCGGTAATGGTATGGCGGCAACCCGGCTGATTGCTTCGCTGACCGAGTGTGCCCCCGGTCGCGTTGCGATTACGGTAATCGGTGACGAGCCGCAGCACGCCTATAACCGCATCCAGCTCTCACCGGTTCTCGGCGGAGAAAAGCAGGCGGAGCACCTCTGTCTGCACGATGAAGGCTGGTATACGGCACGAGGCGTGACGGTGCTGCGAGGAGAAACGGCGCTCGGCGTTGACCTGAACGCGCATGAAGTGCTTACCACCGCCCGCACGCTGAGCTGGGATGTGCTGGTGTTTGCCACCGGGTCGACACCTGTTGTGCCGCCGATCCCCGGCGGCGACGCGCCGCACGTGTTTACCTTTCGCACCCTGGCAGAGACCTGCGCCATTCAGAACATCTCCGGACCGGCAGTCGTGTTGGGCGGCGGGGTGCTCGGCGTGGAGGCGGCGGCCGCGCTGGCCCTTTCAGGTGACAACGTCACGCTCGTGCATCGCGGCCCGTGGCTGATGGAGCAGCAGCTTGACCAGCAGGCGAGCGTGCTGCTGGAAGAGGCGCTGGCGGAGCGGGGCGTGCACTGTGAACTCGCCTCCGGCATCGCGGCGATCAACGCGAATAGCGTGACGCTGCTCAGCGGACGCCGCGTCGACGCCGCGCGCGTGGTACTGGCGACTGGCGTGCAGCCCAACGTTGCGCTGGCGCGGGCCAGCGGCATTCGCTGTGTGCGCGGCATTGTGGTGGATCAGCAGATGCAAACCTCCGTGCCGAATATCTACGCCATTGGCGAGTGCTGCGAAATTGACGGCCAGACGTTTGGCCTGGTCGCCCCCTGTCTGGCGCAGGCGGACATCCTCGCCGCGCGCCTCGCCGGTGACGTAACCGCGCCCTTTACCCTGACTGACAACGGCGTGCGCCTAAAGGTGACCGGCGTGGAGCTGTTTAGCCTCGGTCGCGCCACCGCGTGCGCGGACGATGTGGTCTGGAGCTCATGGGATCCGCTGACCCGCCACTATCGTCGTTTACTGATCCATCGCGGGGCGCTGGCTGGCGTGCTGCTGATGGGCGACTGCCGCAGCGCGGCGACATTTACCGATTTACTGGCAACGGCTGCGCCCGCACACGCGGACTGGCTGTTCGATCGTTTCACAACGCAACCGCAGGTTGCAGGACAGAACGCTATGACAAAACCTACTCTGGTGGTGGTTGGGCACGGTATGGTCGGCCATCATTTCCTCGAAGACTGCGTTAACCGCAATCTGCATCAGCAGTATCAGATCGTTGTCTTTGGCGAAGAGCGCTATGCCGCCTACGACCGCGTGCATCTGTCGGAGTATTTTGGCGGACGCAGCGCAAACTCGCTCTCGCTGGTGGAGGGAGATTTCTTTGCCGACAACGGCATTGAGCTGCGCCTGTCGCAGCAGATCGTCGCTGTCGATCGTGAAGCGCACGTGGTGCGTACCGCCAGGGGCCATGAGATCCACTGGGACAAGCTGGTGCTGGCGACCGGCTCGTACCCCTTCGTGCCGCCGGTACCGGGCAACGATCTGCCGGGGTGCTTTGTCTACCGCACCCTTGATGACCTGGACAATATCGCGGCCCACGCGGCGGGCTCGCGCCGCGGCGTGGTGATTGGCGGCGGCCTGCTCGGGCTGGAGGCCGCGAATGCCCTCAAACAGCTCGGGCTGGAAACCCACGTGGTGGAGTTCGCGCCGAATCTGATGGCGGTGCAGCTCGACAATGACGGCGCGGCGATGCTGCGCAGGAAAATCGAGGCGCTGGGCGTTGGCGTTCACACCAGTAAAGCCACCACGGAAATTGCTTCGACGCCCGACGGGCTGGTGCTGCGCTTCGCCGACGGTGAACATCTCGAAACGGACATGGTGGTCTTCTCTGCCGGTATTCGCCCGCAGGACGCGCTGGCGCGCAGCAGCGGGCTGGCTATCGGTGAGCGCGGCGGGATTTGCATTGATGATGGCTGTCAGACCTCCGATCCGAACGTGCTTGCCATCGGTGAATGCGCGCTTTGGGAGGGAAAAATCTTTGGTCTGGTGGCCCCGGGCTACCAGATGGCGCGCGTGGCCGCCGCCGTGCTGGCGGGTGAGGAGAAACGCTTCACCGGTGCGGATATGAGCACCAAGCTCAAGCTGCTCGGCGTGGACGTGGCGTCGTTTGGGGATGCCCACGGGCGCACGCCGGGGGCGCTAAGCTACCAGTGGACGCATGGGCCACAGCAAATCTACAAAAAAATCGTGGTCAGCCACGACAGCAAAACTCTGCTAGGCGGCGTGCTGGTGGGCGATGCCAGCGAATACGCCACGCTGGTGCAAATGATGCTCAACGGCATCAGTCTGCCAAAAGCGCCAGAAACGCTGATCTTACCGGCTTCGTCAGGCAGCGCGCCGAAAGCGCTGGGCGTGGCGGCACTGCCGGAAAGCGCGCAGATCTGTTCGTGTCATAACGTCAGCAAAGGCGATATTTGTCAGGCGGTGGGCGCGGGGGCAACGGATCTCGGCGCCATTAAGCAGTGCACCAGAGCGGCGACCGGCTGCGGTGGCTGTAGCGCGCTGGTGAAGCAGGTGATGGAGTTCCAGCTTGCGGAGCAGGGCGTGGAGGTGAAAAAGGACATCTGCGAACACTTCCCGTACTCGCGCCAGGAGATTTACCACCTCGTACGCGTCAACCATATCCGAACCTTCGACCAGCTTATCAGCCGCTACGGTCAGGGGCACGGGTGCGAGATCTGTAAGCCGCTGGTGGGGTCCGTGCTGGCCTCCTGCTGGAACGAGTATCTGCTCAAACCGGCGCACCTACCGTTGCAGGATACCAACGACCGATACTTCGCCAATATCCAGAAGGACGGAACGTACTCCATCGTGCCGCGCATGCCTGCGGGTGAAGTGACCGCCGACGGACTGATCGCCATCGGCCAGATTGCGAAACGCTATAGCCTTTACAGCAAAATCACCGGCGGACAGCGTATTGACCTGTTTGGCGCCACGCTCGAACAGTTGCCGGAAATCTGGCAGGCGCTGGTTGAGGCAGGGTTTGAAACCGGGCACGCCTATGGAAAATCCCTGCGCACGGTGAAATCCTGCGTCGGGTCGACCTGGTGCCGCTACGGCGTTCAGGACTCTACCGGCCTCGCGGTCAGGCTGGAGCACCGCTACAAGGGGCTGCGCGCGCCGCACAAAATTAAAATGGCGGTTTCCGGCTGTACCCGCGAGTGCGCAGAGGCGCAGAGCAAGGACGTGGGGGTGATTGCCACGGATAAAGGCTGGAACCTCTACCTGTGCGGCAACGGCGGGATGAAGCCGCGCCACGCGGATCTTTTCGCCAGCGATCTGGACGACGAAACGCTGATCCGCACCGTCGACCGCTTCCTGATGTTCTACATTCGCACGGCAGATCGCCTGCAACGCACCAGTACCTGGATGGACAACCTGGAAGGCGGCCTCGACTATCTGCGCGAGGTGATCCTGAACGACAGCCTCGGGATCGCCCACGAGCTGGAGCAGGAGATGGCCCGGGTGGTTGAGACGTACCAGTGTGAATGGCAAACCACCCTTAACGATCCTGACCGCATGGCGCTGTTCCGCACCGCGGTGAACCTCCCTGTCGTGGAGGAAAGCAAGCGCTGGCAGGAAATTTGCGGCATTGACGATATTCCTGAGCAGGCGGGCATCGGCGCGCATCTTGGGCGCAAACCGATTGCGCTGTTCCGCTTTGGTCAAACCGTTTATGCCCTCGACGATCGGGAACCGGGTAGCCGCGCGAACGTGCTTTCGCGCGGCATCCTCGGCGATGCGGCGGGTGAACCGGTCGTTGTCTCTCCGCTCTACAAGCAGCGTATTCGCCTGCGCGACGGCTGTCAGGTGGAGAGCGGCGAACCCGCGGTGCGCGCCTGGCCGGTTAAAATTGAAAACGGCAAGGTGTGGGTTGGCAACGAAGAGCTGGTGATGCGCGCGGAGGCCTCATGACGGAAACCCGGACAACGTGCCCTTACTGCGGCGTGGGCTGCGGGGTGGTCGCCAGCGTAGACGGCGAAAAGGTAAGCATTCGGGGAGATGAAACCCATCCTGCGAATTTTGGGCGGCTGTGCGTGAAGGGATCCGCCCTCGGAGAAACGACGGGGTTGCAGGGACGCCTGCTGCGCCCGATGGTCGACGGCCTGGAGGTCGACTGGCCCGAGGCGCTGGGCGAAGCGGGCGAGCGGCTGCGGAACATCATCAACGAATGGGGCCCGCAGGCGGTAGCGTTTTACGCCTCCGGCCAGCTGTTGACCGAGGATTACTATGCCGCCAACAAGCTGATGAAAGGATTTATCGGGGCGGCGAACATTGATACCAACTCGCGGCTGTGTATGTCGTCGGCGGTGGTGGGCTACAAACGCGCCTTCGGTGAAGACGTGGTGCCGTGCAGCTACGAAGATGTGGAAAACAGCGATCTGGTGGTACTGGTCGGGTCAAACGCGGCCTGGACGCATCCTGTGCTGTATCAGCGGCTGGTGCAGGCCAAACACAACAATCCGCAGATGAAAGTGGTGGTGATTGACCCGCGCAAAACCGCCACCTGCGACGTCGCAGACCTGCATCTGGCGCTGAAACCCGGCAGCGACGCCGGGCTGTTTGTGGGTTTGCTCAATCTGATTCAGGGGAGCGGCGAGTGGACTATCCCTCGTGTGGCGGCGTTTTGCGACCTGACGCCAGACGAGATTGGCACCTTCTACGACTGGTTTGTCACCGCGCCCCGCGCGATCACGCTCTACACCATGGGGATCAACCAGTCCTCCAGCGGCAGCGACAAGTGTAACGCCATCATTAACGTGCATCTTGCCAGCGGGAAGTTCAACCGTCCGGGCTGCGGCCCGTTTTCGCTGACCGGACAGCCAAACGCCATGGGCGGGCGGGAAGTGGGCGGGCTGGCGAATCAGCTGGCGGCACACATGAATTTTGAGCCGGACGATCTCGCGCGCGTGGCCCGCTTCTGGGGCACCGAGCGGCTGGCGCAGACCCCGGGCCTGATGGCGGTGGAACTGTTTGACGCCATTGCCCGCGGCGAGGTAAAGGCGGTGTGGATCATGGGCACCAACCCCGCCGTGTCGCTGCCGGACAGCCACGCGGTGTGCCAGGCGTTGGCGGCCTGTCCGCTGGTTATTGTTTCTGAAGTGATGCAGGAGACGGACACCAGCCGGTTTGCCCATATCCGTTTTCCCGCCCTGGGGTGGGGCGAGAAAAACGGCACGGTGACGAACTCTGAACGCCGTATCTCCCGCCAGCGCGCCTTTCTGCCTGCGCCCGGCGAGGCCAAACCGGACTGGTGGATCGTCGCCCGGATCGCAGAGCAGCTCGGCTATGGCGAGGCCTTCGCCTGGGAACATCCTCAGGAGATCTTTTGTGAGCATGCGGCGCTGACGGCGTATGAAAATAACGGCGAACGGGCCCTGAACCTGCACGAGCTGGCGTCGTTGACGCGAGAGGCGTGGGACGATCTGGCGCCGTACCAGTGGCGCGCCGGTGATTTCCCGCAAAGAACGATTGTTCCGGTTGAGCCCTCAACACATGGCGCCTGCGTTAACGAACTGTACCCGTTAATACTGAACAGCGGGCGCATCCGCGATCAGTGGCACACCATGACGCGCACGGGGTATGTTCCGCGCCTGATGCAGCATATCGACGAGCCATTTGTTGAGTTAAGCGCAGCCGATGCGGCCCGCGCGGCCCTGACGGACGGCCAGCTGGCGCGGATAAGCTCCCCGCGCGGAGTGATGGTTGCCAGAGTACGTATTTTCCCCGGACAGCGTGCGGGCGAGCTGTTTGCGCCGATGCACTGGAACGCGCAGTTTGCCCGACAGGGGAAGGTCAATGCGCTGGTGGAGGGACGGGTGGATGCCTGTTCCGGCCAGCCTGAGAGTAAACAAACGGCGGTAAGGATCATGCCCTGGCTCCCCGCCTGGCAGGGAGAACTGTATGCCCGCGAGCTGCCGGCGTTGCCGCCGTCGGTCTGCTGGTGGCGTAAAGCCTCACGTCTGACGGTAGCGGGAGATCGGCCTCTGCTGTCGTGGATTATGGCGTATGCCAGCGCCCGGGGCTGGCAGCTACAGGTGGCTCAGACAGGGGAACGCAGCAGCATACTGGCCTGGCATCTCGGCGAACTGATGCTTGGCTACTGGGAGGGCAATACGCTGCCGGCGCTGGCGCATGCGTTTATTAAAGAAGCCTTTGCTTCTGCGCCCGTACAAATCGCTGAACGCCATGCGCTGCTGCACGGACAACGGCCGGGTGAAGGTGCCGATCCCGGTCGAATTATCTGTAGCTGCTTCAGCGTGGGTGAAAACACGATACGCCAGGCGATAGCCGGCGGCTGTGATTCTGCGACAGCGCTGGGAGTGAAGCTGCGCTGCGGGACTAACTGCGGCTCCTGCTTGCCGGAGCTGAAAGGGCTGTTGGGATAATGGCGTCGGGTGGCGGCTACGCCTTACCTGACCTACAAATTCGTACCGGCCCGTAGGTCAGGTAAGGCGTAGCCGCCACCCGACAAATCTTTTCAGGATATTCCTGAAATTTATGTTAAGGCTGGTTTTCAGGGCTTATGGCGTTAACATATAAGTGCTTGTTCAAAAACACAGGTTCTTATTGACGACGTTGAAGGCTGTATCGTCCCGCACCCTTTTTTTGCTGTTACTCCCCCTTATTTCGGCTGGAGCCGTTCACGGTGCGCCGAAATCCTTCGTGCAGCAGGCGCAAAATCCGTTTGATAACAACGGCGATAGCCTGCCGGATCTGGGTATGGCACAACCAACGAGCGAGGGCGAAAAGCACCTGGCTGAAATGGCAAAAGCCTTCGGTGAAGCCAGTATGACCGATAACGGCCTGACCGCCGGGCAGCAGGCGCGAGAGTTCGCGTTTGGCAAGGTGCGGGATGCCGTGAGCGGGGAAGTTAACGAGCAGATTGAATCCTGGCTTTCGCCCTGGGGGAATGCCAGCGTCAACGTGCTGGTGGATGACGAAGGGAACTTCAACGGCAGCAGCGGCAGCTGGTTTATCCCCTGGAACGATAACAACCGTTATCTGAGCTGGAGCCAGCTGGGCCTGACGCAGCAGACGGATGGGCTGGTGAGCAACGTAGGGATTGGCCAGCGCTGGGTGGCCGGAAAGTGGCTGCTTGGCTACAACACCTTTTACGACAACCTGCTTGAAGACAACCTGCAACGCGCCGGATTGGGCGCAGAGGCGTGGGGAGAAAACCTGCGCCTGTCGGCCAATTACTACCAGCCGTTTGCCGGCTGGCAGCCGGGTTCCGACATTCGGGAGCAGCGCATGGCGCGCGGGTACGACGTAACGGCCAAAGCCTGGCTACCCTGGTTTCATCATCTGAACACCAGCGTCAGCTTTGAACAGTATTTCGGCGATAACGTCGATCTGTTTAACAGCGGTACGGGGTATCACAACCCGGTCGCGGTCAACCTGGGGCTGAACTATACCCCCGTTCCACTGGTCACCCTGACGGCTGCCCATAAGCAGGGGGAGAGCGGGGTTAGCCAGAATAACCTCGGGCTGAAGCTCAACTATCGTTTTGGCGTGCCGCTGGCGAAACAGCTTTCCGCCGGGGAAGTGGCGGCGACGCGCTCGCTGCGGGGAAGCCGCTATGATTCACCTGAGCGCGATAATCTGCCCGTCATGGAGTTTCGTCAGCGAAAAACCCTCTCGGTCTACCTGGCTACGCCGCCGTGGGATCTTAAGCCGGGCGAAACCGTCATGCTGAAGCTGCAAATTCGCAGCACCCACGGTATCCGTCAGATCCACTGGCTGGGTGATACCCAGGCGCTCAGCCTGACCTCACCGGCAAACAGCAACAGCAGCGATGGCTGGAGCGTGATTATGCCCGCCTGGAACGACGCGGAAGGGGCGAAAAACGAATGGCGGCTTGTGGCCGTGGTGGAAGATAAGGATGGGCAGCGTGTCTCCTCCAATGAGATCACGCTTTCCGTGGTGCAACCGCTCGTCGCAATGCCTGACGACGATCCACGGTGGAAGTTGCTGCCGGACGACTAAGTTAAAAAATGCGTTCCTGATGCACCCAGACGGCAGCTTCGACGCGGGATTTTAGCTTCATTTTCTTCAGCATGTGTTTGACATGCACCTTGACCGTACTTTCAGTGATGTCCAGACGGCGGGCGATCATTTTGTTAGGCAGACCCTGGGCAATCAGCTTCAGAATGTCGCGCTCGCGCGGGGTCAGCTGGCTGACGTCACGATCGGACGTAGCGCGGTTCGCACGCAGGCTGGCGGCCAGCACCGGCGTTAACGCTTCGCTCAGCACCATCTCGCCTGCGGCAGCCTGTTGCAGCGCCTTGAGCAGATCTTCCGGCTCCATATCCTTCAGCAGATAGCCGTCTGCCCCCCGCTTGAGGGCGGTAACCACGTCTTCCTCGTGGTTGGAGACGCTGAAGACTACCACCCGGCCAGAAAGGGATTTCTCCCGCAGCTTGTCGAGGGTTTCCAGGCCATTCATGCCCGGCATGTTGAGATCGAGCAAGATCAAATCAGGATCGAGCGATTCGGCAAGTTCAATCCCCTGTTCACCGTTGCTGGCTTCACCGACGACGGTGATATCCGGCGCCATACTGACAAGCTGTTTAACGCCAGTGCGCAGCATCGGGTGATCGTCAATCAGCAGGATCGATGCCGGTTCCTGATTAGTCATGGTTTTCTCCTTGAGCAGTTATAAGGGACTTTTCGGGTATAAAGGTGACCACGACTTCGGTGCCACCTGACTCTCCCCGGCGAACCTGGCAATCACCGCGCAGGCTTTGCGCGCGGTCTCGCATGATAATTAAACCATAATGGTTCGTTCGTTCGGCATTTTCCGGCACGCCGCGACCGTTATCCTGAACCCTGAGCTTCACCTGATTATCCTGGCAACTGACGGTGACCGTAACGGCCGTTGCCTCGGCATGCTTGAGCACGTTGCTCAGGGCTTCACGGGCAATTTGCAGCACATGGATCGCCTGGTGAGAGGGGACAAAACGCGGCGGCAGCTGGTAATCCAGCTTTACCGGGAAGCCCAGCCGGGCGCTAAATTCCTGGCAGCTGGACTCCAGCGCCGGGCGCAGCCCCGGCTCGGTGAGCTGCAAACGGAAGGTGGTCAGCAGCTCGCGAAGCTGAACCCATGAGGTGTTAAGCTCGTTACGGATCTGGCTGAGCAGCTGTTTTTTGCTATCGGGCATGCCTTCGTCCTGCATTTGCAGGCAGCTCACCTGCATCTTCATGCAGGATAGGGACTGGGCGATGGAGTCGTGCAGCTCGCGGGCGATGGTGGCGCGCTCCTCCATTACAATTAGCTGCTGCTGTTTCTCCTGGTGGCGATCGAGCGCGAGGGTGGCCGTGAGCTGCTCAACCAGGGTATCCACAAGCTGCTGCTGGTCGTGGCTAAGGTGACGCCCGGCTGGCAGGGTTGCCAGCAGAATGCCGTACTGGGTATGGCTGTCCATCAGCCGCCACTTGAGGGTCGTGCCGCTGGTGGTCAGCGGAGGCAAGCCGCGCGGGCACAGATGACACCCTTTATCGTCGCAGGAGATGTCCGACTGACAGGTAAATTCCTGGTGGTTTTCTTCGTCTTCAACGTCGTAAACCCGTAGCTCAAGATCGCGGAGCAGGGTCAGGTTTTGCAGGCCGTTCAGAACCGGCGAAAGACGCTCGCAAAGCGGCACCTGCATATGCAGGCGACGGTTCGCCTGCCACAGGAAAGAGAGGATCTCGTTTTTCTGCTCAAGCCCGGCGGTTTTCTCCTGGACGCGTTTTTCCAGTACCGCGTAGCTTTCCGAGAGTTCAGCCGACATGGTATTGAGCGCCTCGCCGAGCATCGCCATTTCGTTGCGCCCGCTGATGTGCGTGCGTTGGGTAAAATCGCGTTGAGTGACGGCGCGGGCCATCGCCAGAAGCTGTTTCCAGGGGTTCAGCAGCCGCGCGCGCAGCCAGATAACCGTGAAAATCAGCAGCAAACCCATAAACAGCGCCATCGCACGATGAACCATCACCACACGGTCAATGCGTAACTCTGTCGTGCGATCGAAAGAGCTGACAAGATGGTCGATGCGTGACACAAACCCGGCGACATCCTGCGCGACCGTTTCCCGATTTTCCGCCCGCTTTAGCCCGGGCGCCAGTTGGGTGTGCCAGTAGCCCTGAAGCGCCTTAAGCTGAGATTGTTGGCCGTCACGAATAGCGGCTCGTTCCAGCTCAGGGCTGAATGCGGTACGCTCCATTTCGTCGATAAGCGGCTGGTCAGCCTGCGTCAGCGGAACCGACGCCAGCAGCCGGTAACTCTGCATGCGTAGCGAGCCTGCCTCGTTGATGGCATGCGCATTACCCTGTACGCCCTGTACCAGCCAGCCAGAAATAGCCATGCCTGTCACACCGATAGCGGTGGACAGCAGAACGATAAGCGCCAGCTGGTTAACCAGCGTTAGCGGAGATAAACATCTTTTTAACATAGAGTTGACGGGCTCCTGACGTGACCTGCTTGCAGGAATGGCGCTATTCTGGTGCATACCCCGGAGTATACCCATACCAATAAAGGATTACCTCTAAATTGCCGGAGGGGTAACGGTTAGTGGGTGGACGAAGCAGGGATGCGTCAGCACCGTGAAAAACCACACCTTTTTTACGTTTTGCATCTACTCATTAAGAGTGATGGCTTTTTTTTCACCGCGAAACCTCCCACTTTTCCTTTGATTTATATCAACTTACCGCCGCTCTAAAGCCCTAATGTTTGCAGCATCATTCGAGAATCAGAGGTGTCTATGAGTCACTCTTCCGCTCCCGAAAGGGAAACTGGTGCCGTAATTACAGACTGGCGTCCAGAGGATCCGGCGTTCTGGCAACAGCGCGGCCACCGTGTAGCAAGTCGTAATCTGTGGATTTCCGTTCCATGTTTGTTACTGGCGTTTTGCGTCTGGATGTTGTTCAGTGCGGTTGCGGTTAACCTGCCTAAAGTGGGCTTTACCTTTACCACCGATCAGCTGTTTATGCTGACCGCGTTGCCGTCGCTTTCAGGTGCACTGCTGCGCGTGCCTTACGCATTTATGGTGCCTGTCTTCGGCGGTCGTCGCTGGACGGCTTTCAGTACCGGGATCATGATCGTCCCGTGCGTGTGGCTCGGTTTTGCGGTGCAGGATACCTCCACGCCGTTTAGCGTGTTCGTGATTATCTCTCTGCTGTGCGGTTTTGCGGGTGCGAACTTTGCGTCCAGCATGGCGAACATCAGCTTCTTCTTCCCGAAAGCGAAGCAGGGCGGTGCGCTGGGCATTAACGGCGGTCTGGGTAACATGGGCGTGAGCGTGATGCAGCTGCTTGCGCCGCTGGCGATCTCCGTCTCCATCTTTGCCGCCTTTGGTGGCGGTGGCGTGACGCAGCCTGACGGTTCAATGCTGTTCCTGCAAAACGCAGCCTGGATCTGGGTACCGTTCCTGGTGGTCTTTACGCTGGCGGCGTGGTTCTTCATGAACGATCTGTCCGCGTCCAAAGCTTCCCTGAGCGAACAGTTGCCGGTGCTGAAACGCGGCCACCTGTGGGTGATGGCGCTGCTGTATCTGGCAACCTTCGGCTCGTTCATCGGTTTCTCCGCGGGCTTTGCAATGCTGTCGAAAACCCAGTTCCCGGACGTGCAGATCCTTCAGTTTGCCTTCTTCGGTCCGTTTATTGGCGCGCTGGCACGTTCGCTGGGCGGGATGATCTCCGACCGTCTGGGCGGGACTCGCGTTACGCTGGTGAACTTTGTTGTGATGGCTATCTTCTGCGCGCTGCTGTTCCTGACGCTGCCTGTTGATGGTCAGGGCGGTAACTTCTTTGCCTTCTTCGGCGTCTTCATGGTGCTGTTCCTGACGGCCGGGCTGGGCAGTGCGTCTACCTTCCAGATGATCTCTGTCATCTTCCGCAAGCTGACCATGGACCGCGTGAAAGCGCAGGGTGGGAGCGACGAGCAGGCGATGCGTGAAGCCGCCACCGATACCGCTGCGGCACTAGGTTTTATCTCTGCAATTGGCGCGATTGGTGGATTCTTTATTCCAAAAGCGTTTGGTATCTCACTGGATCTGACCGGCTCTCCGGCGGGTGCGATGAAAGTCTTCCTCGTCTTCTATATCGCCTGCGTGGCCATCACGTGGCTGGTATACGGCCGTAATACCAAGAAAAACAAGTAAGCTTGATTATCCGTTTGCGCGGCCTCAGTGCCGCGCTTTTTTTTATGCTTAATTAGTTACAACATACTAAAAAGTCTATTCACCTTCACCCGCAGGTAACACTGTGATCGCCATCGCTTTACAGGTGTTTCTACCCCTTAATACCTAAGATGTTAAATTTTGCTTCGTCTTTTGTACGATAAATAAAAAATACCCATATAAATCATGAATATAAAAAATATTCACAACTACCGCTTTGGTGGTATTTGATCTAATACCCCCCGTGACAGACCCCCTTCGCCTTGATCGTTATCAATTCTCACCATCTTTCATAGCGTTACCTTCGCTGCAAATCAGCAATGTCGATTTAGAGAGCCACAGGCTCCACACAGGAGATACCCGATGAGCAAATTTTTGGACCGGTTTCGCTACTTCAAACAGAAGGGTGAAACTTTTGCCGATGGGCACGGCCAGGTTCTGGATACCAACCGGGACTGGGAAGACGGTTACCGTCAACGCTGGCAGCATGACAAAGTTGTCCGTTCTACCCACGGCGTAAACTGCACTGGCTCATGTAGCTGGAAGATTTTCGTTAAAAACGGTCTGGTGACCTGGGAAATGCAGCAGACCGACTATCCGCGTACCCGTCCGGATATGCCGAACCATGAACCGCGCGGCTGCCCGCGTGGGGCCAGCTACTCCTGGTATCTCTATAGCGCCAACCGTCTGAAATATCCGCTGATGCGTAAACGCCTGATGAAAATGTGGCGTGAAGCGAAAGTGCAGCACAGCGATCCGGTTGATGCGTGGGCCTCTATTATTGAAGATGCCGACAAAGCGAAAAGCTTCAAGCAGGCGCGCGGTCGCGGTGGTTTTGTTCGTTCTTCCTGGAAAGAGGTGAACGAGCTGATTGCCGCCTCTAACGTCTACACCGTGAAAACCTACGGTCCTGACCGCGTGGCGGGCTTCTCGCCAATCCCGGCGATGTCGATGGTCTCTTACGCTTCCGGCGCGCGCTACCTGTCGCTTATCGGCGGGACCTGCCTGAGCTTCTACGACTGGTACTGTGACCTGCCGCCTGCCTCACCGCAGACCTGGGGTGAGCAGACCGACGTGCCGGAATCTGCTGACTGGTACAACTCCAGCTACATCATCGCCTGGGGCTCTAACGTGCCGCAGACCCGTACCCCGGATGCGCACTTCTTCACCGAAGTACGTTACAAAGGGACGAAAACCGTCGCGGTAACGCCGGACTACGCGGAAATCGCCAAGCTGTGCGACCTGTGGCTGGCACCGAAACAGGGTACCGATGCCGCAATGGCGCTGGCGATGGGCCACGTCATGCTGCGTGAGTTCCACCTCGACAAGCCAAGCCAGTACTTCACCGATTACGTCCGTCGCTACACCGACATGCCTATGCTGGTGATGCTCGAAGAGCGCGACGGCTACTACGCGGCGGGCCGTATGCTGCGTGCTGCGGATCTGGTGGACGCGCTGGGGCAGGAAAACAACCCAGAGTGGAAAACAGTCGCCTGCAACAGCAACGGCGAGCTGGTGGCACCTAACGGTTCTATCGGCTTCCGCTGGGGCGAGAAAGGCAAATGGAACCTGGAGCAGCGTAACGGCACCACCGGCGAAGAGACGGAACTGCGCCTCAGCATGCTGGGCAGCCAGGACGAGATCGCCGATGTCGGCTTCCCGTACTTTGGCGGTGAAGGTTCCGAGCACTTCAACAAGGTTGAGCTGCAAAACGTCCTGATGCACAAACTGCCGGTTAAGCGCCTGCAACTGGCGGACGGCTCTACCGCGCTGGTCACGACGGTCTACGACCTGACCATGGCGAACTACGGCCTGGAGCGCGGTCTGAACGACGAAAACTGCGCAACCAGCTACGACGACGTGAAGGCCTATACCCCGGCCTGGGCGGAGCAGATCACCGGCGTGCCGCGCGCGCAGATCACCCGTATCGCGCGTGAATTTGCGGAAAACGCCGACAAAACTCACGGTCGTTCGATGATCATCGTGGGTGCCGGTCTGAACCACTGGTATCACCTCGATATGAACTATCGCGGCCTGATCAACATGCTGATCTTCTGCGGCTGCGTCGGTCAGAGCGGCGGCGGCTGGGCGCACTACGTGGGCCAGGAAAAACTGCGTCCGCAGACCGGCTGGCAGCCGCTGGCGTTTGCCCTTGACTGGCAGCGTCCGGCACGTCACATGAACAGCACCTCCTACTTCTATAACCACTCCAGCCAGTGGCGCTACGAGACGGTTACCGCGCAGGAACTGCTGTCGCCGATGGCGGATAAATCCCGCTACAGCGGCCACCTGATTGATTTCAACGTGCGCGCTGAACGCATGGGCTGGCTGCCGTCGGCGCCGCAGCTGGGCACTAACCCGCTGCGCATTGCACAAGAGGCGAAGAAAGCGGGCATGTCCCCGGTGGATTACACCGTGAAATCGCTCAAGGAAGGCTCAATTCGTTTCGCGGCAGAACAGCCTGAGAACGGCAAAAACCATCCGCGCAACCTGTTCATCTGGCGCTCCAACCTGCTGGGCTCGTCCGGTAAAGGCCACGAGTACATGCTGAAATACCTGCTGGGCACCGAGAACGGTATTCAGGGTAAAGACCTCGGCAAGCAGGGCGGCGTGAAGCCAGAAGAAGTGGAATGGAAAGACAACGGTCTGGACGGCAAGCTGGATCTGGTGGTGACGCTGGACTTCCGTCTGTCCAGCACCTGCCTGTACTCCGATATCGTGCTGCCAACCGCCACCTGGTACGAAAAAGACGACATGAATACCTCGGATATGCATCCGTTTATTCATCCGCTGTCTGCCGCCGTTGACCCGGCGTGGGAATCGAAAAGCGACTGGGATATCTACAAAGACATCGCGAAGAAATTCTCCGAAGTCTGCGTAGGCCACCTGGGCAAAGAGACCGACGTGGTGACGCTGCCAATCCAGCACGACTCCGCTGCCGAACTGGCGCAGCCGCTTGACGTGAAGGACTGGAAAAAAGGCGAGTGCGACCTGATCCCGGGCGTGACCGCGCCGCACATCATTCCGGTTGAACGTGATTACCCGGCAACCTACGAGCGCTTTACCTCTATCGGCCCGCTGATGGAGAAAATCGGTAACGGCGGCAAAGGCATCGCCTGGAATACCCAGAGCGAAATGGACCTGCTGCGCAAGCTCAATTACACCAAAGCAGACGGCCCGGCCAAAGGCCAGCCAATGCTGAACACGGCAATTGATGCGGCGGAGATGATCCTGACCCTGGCACCGGAAACCAACGGCCACGTGGCGGTGAAAGCGTGGGCGGCCCTGAGTGAATTTACCGGTCGTGACCACACGCATCTGGCGAAGAATAAAGAGGAAGAGAAAATTCGCTTCCGCGATATTCAGGCCCAGCCGCGAAAAATTATCTCCAGCCCGACCTGGTCTGGTCTGGAAGATGAACATGTCTCCTATAACGCTGGCTATACCAACGTTCACGAGCTGATCCCATGGCGCACGCTTTCTGGTCGTCAGTCTCTGTATCAGGACCACCAGTGGATGCGCGACTTCGGTGAAAGCCTGCTAGTGTACCGTCCGCCAATCGACACCCGCTCTGTGAAAGCGGTAATGGGCGCGAAATCGAACGGTAACCCGGAGAAGGCGCTGAACTTCCTGACGCCGCACCAGAAGTGGGGTATCCACTCCACCTACAGCGACAACCTGCTGATGCTGACGCTGTCGCGCGGGGGGCCGATTGTCTGGATGAGCGAAGCGGACGCCAAAGATCTGGGTATCGAAGATAACGACTGGATCGAAGTGTTCAACAGTAACGGTGCCCTGACGGCACGAGCCGTGGTGAGCCAGCGCGTGCCGGCCGGGATGACCATGATGTATCACGCGCAGGAACGAATCGTTAACCTGCCGGGTTCAGAGATCACCGAGCAGCGCGGCGGTATTCACAACTCCGTGACCCGTATTACGCCGAAGCCGACCCATATGATCGGTGGTTATGCTCAGCTGGCCTACGGCTTTAACTACTACGGCACCGTAGGATCGAACCGCGATGAGTTCGTGGTGGTACGTAAGATGAAGAATATTAACTGGTTAGACGGCGAAGGTAATGACCAGGTACAGGAGAGCGTAAAATGAAAATTCGTTCACAAGTCGGCATGGTGCTGAATCTGGATAAATGCATCGGCTGTCATACCTGCTCGGTCACCTGTAAAAACGTCTGGACCAGCCGTGAAGGTATGGAGTACGCCTGGTTCAACAACGTGGAAAGCAAGCCGGGCACTGGCTTTCCGACCGACTGGGAAAACCAGGAGAAGTGGAAGGGCGGCTGGATCCGTAAAATCAACGGCAAACTGCAACCGCGCATGGGTAACCGTGCGATGCTGCTCGGTAAAATCTTCGCTAACCCGCATCTGCCGGGCATCGACGATTACTACGAGCCGTTTGATTACGACTATCAGAACCTGCACAACGCGCCGGAAAGCAAACACCAGCCGATCGCCCGTCCTCGCTCGCTGATCACCGGTAAGCGCATGGACAAAATTACCAGCGGTCCAAACTGGGAAGAAATTCTGGGCGGCGAGTTCGAAAAACGCGCGAAGGACCAGAACTTCGAGAACATGCAGAAGGCGATGTACGGCCAGTTCGAAAACACCTTCATGATGTATCTGCCGCGCCTGTGCGAACACTGCCTGAACCCGGCGTGCGTCGCGACCTGCCCGAGCGGCGCCATCTACAAGCGTGAAGAAGACGGCATCGTGCTGATCGACCAGGACAAGTGCCGCGGCTGGCGTATGTGCATCACCGGCTGCCCGTACAAAAAAATCTACTTCAACTGGAAGAGCGGTAAGTCAGAGAAGTGCATCTTCTGCTATCCGCGCATCGAAGCCGGTATGCCGACCGTCTGCTCCGAGAGCTGCGTAGGCCGTATCCGCTACCTCGGCGTGCTGCTGTACGACGCGGACGCGATTGAAAATGCCGCAAGCACCGAGAACGAAAAAGACCTCTATCAGCGTCAGCTGGACGTCTTCCTCGATCCGAACGATCCGAAGGTGATTGAGCAGGCGCTGAAAGACGGCGTTCCGCAGAGCGTGATTGACGCCGCGCAGCAGTCTCCGGTGTACAAAATGGCGATGGACTGGAAGTTGGCCCTGCCGCTGCACCCGGAATACCGCACGCTGCCGATGGTCTGGTACGTGCCGCCTCTGTCGCCAATTCAGTCTGCGGCGGACGCGGGTGAGCTGGGCAGCAACGGTATTCTGCCGGACGTGGAAAGCCTGCGTATCCCGGTTCAGTACCTGGCCAACCTGCTGACCGCCGGAGATACCCAGCCGGTGCTGCTGGCGCTGAAACGTATGCTGGCAATGCGTCACTTCAAACGTGCGGAAACCGTTGACGGCGTTAACGATACCCGCGCGCTGGAAGAGGTCGGCCTGACCGAAGCGCAGGCGCAGGAGATGTACCGCTATCTGGCAATCGCTAACTACGAAGATCGTTTCGTGGTGCCAAGCAGCCACCGCGAGCTGGCTCGCGAGGCCTTCCCGGAGAAAAGCGGGTGTGGCTTTACCTTTGGCGACGGTTGCCACGGGTCAGACAGTAAATTCAACCTGTTCAACAGCCGCCGCATTGACGCGATGGATGTGACCAGCAAAACGGAGCCGCACCAATGATTGAACTCGTCATTGTTTCGCGTCTGCTCGAGTACCCTGATGCTGCGCTTGCGCAGCATCAACAGGAACTCTTTGATGCACTCGCGTCGTCTGAAAACCTGGATAAAGAGGATGCCCAGAAGCTGGGCGTTTTCCTCCGCGACCTGCTGGCGCGCGATCTTCTCGACGCGCAGGCGGACTACAGCCAGCTGTTTGACCGTGGTCGTGCGACGTCTCTGCTGCTGTTTGAACACGTTCACGGTGAATCCCGCGACCGTGGTCAGGCGATGGTGGATCTGATGGCCCAGTACGAACAGCACGGCCTGCAACTCGACAGCCGCGAGCTGCCGGATCACCTGCCGCTGTACCTGGAGTATCTGGCGCAGCTGCCGAAAGAAGAGGCCCTTGGGGGGTTGCAGGACATCGCTCCCATTCTGGCGCTGCTCGGCGCACGTCTACAGCAGCGTGAGAGCCGCTATGCCGTACTGTTCGATCTGCTGGTGAAGCTGGCGAACGCCTCGGTCGACAGCGAAAAAGTGGCGGAAAAAATCGCGGATGAAGCTCGCGACGATACCCCGCAAGCGCTGGACGCCGTCTGGGAAGAAGAGCAGGTGAAATTCTTTGCTGACCAGAACTGTGGCGAGTCTGAAATCTCTGCGCATCAGCGTCGTTTTGCCGGAGCGGTGGCTCCGCAATATTTGAATATCTCTAACGGAGGACAGCACTAATGCACTTCCTGAATATGTTCTTCTTTGACATTTACCCGTATATCGCGGGCACCGTGTTCCTGGTGGGAAGCTGGCTGCGTTATGACTATGGCCAGTACACCTGGCGTGCTGCCTCCAGCCAGATGCTGGATCGTAAGGGGATGAACCTGGCGTCAAACCTGTTCCACATCGGGATTTTGGGGATTTTCGCCGGTCACTTCCTGGGGATGCTGACGCCGCACTGGATGTACGAAGCGTGGCTGCCGATTGAAGTGAAGCAGAAGATGGCGATGATCGCCGGCGGTGCCTGCGGCGTGATGACCCTGGTGGGTGGTCTGCTGCTGCTGAAACGTCGTCTGTTCAGCCCACGCGTGCGGGCTACCACCACAGGCGCGGACATCTTGATCCTCTCCCTGCTGATGGTGCAATGCGCGCTGGGTCTGCTGACTATTCCATTCTCTGCGCAGCATATGGATGGCAGTGAAATGATGAAGCTGGTGGGGTGGGCGCAGTCCGTCGTGACCTTCCACGGCGGTGCATCTGAGCATCTGGACGGCGTGGCGTTTATCTTCCGCGTTCACCTGGTGCTGGGTATGACGCTGTTTGTGCTGTTCCCGTTCTCCCGTCTGGTGCATATCTGGAGCGCACCGGTGGAGTACCTGACGCGCAAATATCAGGTAGTTCGTGCGCGTCGCTGATTCCGTTGTTTTGAAAGAACCCCGCTTTTGCGGGGTTTTTTTTGGCCTGGTGCCTGGGTTTAGCGCGGATGTCGCGGTCGGATGCCGGGTGGCGGCTGCGCCTTACCCGGCCTACAAAGGCTGTCGTATGCCCGGTGGCGCTTCGCTTACCATTTTTGTAGCCCCGGTAAGCGAAGCGCCACCGGGGAAAACAGGCAGGGAAGGATTACTCGGCGCGTTGCGCCTCGCCCTTCGGGTCGTTGCCTGCGGCAACGCTTTCTCGCTACGCTCGAATCGAACCTTGGTCGAAGCTTCTCATCCTTCCCCGCACTGGAGAAACATGGCGCATTGTGCTTTTGGAGAGTGCTGAAGGATCTGGAAAGTGATGGTGGTGGGGGAAGGATTCGAACCTTCGAAGTCGATGACGGCAGATTTACAGTCTGCTCCCTTTGGCCGCTCGGGAACCCCACCACGGGGTAATGCTTTTTACTGGCCTGCTTCCTGTTGGAAGCGGGGCGCATCATATCAAATGAGACGCCCCTGTAAAGCATTCCTTTAGGTAAATAACGCTGTTTGCCTGCTTTTTATCCGTAAAGGCGCAAAGCTAATCAATTCATTTTACAAAGGATTAAAGAATAATCGTTCTGTTGCCGTACACGAAAACGCGCTGGGCAAGAACCTGATACAGCGCACGGCTCAGCACGTTCTTCTCAACGTCACGGCCCGCTCGCATCATATCTTCTGCCGTGTAGGTGTGATCCACGTGAATCACGTCCTGCATGATGATTGGACCTTCGTCCAGATTATCATTCACGTAGTGGGCGGTCGCACCAATGATCTTCACCCCACGCTCGTAAGCCTGGTGATATGGACGCGCGCCAATGAAGGCTGGCAGGAACGAATGGTGAATGTTAATGATTTTGTTTGGGAAGCGTGCCACGAAGGACGGCGTCAGGACGCGCATGTATTTTGCCAGCACAACGTAGTCCGGGTTATGCGCCTCGATGGCCTGCGCCATGAGGTTATCGTGTTCTTCACGGGTATGGCCTTCATGGCTGACCAACTCGAACGGAATGTCGAAGCGCTCAACCAGAGTACGCAGCGTTTCATGGTTGCCGATGACGGCAGCAATTTCGACGTCCAGGCCACCGTAGTTGGCTTTCATCAGCAGATCGCCCAGGCAGTGCGCCTCTTTGGTGACCAGAATCACGATGCGGCGACGACCCGCCGGGTTCAGTTCGCGCACCGAGCCTTCCGGCAGGGCGCTGTCCAGATCGGCAAGCAGGGTGGTGTCGTTGAAAATGCCTTCCAGCTCGGTACGCATAAAGAAGCGACCGGTACGGTGGTCAACGAACTCGTTGTTCTGCACGATATTCAGTTCATGTTTGTAGCAAATGTTAGTGATTCGTGCGATCAGCCCTTTTTGATCGGGACAGATGGTGCGCAGAACTTTACGTTGTAGTGATTGCATCGCCGGGAAATCCTGTTTATGTATTTGCGAAGTCTGAGTTGTCAGGCATTACTGCCGCAACACTTTTTAAATTTTTTTCCTGAACCACAGGGGCAGGGATCGTTACGACCGAACTGCGGACGTGTGCCGTCAATATAATACCATTGCCCGCTATCCTTTAAGAACCGGGAGCGTTCAATGATGGCGCCAGGTCTGTTTTGTTCGCTAAAGCGGGCGACAAAACTGACATAGCCTTCGTTGGCATCGCGGCCGGGAGCGGCATCAAAGACGGTGAGGCCCAGCCAGACGGTGTTGGCAAATCCGGCTTCAATCTCTTGCCGAAAATCGGGCGCATGGCAGGACGGATGCCAGGTTTTAATCAGGTAGTCTGCGTTTTTGATCACAAAAGCAGTATACCGTGAGCGCATAAGGTGTGACGGGTCTGGTGCAACCTGCTCGCCAGAAAGATATCGCTGGCAACATAGGCTATACTCCAGAGCGCTACCACAGGGGCAGAGTTGAGACACAATTCTTTTCCTGGAACAAAAAATAAGGCGTTAAACGCTTAAGGTAGCAATATGTTAACTGAGCAGTTACGTTGACGCTATGTCGGGAATCCAGGGGAAGTAAAACAGGGCTAATGAGAAAGGTAAAAATTGGACTGGCGTTGGGCTCAGGTGCCGCCCGGGGCTGGTCACATATTGGCGTTATTAATGCTTTAAAGCAGATGGGAATTGACGTTGATGTTGTTGCAGGGTGTTCGATAGGGTCGCTGGTCGGATCCGCGTACGCCTGCGGTAAGCTTCCGGAGCTTGAAAGCTGGGTGCGCTCCTTCAGTTACTGGGATGTGCTGCGCCTGATGGATCTCTCCTGGCAGCGTGGTGGCCTGCTGCGCGGCGAACGCGTGTTCAATCAGTTTCGTAAGATAATGCCTCTCGCTGACTTCAGTCACTGCCAAATGCCTTTTGGTGCCGTTGCAACCAACCTCAGTACGGGCAGGGAGTTATGGCTCACCGAAGGGGATATCCATCTCGCCGTACGTGCCTCCTGTAGTATACCTGGGTTAATGGCGCCTGTGCCTCATAACGGCTACTGGCTCGTTGACGGTGGCGTAGTGAATCCTGTCCCCATCTCACTGACGCGGGCCATGGGCGCGGATATCGTCATCGCCGTGGATTTACAACACGATGCTCACCTTATGCAGCAGGATTTGATGTCGGTTAATCTTCACAGCAATGATGCCGAAGAAGAGAAACTTGCCTGGCATGCGCGTTTACGCGGCAGAATAGGGCGCCTGACTGCGCGTCGTGCAGTGACCGCACCGAACGCCGTTGAAATCATGACGACTTCGATACAAATTCTCGAGAATCGCCTGAAGCGAAACCGTATGGCGGGCGATCCTCCGGATATTCTTATTCAACCCTATTGTCCGCAAGTCTCTACACTTGATTTCCACCGGGCTGAGGCCGCCATAGCAGCGGGCTCGTTAGCCGTCGAAAAGAAAATAGATGAACTGTTGCCTTTTGTGCGTACAGCACGTTAAGCACTTTTTTGATTACTTCAGCAAAATCTGACAGGCGATAGTACTAATAGCATGCCACTATTGAGTAACTGTCAGCCAGGGGAGGAACCATGACACAGCCATTGGCCGGAAAACACATTTTGATAGTTGAAGACGAGCCCGTTTTCCGATCGCTACTGGATTCGTGGTTATCCTCGCTGGGTGCAACCACGTCCCTTGCCGAAGATGGCGTCGAGGCGCTGGAAAAGATGGCCAGCATTGCACCTGACCTGATGATCTGCGATCTCGAGATGCCGCGGATGAACGGCTTAATGCTGGTAGAAAAGCTGCGTAATGAAGGTTACCAGACACCGATACTCGTGATTTCGGCCACCGAAAATATGGCCGACATTGCCAGGGCATTGCGTTTGGGGGTGCAGGATATCCTGCTCAAACCGGTCAAAGATTTAAACCGACTACGTGAAACGGTATTGGCCTGCCTGTATCCCAATATGTTTAATTCCCGCGTTGAAGAAGAGGAGCGTCTATTTCAGGACTGGGATGCCTTAGTCAGTAATCCGCTCGCGGCGGCAAAGCTGCTTCAGGAACTCCAGCCGCCGGTGCAGCAAAATATTTCTCATTGCAGAGTAAATTATCGCCAGCTGGTAGCGGCTGACCAGCCTGGACTGGTGCTGGATATTGCGCCGTTATCGGATGCCGACCTCGCCTTTTATTGCCTGGATGTTACCCGAGCGGGAGATAACGGCGTTTTGGCGGCCTTATTACTGCGAGCGCTCTTTAATGGATTGCTACAGGAACAATTATCCCATCAGGGGCAACGGCTTCCTGAGTTAGGCAGTTTGCTAAAACAGGTGAACCAACTTTTTCGCCAGGCCAATTTACCGGGGCAGTTCCCGCTTCTGGTTGGCTATTATCACAGCGGGTTGAATAACCTTATTCTGGTGTCTGCGGGTTTAAATGCCACACTGAATACTGGAGAACACCATATTCAGGTGAGTAACGGCGTGCCGTTGGGCACGCTGGGTAATACTTACCTTAATCAAATTAGCCACCGCTGCACCTCATGGCAGTGCCAAATTTGGGGGGCAGGAGGGCGGTTACGCTTAATGTTGTCCACAGAGTAAGCAGTCAGATTTTATTTTTCAGATTGCTTTACCTGTGTTTTTGCTGGCGGTGCTACTATCGCGGCAAGTTTCATGCGTATTTGTCTTAATTGATCGGCAACGCGTTCTTTTCAGACCCGTATTAGTGGCTGAGACTGTATACTCAACGCGTTATTCAATGCATAAAAGTTCAAAACTTGAACAGTTCAGGAGAATTTCAATGGCTGCCCTAAATTCGAAAGTCAGAAAGGCCGTTATCCCGGTGGCGGGATTGGGTACCAGGATGTTGCCAGCAACGAAGGCAATCCCAAAAGAGATGCTGCCTCTGGTTGATAAGCCATTAATCCAGTATGTCGTGAATGAATGTATTGCAGCAGGCATCACCGAAATTGTGCTGGTTACGCATTCATCTAAAAACTCTATCGAAAACCATTTTGATACCAGTTTCGAACTCGAAGCGATGCTGGAAAAACGCGTCAAGCGCCAGCTGCTGGAGGAAGTGCAGTCTATTTGCCCTCCGCACGTTACCATTATGCAGGTTCGTCAGGGCCTGGCGAAAGGTCTGGGGCACGCAGTACTGTGTGCACACCCGGTAGTGGGTGATGAGCCGGTCGCGGTTATTCTGCCGGACGTGATTCTTGATGAGTACGAGTCCGATCTTTCCCAGGAAAACCTGGCAGAGATGATTAAACGCTTTGATGAAACCGGCAGCAGCCAGATTATGGTTGAGCCAGTTGACGACGTAACCGCTTACGGTGTGGTTGACTGCAAAGGCGTTGCTCTGAAGCCTGGCGAAAGCGTACCGATGGTTGGCGTTGTTGAAAAACCTAAAGCTGACGTCGCGCCGTCTAACCTTGCTGTCGTGGGTCGTTACGTGCTGAGTGCTGAAATCTGGGCGCTGCTGGCGAAAACGCCTCCAGGTGCGGGCGATGAGATCCAACTGACGGATGCTATCGATATGCTGATCGAGAAAGAAACCGTAGAAGCCTACCATATGAAAGGTAAGAGCCATGACTGCGGGAATAAACTCGGTTATATGCAGGCCTTCGTAGAATATGGTATTCGCCATAACAGCCTGGGTGAAGAATTTAAAGCCTGGCTCAAAGGCAGCATGGGTATTAAGTAATAAACCCACAGGCTGCTGAACAAGACCGGTGTGGCGATGCCCACCGGTTTTTTTTATGCCTGTCGCCTGGTAATTGTCGGCGGATTGTCAAGGACGTTAAATAGTGAATCTCGCAATATGACAGAATGTAAGGAGATGTTCGGGCGAATATTACGGGCATAAAAAATCCCGCACCAGGCGGGATTTTCAGAATCTTTCCAGATTAATCCTTGATCAGGAAGTCATCCAGTTGTTTACCTTGTTCGTCCATTGCTTTCTTGATTACAGCAGGAGTACGACCCTGGCCAGTCCAGGTTTTCTCTTCGCCGTTCTCATCAATGTAGCTATATTTAGCTGGACGTGCTGCACGTTTTGCTTTGGTGCCGGTTTTAGCCGCAGCCATGCTGTTCAGCAATTCGTTTGGATCGATACCATCGGCAATCAGCATTTCGCGATACTGTTGCAGTTTACGTGTACGTTCTTCGATTTCAGCCGCAGCTGCGCTTTCTTCTTCACGACGTTCGTTAACGACAACTTCTAATTTTTCGAGCATTTCTTCAAGCGTCTCAAGGGTACATTCTCTTGCCTGCGCACGAAGAGTACGGATGTTGTTCAGAATTTTAAGTGCTTCGCTCATTGTAGTAATCTCAAACTTATAATGGGGGTGGGTTTGTTGTCCTAATAATAGAGCGTTAATTTCACTTGTGCAATAGGTGGGAATGTAAGGAATTCAAAAAATACAAAATAAACGACGCTATTATTAATTACGCTAACTTAAATTTCATTGTTTGCTCGGTCTGTGAGATATCGTTTCAAACGGCAAAAGCTTGTCATTTGCATGTTTGTTTTGTGACTTTTACCTCAGGAATTATAGTTGCGGTTGATAAATATCAGCCTTTTGTATTACCCCCGCTAAGCGTAGCGAGGGCCGGAATAGTTAATAAATAGTGAATTTTAATGAACGGAGAAGCCACTATAAAAAGAAGTGTTATCTCTGGACTGGTGCTCACCTTATTGTCCGTGCTTAATGCCTTTACTACCTGTTTTAACGCATTATTTTGCGCTATCCACAAAGGGTTTATTGGTGAAGAAGAGCCTTGCGCGCGCAGCCCACGGCTGATAACGGTACAAAATATGGTACAATGATTCATCGGGAATATTACACATTGATTAGGGTTCTTTGGCCAATGGCACAACTTTATTTCTACTATTCGGCAATGAATGCAGGGAAATCGACGGCGTTACTTCAATCCTCATACAATTATCAAGAGCGGGGGATGCGTACCGTTGTTTATACCGCCGAAATCGACGATCGCTTTGGAGCGGGGAAGGTAAGCTCAAGAATAGGCCTCTCGTCGCCTGCAAGGCTGTTTAACCCTGAAACGGACCTGCTGGAGGACATTCGTGCTGAGCACGCCTCTAAGCCTGTCCATTGCGTCCTGGTAGACGAAAGCCAGTTCCTGACCCGTGAGCAGGTCCATGCGCTTTCTGAGGTCGTGGATGAGCTGGATATTCCCGTTCTTTGCTATGGTTTACGCACCGATTTTCGCGGTGAGCTGTTTGCCGGCAGCCAATATTTACTTGCCTGGTCGGATAAACTGGTGGAGCTAAAAACGATCTGCTTTTGTGGCCGTAAGGCAAGCATGGTTCTTCGCCTTGACCAGTCCGGTAAACCTTATGCTGATGGCGAGCAGGTGGTGATAGGGGGCAATGAACGCTATGTCTCGGTCTGCCGCAAGCATTATAAAGAGGCGCTGGTTGTAGGCTCGCTGACGGCGTTACAGGGCGACAGTCGAAAGTAACAGGAATTTTTTACTCTTTTTAAGATATAAAAAAACCCGCCATCGGCGGGTTTTTTTGTCACACTGTCAATTAAGCGTTTTTCTTCGCTTTCTTGTCAGCCTTTACCACTGCGGGGATGTCAGCTTTCACAGCAGCGACATCGCTTTCAGTGAAGTTACGACCGTAATAAGTATCCAGCAGGATCTGTTTCAGTTCGGAAATCAGTGGGTAGCGTGGGTTAGCACCGGTACACTGGTCATCGAATGCATCTTCAGACAGCTTATCTACGTGAGCGAGGAAGTCAGCTTCCTGAACGCCCGCTTCGCGGATAGATTTAGGAATACCCAGTTCAGCCTTCAGGCTTTCCAGCCATGCCAGCAGTTTCTCGATCTTCGCGGCAGTACGGTCGCCCGGTGCGCTCAGACCCAGGTGGTCTGCGATTTCAGCGTAGCGACGACGAGCCTGTGGACGGTCGTACTGGCTGAATGCAGTCTGCTTGGTTGGGTTGTCGTTGGCGTTATAGCGGATAACGTTGCTGATCAACAGGGCGTTCGCCAGACCGTGAGGAATGTGGAACTGTGAACCCAGCTTGTGCGCCATGGAGTGACACACGCCCAGGAAGGCGTTAGCAAACGCGATGCCCGCGATGGTTGCAGCACTGTGTACACGTTCACGGGCAACAGGGTTTTTTGAACCTTCGTTGTAAGAGGCTGGCAGGTTTTCTTTCAGCAGTTTCAGCGCCTGCAAGGCCTGACCGTCAGAGAACTCGGAAGCCAGTACAGAAACGTAAGCTTCCAGAGCGTGAGTCACCGCATCCAGACCACCGAACGCACACAGTGATTTCGGCATATCCATCACCAGGTTGGCGTCAACGATAGCCATATCTGGCGTCAGCGCGTAGTCGGCCAGCGGGTATTTCTGACCCGTTGCGTCATCCGTCACAACCGCAAATGGCGTGACTTCTGAACCGGTACCGGAAGTGGTGGTGACGGCGATCATTTTCGCTTTCACGCCCATTTTCGGGAATTTGTAGATACGCTTACGGATATCCATAAAGCGCAGCGCCAGTTCTTCGAAGTGAGTTTCCGGATGCTCGTACATGACCCACATGATTTTCGCGGCGTCCATTGGGGAACCGCCACCCAGTGCGATGATCACATCGGGTTTGAAGGAGTTTGCCAGTTCAGCACCTTTACGAACAACGCTCAGGGTTGGGTCAGCTTCAACTTCAAAGAAGACTTCAGTTTCGACGCCAGACGCTTTCAGAACAGAGGTGATCTGGTCTGCATAGCCATTGTTGAACAGGAAACGGTCAGTCACGATGAGCGCACGCTTGTGGCCATCAGTAATCACTTCATCCAGCGCGATTGGCAGAGAGCCACGACGGAAGTAGATAGATTTCGGAAGTTTGTGCCACAACATGTTTTCAGCTCGCTTAGCAACGGTTTTCTTGTTGATCAGGTGTTTTGGACCAACGTTTTCAGAGATGGAGTTACCACCCCAGGAACCACAACCC
Organism: Enterobacter cloacae complex sp. P24RS; assembly: GCF_014982165.1. NCBI lineage: Bacteria > Pseudomonadati > Pseudomonadota > Gammaproteobacteria > Enterobacterales > Enterobacteriaceae > Enterobacter > Enterobacter cloacae complex sp. P24RS. The sequence continues at coordinate 47,561 of NZ_JADCKU010000014.1, forward strand.
AGAGTCAGGGAAGGTGCGAGTTTGAAGTTGTACAGGTCACCAATACCACCCTGAGAAGCAGGGGTGTTAATCAGGATACGTGCCGTTTTCATCTTCTGACCGAAGTGTGCAACACGCTCAGGCTGGTTATCCTGGTCGGTGTACAGGCAAGAGGTGTGACCGATACCGCCCATGGCAACCAGTTTCTCTGCTTTTTCTACCGCGTCATCGAAATCTTTCGCACGGTACATGGCCAGCGTCGGAGACAGTTTTTCGTGAGCAAACGGCTCGCTTTCATCAACGACGTTAACTTCACCAATCAGGATCTTGGTGGAAGCAGGAACGCTAAAGCCCGCGAGTTCGGCAATTTTATAGGCTGGCTGACCCACGATAGCGGCGTTCAGCGCGCCATTTTTCAGAATCACGTCCTGAACGGCTTTCAGCTCTTTACCCTGCAACAGGTAGCCGCCGTGGCTGGCGAAACGTTCACGAACGGCGTCGTATACAGAATCAACAACGACAACGGACTGTTCAGATGCACAGATAACGCCGTTATCGAAGGTTTTAGACATCAGCACAGACGCGACGGCGCGTTTGATGTCAGCGGTTTCGTCAATAACAACTGGGGTGTTACCTGCGCCTACGCCGATAGCCGGTTTACCGGAGCTGTAAGCGGCTTTAACCATGCCAGGACCACCGGTCGCCAGGATCAGGTTAATGTCCGGGTGATGCATCAGGGCGTTGGACAGCTCGACAGAAGGTTGGTCGATCCAGCCGATCAGATCTTTTGGTGCGCCCGCCGCGATAGCCGCCTGGAGCACGATGTCTGCTGCTTTGTTAGTGGCGTCTTTCGCACGTGGATGCGGGGAGAAAATGATTGCGTTACGTGTCTTCAGGCTGATAAGAGATTTGAAGATGGCGGTAGAGGTTGGGTTAGTGGTTGGAACGATACCGCAAATGATGCCGATCGGTTCTGCTATGGTGATGGTGCCGAAAGTATCGTCTTCTGACAGCACGCCGCAGGTTTTCTCATCTTTATAGGCGTTGTAGATATACTCTGAAGCAAAGTGGTTTTTAATCACTTTATCTTCAACGATACCCATGCCGGATTCGGCAACGGCCATTTTAGCGAGAGGGATTCGAGCATCAGCAGCAGCCAGAGCGGCCGCGCGGAAGATTTTATCAACCTGTTCTTGGGTGAAATTGGCATATTCACGCTGGGCTTTTTTAACGCGCTCGACGAGGGCGTTCAGTTCAGCGATATTGGTAACAGCCATAATGCTCTCCTGATAATGTTTAAACTCTTTTAGTAAACCAGCGCTCGATACGTCTGACAGTATAGTCAGTGCCGATCCCACTTGCGTAACACACAGTAAAACAAAGGATTACGCACTGCTTATGCTCACTAATTTACTAAAAGAGCCTTACCTTAGCATCATACCTTTTTGATAGGTGATCTCCCTGGCGGCGTAACCAAGATTACTCACTTCTGAGTACGAAAATTATGATCAGGATCAATTTTGTCCTAAGCTGATACCTTTCAGCAGGGTTATTTCGTGCTAATTTTTCCAGTGTTAAATAATTAAGTAACTATTGGAAGTGGCGCTATCATTGATTATACAAACGTTTAACATCATGAATTGATAACGTTTTAGAACACATTTCTGGTGAAGTGTGCGGCTAAAAAGCGTATCTTCAGCGCGGATTTATCATGACACGCTGTTTCTCCCTGGCCATGCTCAATTGCGGAGCTTAATGTGATTCAAACGCTCTTTGATTTCCCTACATATTTTAAGTTTTTTATCGGTTTGTTTGCGCTGGTCAACCCGGTAGGGATCATCCCTGTCTTCATTAGTATGACCAGCTATCAAACGGCCGCTGCAAGAAACAAAACCAACCTGACGGCAAACCTGTCGGTGGCTATCATCTTGCTGACCTCTCTTTATCTGGGGGACGCCATCCTTCAGGTCTTCGGCATCTCGATTGATTCGTTCCGAATAGCGGGTGGGATCCTTGTGGTGACGATTGCCATGTCGATGATCAGCGGCAAGCTGGGGGAGGATAAACAGAACAAGCAGGAGAAATCAGAGACCGCAATCCGCGAAAGCATCGGCGTTGTGCCGTTGGCATTGCCGCTGATGGCAGGCCCGGGGGCAATCAGTTCAACCATCGTCTGGGGAACGCGCTATCACAGCCTGATGCATCTGATCGGCTTTTCTGTCGCCATTGCGCTGTTCGCGCTGTGCTGTTGGGGCGTTTTTCGCATGGCGCCATGGCTGGTTCGCTTGCTGGGACAAACGGGCATCAACGTGATCACCCGTATCATGGGCCTGCTGTTAATGGCATTGGGCATCGAATTTATCGTTACCGGTATAAAAAGCATATTCCCAGGATTATTACATTGACTTTCATTTGAAAGAGCGGAGCCGACGGCTCCGTTTTTTTTACGTGATTATCAGCAAATCATATAAATAAAGTTGAATTACGGTCCAGCCATAATAAGTTCTACTAATAACGCTCTCTTGTTGTTTTTCAAGAGGTTGTTTATTTTCAGCTTCCCCCTCTGCGTATAAATCCTTCGAACCCTCTGTTATTTTACTCACATGATACTCTGGGGCTTGCTGACAGATAACCGAAATGATATTAGTAATTTCGAGGCTGACCCAGACGAATGTGCTAAATAATAACCAATTGTTAAATTTTCGTGAAAAATCGTTCAGATTGGTCATGGCATTACGCTCTCAGCGATGCAATCTTGTAATCCTTTGATTTTAAGTGTGTTTATTTTGTATTGGTGGGGTTGAAGATTTATGGCTTAGATGAGCCATCCACCGTAAAAGAGAAATACTTAACAAATTTGCAAAATGTATTGGCGAGAGTTGGCACCATTTGGTACTTTCCGGCCTTATATTTCGCAGCATTAATCAAGTTGATGAGAACTATTTTCATATAGGCCTCACGAAAGATATCCAATGCATCTCTCTGACAGGGGAGAGGTGTAAAGAATCGACGCAAGATCGCCGTACGAGCGGTCAGTAATAATGAAGTCGGTGATAGCAAGAAGTAAAAAAAGAACCTGACAGTAGCAAAAAAAACTCCTGCGCTGTACAGGCCCCGACAGGGGATTACACAACTGGCGAAGGCCAGTCATTATAATGAGTGGAGTATCAACACAATGTCCATCATCACAAAAAAAAGTCTGGTAGCGGCGGGGATTTTAACTGCGCTAATCGCGGGGAACGCTGCAATGGCTGCGGACGTTCCTGCCGGTGTTCAGCTGGCTGAGAAGCAAACGCTGGTGCGTAATAACGGTGCGGAAGTGCAGTCTCTCGATCCGCACAAAATTGAAGGTGTTCCAGAGTCTAACGTTAACCGCGATCTGTTTGAAGGTCTGCTGGTGACGGACGTAGACGGCCATCCGGCGCCGGGCGTGGCGGAAAAATGGGACAATAAAGATTTTAAAGTCTGGACCTTCCATCTGCGTAAAGATGCCAAATGGTCCGACGGTACGCCGGTTACCGCCGAAGATTTCGTTTACAGCTGGCAGCGTCTGGCGGATCCGAATACCGCCTCCCCGTATGCGAGTTACCTTCAGTACGGTCATATTGCCAATATTGATGACATCATCACGGGCAAGAAGCCTGTTACCGATCTGGGCGTAAAAGCCATTGATGCCAACACCTTTGAAGTGACGTTGAGCGAGCCTGTTCCGTACTTCTATAAGCTGCTGGTTCACCCGTCTGTTTCCCCGGTACCAAAATCCGCTGTAGAAAAATTTGGTGAAAAATGGACGCAGCCTGCGAATATCGTGACCAACGGTGCGTACAAGCTGAAAAGCTGGGTCGTTAACGAACGTATGGTACTGGAGCGCAACCCGCAGTATTGGGATAACGCGAAGACCGTCATCAATCAGGTCACCTACCTGCCAATTTCTTCAGAAGTGACCGACGTCAACCGCTACCGCAGCGGTGAAATCGACATGACCTATAACAACATGCCGATTGAACTGTTCCAGAAGTTGAAAAAAGAGATCCCGAAAGAAGTGCACGTCGATCCTTATCTGTGCACCTACTACTACGAAATTAACAACCAGAAAGCACCGTTCACCGACGTGCGCGTGCGTACCGCGCTGAAGCTGGCTCTGGATCGCGATATTATCGTTAATAAAGTGAAGAATCAGGGCGACCTGCCAGCTTACAGCTACACCCCGCCTTATACTGACGGTATGAAACTGGTTGAGCCTGAGTGGTTCAAATGGTCCCAGGAAAAACGTAACGAAGAAGCGAAAAAACTGCTGGCTGAAGCCGGGTACACCGCTGATAAGCCGCTGACGTTTAACCTGCTGTACAACACCTCGGATCTGCATAAAAAACTGGCTATCGCCGTGGCGTCAATCTGGAAGAAAAACCTGGGCGTGAACGTTAAGCTGGAAAACCAGGAATGGAAAACCTTCCTGGATACGCGCCACCAGGGAACGTTTGACGTGGCGCGCGCCGGCTGGTGTGCGGACTATAACGAACCGACCTCCTTCCTGAACACCATGCTCAGCGACAGCTCAAACAACACGGCACACTATAAGAGCCCGGCGTTTGATAAGCTGATTGGCGACACCCTGAAAGTGGCAGATGACGCCCAGCGCGCCGATCTGTACGCGAAATCAGAACAACAGCTCGATAAAGACTCTGCGATCGTGCCGGTTTACTACTACGTCAACGCCCGCCTGGTGAAACCGTGGGTAGGGGGTTATACCGGTAAAGACCCGTTGGATAATATTTCCGTTAAGAATCTTTATATTATCAAGCATTAATGGCAATACGTGGGGCGAGCGAGCTTGCCCCACTGTGTCTACTTTGTAACATTCATCAGGCACACGCCAGAAGGTACGGGCAATGTTGAAATTTATCCTGCGTCGCTGTCTTGAAGCGATTCCAACGTTATTTATTCTAATTACAATTTCCTTCTTCATGATGCGCCTTGCGCCGGGCAGTCCATTCACCGGTGAACGTACGCTGCCGCCAGAAGTCATGGCCAACATCGAAGCGAAATACCATTTAAACGATCCCATTACCACGCAGTACTTCAATTATCTGAAGCAACTTGCACACGGTGATTTTGGACCGTCATTCAAATATAAAGACTATTCCGTTAACGACCTGGTGGCGTCCAGCTTCCCGGTATCGGCTAAATTAGGGGCTGCTGCATTTATCCTGGCCGTTGTTCTCGGGGTCACTGCGGGCGTTATCGCCGCGCTAAAACAAAATACTCGATGGGATTATACCGTCATGGGGGTCGCAATGACCGGGGTGGTTATTCCCAGCTTCGTTGTCGCGCCGTTGCTGGTCATGATATTCGCCATCACCCTGAAATGGCTGCCCGGAGGCGGCTGGAACGGCGGAGCCCTGAAGTTCATGATACTGCCGATGGTGGCATTATCTCTGGCGTACATTGCCAGCATCGCCCGTATTACCCGCGGCTCAATGATTGAAGTTCTGCACTCGAACTTCATCCGTACCGCCCGTGCGAAAGGGCTGCCGATGCGCCGGATTATTTTCCGTCATGCGCTCAAGCCTGCACTGTTACCGGTGCTCTCCTACATGGGGCCTGCTTTCGTCGGCATTATCACCGGTTCAATGGTAATCGAAACCATTTATGGCCTGCCGGGCATCGGACAGCTGTTTGTTAACGGGGCGCTTAACCGTGACTACTCGCTGGTGCTGAGCCTTACGATCCTCGTGGGCGCGCTGACCATTCTGTTTAATGCCGTTGTCGATGTGCTGTATGCCGTTATCGACCCGAAAATCCGTTACTAACTGGAGCACGCCATGATGTTGAGTAAGAAAAACAGCGAGGCGCTGGAAAACTTCAGTGAAAAGCTGGAGGTTGAAGGTCGTAGCCTTTGGCAGGACGCCCGCCGTCGTTTTATGCATAACCGCGCCGCCGTTGCCAGCCTGGTCGTGCTGGTGCTTATCGCGCTGTTCGTCACCCTGGCGCCAATGCTGTCGCAGTTCACCTATTTCGATACGGACTGGGGCATGATGTCCAGCGCGCCGGATATGGAGTCCGGGCACTATTTTGGTACCGATTCATCCGGCCGTGACCTGCTGGTGCGCGTGGCGATCGGTGGCCGCATTTCCCTGATGGTCGGCATTGCGGCGGCGCTGGTGGCGGTAATCGTCGGCACGCTATACGGTTCGCTTTCCGGTTACCTTGGTGGGAAAGTGGACTCCGTAATGATGCGTCTGCTTGAAATCCTGAACTCCTTCCCGTTCATGTTCTTCGTTATTTTGCTGGTGACCTTCTTTGGTCAAAATATCCTGTTGATCTTCGTGGCCATCGGGATGGTCTCCTGGCTGGACATGGCGCGTATTGTGCGCGGCCAGACGCTGAGCCTTAAACGTAAGGAGTTTATCGAAGCGGCACAGGTTGGTGGGGTTTCTACCGCCAATATCGTGGTGCGTCATATCGTTCCTAACGTGCTGGGCGTGGTCGTGGTGTACGCCTCCCTGCTGGTGCCAAGTATGATTCTGTTTGAATCCTTCCTGAGCTTCCTGGGATTAGGTACGCAAGAGCCGCTGAGCAGCTGGGGCGCGCTGTTAAGCGATGGCGCAAACTCCATGGAAGTATCACCGTGGCTACTGCTGTATCCGGCGGGCTTCCTGGTGGTTACTCTGTTCTGTTTCAACTTTATCGGCGATGGCCTGCGTGATGCCCTCGACCCGAAAGACCGTTAAGGAGCGCCGTCATGACCATTATTGAAACGGCAACCGCGCCACAGGCGCAACAGCGGTCCAGTGCACTGCTGGACGTAAAAGACCTCCGTGTGACGTTTAAAACCCCCGACGGCGATGTGACTGCCGTTAACGATCTCAACTTCGACCTGCGTGCCGGTGAAACGCTGGGCATTGTGGGCGAATCCGGGTCCGGTAAATCCCAGACCGCATTTGCGCTGATGGGCCTGCTGGCGTCAAACGGTGCGATCGGCGGTTCAGCGAAGTTCAACGGGAAAGATATCCTGAATTTGCCGGAGCATGAGCTGAACAAGCTGCGCGCCGAGCAAATCTCAATGATTTTCCAGGATCCGATGACCTCCCTGAACCCCTATATGCGTGTGGGCGAGCAGCTGATGGAAGTGCTGATGCTCCACAAGGGCCTGGGCAAAGCCGAAGCGTTTGAAGAGTCTGTCAAAATGCTGGATGCGGTGAAAATGCCTGAAGCACGCAAGCGCATGCGCATGTACCCGCACGAATTCTCCGGCGGGATGCGTCAGCGCGTCATGATCGCGATGGCGTTGCTTTGTCGGCCAAAACTGCTGATCGCCGATGAACCGACCACCGCCCTGGACGTGACCGTACAGGCGCAGATCATGACGCTCCTGAACGAGCTTAAGCGTGAGTTCAACACCGCGATAATCATGATCACCCACGATTTGGGCGTCGTTGCCGGGATCTGCGACAAAGTGTTAGTCATGTATGCAGGCCGCACGATGGAATACGGTAATGCACGCGATGTCTTCTACCAGCCCGCCCATCCATACTCTATTGGCCTGCTGAATGCCGTACCGCGCCTTGATGCGGAAGGGGAGTCCCTGCTGACCATCCCGGGCAACCCGCCAAACCTGCTGCGTCTGCCGAAAGGTTGTCCGTTCCAGCCGCGTTGTCCGCACGCGATGGAAATTTGTAACAGCGCACCGCCGCTGGAAGCGTTTGCCCCAGGCCGTCTGCGCGCCTGCTTTAAGCCGCAGGAGGAGCTGGTATGAACGCAATCGACGAAAAAAGAAATGTGCTGCTCGAAATCGCTGACCTGAAGGTCCATTTCGATATCAAAGACGGCAAACAGTGGTTCTGGCAGCCTGCCAAAACCCTGAAAGCGGTGGATGGCGTTACGCTGCGCCTGTACGAAGGGGAAACTCTGGGCGTGGTGGGCGAATCCGGCTGCGGCAAATCGACGTTTGCGCGTGCGATCATCGGCCTGGTAAAAGCCACCGACGGCAAAGTGGCCTGGCTGGGCAAAGATCTGCTGGGGATGAAGCCGGATGAGTGGCGCGACGTGCGCAGCGATATCCAGATGATTTTCCAGGATCCGCTGGCGTCCCTGAACCCGCGCATGACCATCGGTGAAATCATTGCCGAGCCGCTGCGCACCTATCATCCGAAGATGCCGCGTCAGGAAGTGCGCGACCGCGTGAAAGCGATGATGCTCAAGGTGGGTCTGTTGCCTAACCTCATCAACCGCTATCCACACGAGTTTTCCGGCGGTCAGTGTCAGCGTATCGGCATCGCACGTGCGTTGATCCTTGAGCCGAAACTGATTATCTGTGATGAGCCGGTTTCGGCGCTGGACGTTTCCATTCAGGCTCAGGTTGTTAACCTGCTCCAGAAACTGCAACGGGAAATGGGGCTATCGCTGATCTTCATCGCCCACGATCTGGCGGTGGTAAAACATATTTCAGACCGTGTGCTGGTAATGTATCTGGGGCACGCCGTGGAGCTGGGCACCTATGATGAGGTGTACCACAATCCGCTGCATCCTTACACCAAAGCGCTGATGTCTGCGGTTCCCGTTCCGGATCCCGATCTGGAAAAGAATAAAACCATTCAGCTTCTGGAAGGTGAACTGCCTTCGCCAATCAATCCGCCTTCAGGCTGCGTATTCCGTACGCGGTGCCCCATCGCCGGGCCGGAATGTGCAAAAACGCGTCCGGTTCTGGAAGGCAGTTTCCGACATGCGGTTTCCTGCCTGAAAGTAGACCCGTTATAATCGCAAGGGCTGACATGATGTCAGCCCTTATTTTCGAGGTTAATGTGTCGCGATTACTCACGTCGGCCCGTCAGCGGCTGTATCATTTCTTATTTGATCCTCAAACGGTTTCCGGTCGCCGCTTCGAAGGACTGTGCGGTTTATTTGCGCTGATTAGCGTCATTATTATCTTTATCGAATCCGGCGCCGGCACGCAGTACCACATGACGTATGATGAGTGGCACGTTTTTGTCTGGCTGGAATTAATCGTCACGCTGGTGTTTACCGCAGAATATGTGCTCAGGGTCATTAGCTGGCCAAATCCGGCAAAATATGTTTTTAGCTTTTGGGGTTTTATTGATTTAGCCACCATTCTGCCGCTGTACGTTATGTGGCTGTGGCCGGAAATAAGCCTGAACTATGTGTTTGCCTGGCGCGCAATGCGGGCGATTCGCGTGTTGCGCATACTGAAGCTGCTGCGCTTTATGCCGTCGCTGCGGGTGTTTTGGGTCGCGATTGTTAGCGCCCGCCACCAGCTTATTCTCTTCTATTCGTTTATTGCCATCGTGATGATCGTTTTTGGCTCTCTGATGTATTTAATTGAAGGGCCGAAGTACGGGTTTACCACGCTTAATGCTTCCGTTTACTGGGCCATCGTCACGGTAACGACCGTGGGCTACGGGGATATCACGCCGCATACGCCGCTCGGAAGAATCGTGGCATCCGTTCTGATCCTGATCGGCTATTCGGTGATAGCGATCCCGACGGGGCTAATTACCACCCACATGAGCAGCGCGTTTCAGGGCAGCAAACGGCAGCGTAAATGCACGCGGTGTCAGCAGGGGAATCATGAACCCGGCGCGCGGTTTTGTCACCGCTGTGGAAATGCCTTACCGGATTAATTAAAAAAGGCTGCGATGGCAGCCTTTTTTTTTATTCGCGCCAGAGAATATGGCACAGCTTGTGGTCTTTTTCGCGGCACAGCAGCACGCGCGCAAAGATGTCGTTAATTTCGCCGCCGTCTTCGTCCGCCAGGCCAATCACCACTTCGGCAAAGAAATCCGGGTTGAGGTCAAAATCGACGTGTTCGGCCCAGTCTTCAGACGGATCGAACAGCTCGGCGCCGCCACGCTCTTCAAATTGCAGGTTGAAAAGAATCACGTCAGCCGGGTCGAGATTATCGACCGCCAGTTCGAGAAAAATATCGTAGGCCTGCTCGAGCGTTTCGTCTTCGGTCAGGCGATTGTTCAGATCCATTTCCATGATGACTACCTGTTAAACATCGTTGGGCACGTTTTACAGCAACGGACTAAAGAAGTAAAACAGTCGTTCGGCAATTCGCTGCCACAGCGGACGTTTCGCCCACAGCCTGGCGTCCAGCAGGCGTGAACGGGAAATATAATCGTCCTGAACCGCCGCCAGATCGCCGCCAAACCCGGCGTCATCGATGACCAGCGTAATTTCAAAATTCAGCCACAGGCTCCGCATATCCAGGTTGACGGTGCCCACCAGGCTGAGCTCCCCGTCCACCAGCACGCTCTTGGTGTGCAGCAGCCCGCCCTCGAACTGATAGATTTTCACGCCCGCGGCCAGCAGCTCGCTGAAGAACGCACGGCTTGCCCACCCGACCAGCAGCGAATCGTTCTTGCGCGGCATAATAATGCTCACATCCACTCCGCGCTGCGCCGCCGTACAGATGGCATGCAGAAGGTCGTCGCTGGGAACGAAATAGGGTGTGGTCATGATCAGATATTCACGCGCTGAGTACGCGGCGGTAAGCAGTGCCTGATGGATCAGATCTTCCGGGAAGCCAGGACCGGAGGCAATGGTATGAATAGTGTGCCCGCTGGCTTCCTCAAACGGCATGATATTGCCATCCGGTGGCGGGGGAAGAATGCGTTTGCCGGTTTCAATTTCCCAGTCGCAGGAGTAGACGATGCCCATAGACGTTGCCACCGGGCCTTCCATGCGAGCCATCAAATCAATCCATTGCCCCACGCCGGAATCCTGTTTGAAGAAGCGGGGGTCAACCATATTCATGCTGCCGGTGTAAGCGATATAGTTATCGATCAGAACCATTTTTCGGTGCTGGCGGAGATCCATGCGCCGCAGAAATACGCGGAAAAGATTCACCTTCAGCGCCTCGACCACCTCGATACCGGCATTGCGCATCATGCCAGCCCACGGGCTACGGAAAAAGGCCACGCTGCCGGCGGAGTCCAGCATCAGGCGGCAATGGATACCGCGACGTGCAGCCGCCATCAGCGATTCGGCTACCTGGTCCGCCATGCCGCCCGGCTGCCAGATGTAAAACACAATCTCGATATTATGTCGGGCAAGTTGAATGTCCCGGATCAGCGCCTGCATCACATCGTCGGAAGAGGTCATCAACTGGAGCTGGTTGCCTTTTACGCCGGCGATCCCCTGGCGGCGTTCGCACAGCTTGAACAGGGACGACGCCACGCTGCTGTTCTCTTCGGCAAAGATATGCTTGCAGGCTTTGAGATCGGCAAGCCATTTCGCCGTGGAGGGCCACATGGCGCGGGCGCGTTCGGCCCGGCGTTTACCCAGATGAAGTTCACCAAAAGAGAGATAGGCGATTATGCCCACCAGCGGGAGAATGTAGATAATCAGAAGCCAGGCCATGGCGGAAGGGACCGCTCTGCGCTTCATCAGAATGCGCAACGTCACCCCGGCAATTAACAGCCAGTATCCTAAAATGACCAGCCAACTCACCACGGTGTAGAAGGTTGTCATAAATAAAAAATCCTTTTGAAAGCGTATTGTTATGAGTTTACGCATCAGGATTCATCTGGCAAATAAAAACGGCAGATAAAAGCGCTGGTTTGCCGCCCGCTTAGGCTTATAATGGCATCTCTGTTAGAGAAAGAGTTGTAGACATGAAGCGCAGTAGAACTGAAGTCGGGCGCTGGCGCATGTTGCGACAGGTGAGTCGTCGTAAGGCTCGTTGGCTGGAAGCACAATCCCGCCGCAATATGCGTATCCACGCCATCAGAAAATGTGGGCTGAACAGACACCGTAATGCGCTGTTGTTCGCGGTCCAGGACATCTGATAACACTTAGGGCACCGAAAGGTGCCCGTTGTTTAACTGACGCGGTTTGCGGCTTTAACGGTATACAGTTTCAGATTTCGGGAATATCGACGTTGCGGCGATATTCCCTTTGTTTTGAGCAAAAGGAGTGAGACGTGTTTGCGGAGTTTGGTGTACTGAATTTCTGGACCTATGTTGTCGGCGCATTTTTTATCGTGCTGGTTCCAGGACCGAACACCTTGTTTGTGCTGAAAACAGGGATTGGCCACGGCGTAAAAAAAGGGTATCTGGCCGCCACCGGTGTATTTATTGGTGACGCGGTGCTGATGTTTCTGGCCTGGGCGGGCGTCGCCGCGCTGATCCAGACCACGCCGGTGTTATTCAATATCGTCCGCTACCTCGGGGCGTTTTACCTGCTGTGGCTCGGCGGGAAAATGCTCTGGTCCGTTATTAACCGTCAGAATAATACACATGATAACAGCGCCGAACCGGCAAGCGCGATCCTCAAGCGTTCGCTGGTATTGAGCCTGACGAACCCGAAAGCGATTCTTTTTTACGTGTCGTTCTTCGTCCAGTTCATCGATGTAAACGCGAAGAATACCGGCACGTCGTTCCTGATCCTCGCCACAACGCTTGAGCTGATTAGCTTCATGTACATGAGCTTCCTGATTTTCTCAGGCGCGTTTGTGACGCGTTACCTGAAAACCAAAAAGAAACTGGCGAAGCTGGGGAATGGGCTGATCGGTCTGCTGTTTGTCGGCTTTGCGGCGAGGCTGGCGTCGCTGCACTGAATGAAGAAAAGGCTCCAGAGGGAGCCTTTCTTTTAGAACACTTTTTTATACGGACGAACCGTGACTTTCTCGTACACGCCGGCTGCGACGTACGGGTCTGCTTCTGCCCACGCCTGCGCGGCTTCCAGAGATTCAAACTCGGCAATCACCGTGGAGCCGGTAAAACCTGCCGCTCCCGGATCGTTGCTGTCAACGGCAGGCATCGGGCCCGCGGTCAGCAAACGGCCTTCATCCTGTAGCAACTGTAAGCGCGCCAGATGGGCAGGGCGAACGGAAAGACGTTTTTCCAGAGAATCATGTACATCTTCAGCGTAAATCACGTAAAGCACGGCAAAGCTCCTTAACCGGTGAAAGTGACAATTACGTTATGTGAAAGCACAAATGACTGCAATGTAAAGATAATCACATTGTTAAAACCCTGATCTGGATGCCCCTTTTTTGCCCGCTTACGCGCTTAAATTGCGCCAGGACAAAGTGTCTTATTGAATATGATTGCTATTTGCATTTAAAATCGAAGTTCGGTTTTTTAACGTTGATGATTATGACTTCGATGACCCTTGATTTACCTCGCCGCTTTCCATGGCCGACGCTGCTTTCCGTCGTTATTCACGGTGCTGTCGTGGCGGGTCTGCTCTATACCTCGGTTCATCAGGTTATTGAAATGCCGGCGCCAGCGCAGCCAATTTCTGTGACCATGGTATCGCCTGCGGATCTTGAGCCGCCGCAGGTTGCGCCGCCGCCGCCACAGCCCGTTGTTGAACCGGAGCCCGAACCCGAGCCAGTTCCTGAGCCGCCGAAAGAAGCGCCGGTGGTGATCCATAAGCCAGAGCCAAAACCTAAACCGAAGCCAAAACCCAAGCCGGTTAAAAAGGTGGAAGAGCGTCCTAAACGTGAAGTGCGTCCGGTAGAGCCACGCGCCACGCAACCGGTTGAAAATGCCGCGCCGTCGCGTCCGCTGATGAATAACACCGCGACCGCGACGAAACCGACGGTAACCGCGCCAGCGGGCCCGCGCGCGCTGAGCCGTAATCAGCCGCAGTACCCGGCGCGCGCGCAGGCGTTACGCATTGAGGGGCGCGTAAGGGTGAAATTTGACGTCACCGCCGACGGTCGCGTTGATAACGTGCAAATCCTCTCCGCCCAGCCGGCGAATATGTTTGAACGTGAAGTGAAATCGGCCATGCGCAGATGGCGCTACGAGGCCGGTAAACCCGGCAGCGGGCTGGTTGTGAACATTGTCTTCCGCCTGAACGGCGGGGCGCAGATGGAATAACGGCCAATAAAAAGCCTCCGCAAGGAGGCTTTTTTTATACCTGAAGCTTAGCTCCGGGGAAGCTGGCGCGGTTTCCCGTCGCTATCCACCGCCACATAGATGAATAATGCCTCCGTCGCCTTATAGCGCTGACCAATCGGTTCAGAAGAGACTTTTTTTACCCAAACCTCAATGTTGATGGAGATAGAGGTATTGCCGCGTTTTACGCAGCGCGCGTAACAGCAAACCACATCTCCAACCGCAACCGGACGCAGGAAGGTCATGCCATCAACCCGGACGGTGACTACGCGCCCGTGGGCGATCTCTTTAGCCAGAATTGCGCCGCCCATATCCATTTGCGACATTAGCCAGCCGCCAAAAATATCGCCATTGGCATTGGTGTCAGCGGGCATTGCCAGTGTGCGTAAAACCAGTTCGCCCTGTGGGGCGTCAATTGTTGTCATTGTTTTTAAACTCGTAACTGAAGACTTCAGGCGGGATGCTACTATGATTTCTGGCTGGAGAGAATAGGGTGAGCGCCCGCAGCGCGGGCGCCTGAGGGTCAGAAGGACATGGTTACGCCGGCGTAATACGCGCGGCCCGGTTCGTTATAGGTCGATGCACCGTCATTTTCACGGTAAATCTGCTTGTCAAAGAGGTTGCTGATGCCAGCATTCAGGCGCAGGTTTTTGGTCAGCTGATAATTACTGCCGATACCCACGATGGAATACGCGCCGATCTCTCTGTTGGACATCGCATTCTCCTCTTTGCGGATTTCAGCGTTCTCTCTGGGCTTCTGGCGGCCATACATCGTCCAGCTTACGTTGGCTGAAAGCTTGCTGTTAACCTCCCAGTCCAGCATGGTGTTGACGGTGTATTTGGGGATGATCGACAGCGGGTTGCCGGTGTCTTTACTTTCAGACTGGATCATATACGTCGCATTGGTACGCCAGGTCAGCGTATCGCGAATAACCGGCACGGTGAGGTTGCCTTCCAGCCCTTCAACAACGGCCTTGCCGCCGTTCTCCCATTGCAGGATATTTACGCCGCTGCTTGTCTGCCCCAGCACGTCCGTTCCTGAAACGATCTTGTTTTTGTAATCGTTGCGGAACCAGGTAATTCCAGCCTCGTAGCCTTCCAGGGCAAAGGCCAGGCCGATCTCTTTGTTCACGCTGATTTCCGGATCCAGATCCGGGTTGCCTAACAGGTAGCAGCTTCCCTCGGTAATGTTGTTCGGACAACCGTTCCCGCGGGTGGAAAGCAGATAGCCTTCGCTGGACTGATACAGGTTCGGCGCTTTAAATACCCGAGCGATACCCGCCTTGGCCTTGAACATGTCGCCTAAATCCTGTGAAACGTTAAGGCTTGGGCTCCAGTTGCTGCCAAATTTATTGTGATAATCGAAGCGGATCCCCGGGATCAGGTTGGTCCCCTGACGCGCTTCAATATTGTCCTCAAGATAGATCCCGGTGAGATCGGCGCTGTTTTTGCTGTTGCGCTCGGAAGCGGTGCCGGAAACGCCGTTAATCACTTCTCCCGACACGTCCGTCGCCTGCATTGACGCCGGGTCGTTGAGCTCATCGCGGTTCCACTCCGCGCCGATGGTCAGCGTCTGGTCCACCAGCCAGAACAGCGGAATGTTCAGCTCGCCTGTGGAACGGTACGACTCAAGCCGGCTGGTGTCGTACTTATCGCTGTTGATCATACCCTCAACTCTGCCCGTCGACCCTTCCTGCATGCGGGTGTTGTTGGTCTTCTCGTAATAGACGCCAAACTTCGACTGGCCCCAGTCCCAGATGCCGTTGTGCGTAATGCCGTATGATTGGCGGTACATACGGTTAGTTTCGTGACCGTACAGGGACGACACCAGGCCACCTGGGCTGACGTTACCGTTGCTGTACTGCGTATCGCCCGCGTAGATATTGCCCTGGCGGCTGTAGCTGTAGTCGAAGTCTATAATCTGCTGCGGCGTGAGTTTCCAGGAGAGAAGGGCGTTGATGTCTTTGTTTCGTACGCCTTCGCGTCCGGCGGCGTAAGAGCCGTTTTGCGCGGTGTTAATATCCTCGGCGTCCGCGTCGGTTTTGTTGATGTTCCCGTAAAGGCGCATCGTTAACGCATCGCCTGCGAGAGGACCGCTCAGATCGAAGTTAGCGCGTTTAGTCGCTCCCTCTTTATCATTTTCAGGCTGGTTGGTGTAGAGCGAGAGCGAGCCGTGCCAGTCGTTGGTCGGGCGTTTGGTGATGATGTTGACGACGCCACCGGCAGCCCCGGAGCCATAGCGAGCGGCGGCAGGCCCGCGGAGCACTTCAATGCGCTCGACCATTTCTGGCGGAACCCAGTTGGTGTCCCCGCGGGTGTCGCGCTCGCCGCGCCAGCTGTAGCGCACCGAGTTACGGGACGTCACCGGCACGCCGTCAATCAGGATCAGGGTATTTTCCGGCCCCATACCGCGAATATCGATCTGGCGGTTGTTGCCGCGGCTGCCCGTCGCGCTGTTGCCGGTGAGGTTTACCCCGGGCATTTTACGAATGATTTCAGAAAGATCGTTTACCGGCGGGTCCTTTTCGATGTCCTTCGCCGTAATAACCGAGACGCCAGGCTGCTGCTTCAGCGCCTCTTCAGCCGTCGCCTGAACCACCATGGTTTCACCGTCGTCGAGAGTCTCTTCTGCTGCGTGCGCGCCCTGGCCCAGTGCCGCAAGGATGGCCAACGTAAGTGAAGCGGGGGCAAATCTTATTATGCTTTTCATCAACTCATTTCCATTTGTTAAAATGCGATGACGAATATTAATGATAGTGATTCTCATTACAATGAGAAGAGAGCAATCTCCATAAAATCTTCATGATTCAGTCATTTTTGAAGAAGGGGGGCGGAATGTGAAAGGAAAGTGAAAAAAGGCCAGATTGCATTGCGATCTGGCCCGTAAGGTTACTGCTTATCGTCCTGCGGCATGTGCCGGTAGATGTACACGCCGCTTAGCAGCGTAAACACGAGCGTCAGGGCCGTCAGGCCAAATACCTTGAAGTTGACCCAGATATTCTGCGGCAGCCAGAAAGCGATGTAGATATTGGCAAGACCGCACAGGATAAAGAACAGCGCCCAGGCCAGGTTCAGACGCCCCCAGACTGCCTGAGGCAGCGTCAGCTCTTTGCCCAGCATACGCTGGATCAGCGGCTTTTTCATCACCCACTGGCTGATGAGCAGCGCGCCCGCAAACAGGCCATAAATCACCGTGACCTTCCACTTGATGAATTCATCATTGTGGAAGAACAGCGTCAGGCCGCCAAACACCGCCACCATCAGGAAGGTGATGAGCGCCATCTTCTCAACCTTGCGGTAGCGAACCCAGCTATAAATCAGCACCACAGCCGTGGCCACAATCAGCGCCAGCGTGCCGGCATAAATGTCGTACAGCTTATAAAAAGCGAAAAATACGATCAGCGGTAAAAAATCAAGAAACTGCTTCATTCTGCGATCCCGGTTACTGACGAATTAACATGTACAGGCGGAACAAATAGACCAGCAGCACGGCTGAAATCAGGTTGCTCAGCGTATTGGCGACAACCGCACCGACGTTTGGCGTTAACACCGCGAAATTCGGTGCAAACAGCAGTAGCAGCGTTTTGGCCAGCAACCAGCTGATAACGGCCGGCGCGACCAGTCGCATATTTGCCCACGTGAGCCTGATGCTGCTACGCATGGCGGTGAAAATGCCCATTTTGTCCTGCACCACCATGACTGGCGCGAATGAAAGAACGATAGCCAGCAACACGCCAGGAACGACAACCAGCATTATCCCCATCTGGACCAGCAGCGTGGTCAGGAAGATGAGGATAAACAGCTTCGGCAGCACCGGCGCGCTGGCACCGATTGCACGTAACGCGCTGACGCGTTGCCCGGCAGACACCAGCTGGATCATCAGCAGCACGCCACCGGCCAGAATGGCATTGCCAATCAGGCCCGAGAAGGTCGATGCCGCAGAGGCGCGCAGCAAGATTTGCTGTTGTTCTGGCGTCATATTCTGCACAAGGTCAAACAACCCCGCGCTGCCTGCAAGATGATCCCCCTGGCTCAGCGTGGCAATCTGTTCATCACTGGGTGAGAACGCATGACCCAGCACCACCGTAATAAAGGCGCACAACAACGCGATCAGTAAAAAGGTAATGAACTGATTGCGGAAAAAATTTCCCGTGTCACGGTAGACAGACTTCGCCGTGATAGACATGCACTCTCCTTGAGTATTGCAGGTGTTAATTAGCCGGCAATTGTACACCGGATATGGCGCTGGTGGCAGCATCAAGGCTTGTATGGAAAAGCATATCTTTGTAAAGCTGCAAAAGACGGACCCACCCAGTCAGACTGTGAGAGCGAAAGATTGTTCAGCCGCTACTGCAAGCGCAAGTGAGGAAAAGCAGAAATTTTTGTAACCGTGAAATGCCAGAAATTGACGTGGTAACAACTTATTGCTTTATATGGCGTCACCAAAAATTAACCTAGATCAATGAATGTTAACTTACTGGTTTTAATGTGATCTGTGTTAGATCACTTATTACTCTTTTGTGAGTATATTCTCCTCCGCAATTAAAACCACAACGATGGAGCGGATATGAAAAAATTAGCGGTGGCAGCCCTTATCTTAAGCAGTCTCTCTGGCGGCGCGTACGCGCATGAAGCAGGTGAATTCTTTATCCGTGCCGGTTCGGCAACGGTGCGCCCAACGGAAGGCTCAGACAGCGTGCTGGGGATGGGCGGTTTCAACGTCAGCAATAATACTCAGCTAGGCTTGACCTTTACCTATATGGCAACGGATAACGTGGGCGTTGAGCTTCTTGCCGCCACGCCGTTTCGTCACCGCGTCGGTTTGGGACCGACCGGAGACATTGCCACGGTGCACCATTTGCCGCCAACGCTGATGGCGCAATGGTACTTTGGGGATTCCAGCAGCAAGGTGCGCCCCTATATTGGCGCGGGCGTTAACTACACCACCTTCTTTGACGAGAAATTTAACGATACCGGGAAAGCGGCCGGGCTTTCCGATCTCAGCCTGAAGGACTCCTGGGGCGTGGCGGGGCAGGTGGGGCTGGACTATCTGATCAACCGCGACTGGCTGATCAACGCCTCGGTCTGGTACATGGATATTGATACCGACGTTCGCTTCAAGGCGGGCGGAGAGCAGCAGAGTATCAGTACCCGTCTGGATCCGTGGGTATTTATGTTCTCTGCGGGTTACCGTTTCTGATTCGGTAAAAACTGGCCGCACAGCGGCCAGTGCCGGGCGTCAAAAGGACGGATAAACGGGGCGTTCGTCCAGCTTCATGCAGTGGCTGAGCGTCGATTCGCCATCATACAGGTAGCTGAACGCATCGCGTGAAATGGAGTGGAACAGAACATCCCCGTTTGCAAAGGGAATAATTTCGGTATCGCCGACACGTTTATGGCCAGCGCCGGTTTCAAAATGCCCGGGCCACTTTTCCTGGGTGTGGTCGTAGACGTGCAGAATAATTTCGACCAGGCCGCGTTCCGGGCAGTTCAGCCGCAAAAACGTCGATGAGAAATTCAAAGACGAAGCGTGAAACGAGATAAAAACAAGCAAAAATCCAAAACATCTAAAAAACATCAACGCGTCAAAACCCTACTCAAACCAGACGTAAGATTTTACTTAAGTGTAAATCTTTCCTGTTGCTGTGGATCAATAAGAGTTAAGTTTCAAAAGCCTATGTTAAGTCTTCCTCGCCTTGTGTTCTCGCGGGGACGATATATCCCTGTAAGTCCGTGAATTGCTGTATGGTGGTTCTTCCATACATCTGGCTGGAGGGGATATCCCCAACATCAAATTTGAGTGTCCGGTATGTGCAGGCAAACAGTTTTATTTCACCACGTTTAGCCCGACGCACAGCCAACCTCACGGTGCGGTCTGTTCAGTTTGCGGAACACGCCTCACCACCCATTCATGCCTCCCGAAACTCAAAAGGCGACGGTGGCTAAAGCCAGCAAGTTGAAACAAGGCCTCCCGTAGAGGCCTTTTTCGTACCTGAGAGCTACTTCTGAATCAAATACCGTATGGTTGGCCCGTCCTGCTGGATATCCAGCACGGTATAGCCGTGGTTTTTAGCATCAAGCGGAATGTTGTTGATGGACTGGGGGCAATCGCTCACCACTTCCAGAATTTCACCTTTTTTAAGCTGCGGTAGCGCCTCAAGCGTGGCGACGGCCGGGTAAGGGCAGGGTTCACCCACCATATCGAGACGATAGTCAGGCACGATCTCTTTCATGCGGCATTCTCCTGAGTTTCAGTTTTGACGGTAGCCCGGCGGAAGAAACGCTTCTCTTGTGCAACCACCAGCAAGAAGGCGACAAGCAGCAGGGCGTAGGTCACCATGAGCCCCCCGAGTGGACCAAAGGTATTCAGCAAATTGACCTTGTCCCAGTTGGTTGCCAGCACCGGAGAGACGTCATCCCAGTAGTACGCCAGGAGGGTTGAGCCAATCACGTTACCCAGACCAACCCACCAGTAATGCACCTGGCCTTCCACGGCGCGATACATCCAGCCGGTTTCGCACCCGCCCGCCAGCACAATGCCAAAACCAAACAACAATCCGCCAATGACCGCATTAGGTCCGGCCCACATAATTTTCGGCTCCACGCCAAGCTGCACATAGCTAAAGATGCCGATCGCGCTGACCGCCATACCGGCAATGATTGCCTTCGCCATCATCGTTCGTCCGGTGATCCACATATCGCGAAACGCGGAGGTAAAGCAGATCTGCGCGCGTTCAATCAGCAGGCC
This sequence comes from Enterobacter cloacae complex sp. P24RS, assembly GCF_014982165.1. Lineage (NCBI taxonomy): Bacteria > Pseudomonadati > Pseudomonadota > Gammaproteobacteria > Enterobacterales > Enterobacteriaceae > Enterobacter > Enterobacter cloacae complex sp. P24RS. The sequence goes on from NZ_JADCKU010000014.1 coordinate 68,159, forward strand.
GAAACCGACGCCGAACAGCATTGCCAGGCCGAGTTTTGGCTGATTCATCGCCGTGCACATCGCCCAGGCAACCATGGCAAAAAAGACCAGCATACCGAGGCGGAAGCGACGACGGGCCTGATCGGGCTTTTGAGTCAACGGAGAGGCAGCGCTCACTTTCGTCATTTTCACCGGAATGCGGAACAGCGGCAGCAGGGTGAACTTTGCGCCGAAGTATGAGCCGATGGCGGTGGCGACGGCAAAGAACCACGCATGCAGCGAGAACTGCGGAATACCGGTAAAGAACGCGGCAAGGTTACAGCCCATCGCCAGGCGGGCGCCAAACCCGGCTATGATGCCGCCGACCACGGCCTGCATAATGCGGATGCGGCTTTTCGGCATGCGTAACTTAACGTTGTTGGCCCACAGCGCGGCCGCAAAACAGCCGCCGAACATGCCGATGATCATCATCCCGTCAATGCGGGTCAGCGGTGTGCCCTCAAGATGGATCAGCTTAAAGTAGCCCCACTCTTCGGCATGAACGCCAGCAAGCTGCAATAGCTGTCCACCCCAGCGGGTAAACTCGCCCGTAACGGCCCAGAAGGTGCCGGTAATACCGAAATAATAAGTAGAGAGAATGCCTGCCGCGATAACGGCCGGAACAGGTGACCAGAACTTAACCAGGTAAGTCTGCTTGAAGTAATACCAGGACATGAATAACCTCTGAACTCAGAAGGATAACGCTAAAAAGAGCCCAGATCATACGCTTACACGAAAGATTGGAAAGTCATTCACACCGAAAATATCGACAGGATCAATTTTGGCAGGTTGCTCTCAGGGAGCAAGGGGGAAAACCGCCTGGCGCCGGGGCCAGACGGTTGTAACGGTTACGCCCTGCGCGTGGCCGCCTTCATGGATGTGACGAACGTTTTCAGCTCAGCCAGCATCTGCTCTGGTTTATCCACGTTCTTCTCAATAATCTTAACGATAGCCGAACCGGAAATGGCCCCGGCGGCCTTCGCGTCAATGGCCGCAGTAACCTGATCCGGAGACGAAATCCCGAAGCCCTGAAGCGGTGGAGCGGCATGGTATTCTGCCAGCTTCTCCACCAGGTGATGCAGCGGCAGCGCGGCTTTGTTCTCCGCGCCGGTCACGCCCGCACGGGAGAGCAGGTAGGTGTATCCTCGTCCGTAAGAGGCAATCTGGCGCAACAGGTCGTCATCGGCATTCGGCGGACAGATGAAAATCGGCGCGACGTTGTGGCGCATCGCCGCCTGACGGAACGGCGCGGACTCTTCAACGGGCACGTCAGCCACCAGCACGGAGTCGACACCCACGCGGGCGCACTCGGCGTAAAATGCATCAATACCGCGGCTGAAGACCAGGTTGGCGTACATCAGCAGGCCAATCGGGATGGTTGGGTGCTTCTGGCGGATCGCCGCCAGCATTTCAAAGCACTGGGTCGGCGTCACGCCTGCCGCAAAGGCGCGCAGGGTGGCGTTCTGGATGGTTGGGCCATCCGCCAGCGGATCGGAGAAGGGAATACCCAGCTCCAGCGCGTCGGCACCGGCTGCGATCAGGGTGTCAATAATCTTCAGCGACTGCTCGGGGCCGGGGTCGCCCAGCGTCACGAAGGGAACGAACGCGCCTTCCTGGCGGGATTTCAGTTCAGCAAATACGTTGTCGTAGCGTTCCATCAAATTTCCCCTCGTGCTTTCAGAATATCGTGAACGGTAAAGATATCTTTATCCCCGCGGCCGGAAAGGTTCACCACCAGCAGCTGCTCTTTTTCCGGGTTTTCCTTCATCATTTTCAGCGCGTGTGCAAGGGCGTGGGAAGACTCCAGCGCCGGGATGATCCCTTCATTGCGGCACAGCGTTTTGAAGGCCTCCAGCGCTTCGTCATCGGTGATGGAGACGTAATCCGCGCGGCCGGTGCTATTGAGGAACGCGTGCTGAGGCCCAACGGACGGGAAATCCAGCCCGGCAGAAATCGAGTAAGACTCTTCGATCTGCCCTTCGTCGGTCTGCATCATCGGGGCTTTCATACCGAAGTAGATCCCCACGCGGCCATGCTTCAGTGGCGCGCCGTGCTCGCCCGTTTCAATGCCGTGACCGGCAGGCTCGACGCCAATCAGCCCAACGCGGGTTTCGTCGATAAAATCGGCAAACATGCCGATGGCGTTAGACCCGCCGCCGACGCAGGCAATCACCGCATCCGGCAGGCGACCCTCTTTTTCAAGGATCTGCGCTTTGGTCTCTTCACCGATCATGCGCTGGAATTCGCGCACAATGGTCGGGAACGGGTGCGGGCCCGCAGCGGTGCCGAGCATATAGTGGGCGGTTTCGTAACTGCCAGACCAGTCGCGCAGCGCTTCGTTACAGGCATCTTTCAGCGTGGCGGAGCCGCTGTGCACCGGGATCACCTCCGCGCCCATCAAACGCATACGGAACACGTTCGGCGACTGGCGCTCAACGTCTTTGGCACCCATATAGATGCGGCACTTCAGGCCGAGCAGGGCGCTGGCGAGGGCAGAGGCCACGCCGTGCTGGCCCGCACCGGTTTCAGCGATAATTTCGGTTTTACCCATGCGCTTAGCGAGCAGCGCCTGGCCCAGCACCTGGTTAGTTTTGTGCGCGCCGCCGTGCAGCAAATCTTCACGCTTAAGGTAAAGCGTGGTTTTTGTGCCTTCGGTCAGGTTACGGCATTTGGTCAGCGCCGTCGGACGGCCCGCGTAGTTTTTCAGCAGGTCGGTAAACTCCGCCTGAAACGCCGGATCTTTTTGCGCGCTCACGAACGCTTCTTCCAGCTGGCGCAGCGCGGGCATCAGGATTTGTGGGACGTACATCCCACCGAACTCACCAAAATACGGGTTAAGTAATGTCGTCATCTTCTCTTCCTTAATATGCACGCAGAGTTTTGAATACCGATGCCAGCTTGCTGGCGTCTTTTATGCCCGGTTGGGACTCTACGCCTGAATTGAAATCGAGGCCGGCGCAGCCGGTTTTGGCCGCTTCCACACAGTTATCGGGGCTTAATCCCCCCGCCAGCAGAACATTGTCCAGCGCTTCTCCACGCAGCAGCGACCAGTCGAAGCGCTGCCCCGTACCGCCCTGACCGTTGTCGAGCACGTATTTATCAACATGATTCAGGTTACGCGCGGGCAGGGTGTCACCGACGCTCTGCGCTTTCCAGATCTGAACCTGTGGCGCCAGAACATGTCGCAGAGCATCGATATACGCCTGATCTTCGTCGCCATGCAGCTGGACCGCGCTCAGGGATAACGCGTCCGTTTTTGCTGCAATGTCGGTGATATCCGCATTGCGGAATACGCCCACATAGCTGAGTGGTGCAGCCGCAATCACCCTGCGCGCCTGCTCTTCATTAACCGCGCGTGGAGAGGACTCAACAAAGATCAGGCCTCCATAGATGGCGCCCGCTTCATACGCGGCCTGTGCATCCTGTTCGCGGGTCAGGCCGCAGACTTTGTTCTCACCCAACAGCACGCGGCGCACGGCAGCATTGAGATCGTCGTGTTCCATCATCGCGGAGCCGATCAGGAAACCGTTGGCAAAGTGGCTCAGCTCGCGCACCTGAGCGTAGCGGTTAATTCCGGATTCGCTGATCACCGTGACGCCCGCGCCCAGACGCGGCGCAAGCTGGCGCGTGCGGTTGAGGTCAATCGACAGGTCGCGCAGATCGCGGTTGTTAATGCCGACCACTTTCGCCTCCAGCGCGATGGCGCGCTCCAGCTCCTCTTCGTTGCTCACTTCGGTCAGCACGCCCATGTTCAGGCTATGCGCGACGGCGGAAAGCTGGCGATACTGCTCGTCGTCGAGCACGGAGAGCATCAGCAGGCAGGCATCGGCCTGATAAAAACGCGCCAGCCAGATCTGATATGGGTCGATAATAAAGTCTTTGCACAGAATCGGTTGCGGCGCGATGCCGCTGACGACGGGCAGAAAATCAAAGCTGCCCTGGAAATATTTTTCATCCGTCAGCACGGAGATGGCAGACGCATGATGCTTGTAGATACCGGCAATACGCGCCGGGTCGAAATCGTCACGGATCACACCCCTGGACGGAGACGCTTTTTTACACTCCAGAATAAACGCAGTGCGCGCGCCCCGGAGGGCATCATAGAAACGACGGCTGCTCGGCACGACTTCATTCTGGAAACTGGCAAGCGGCTGCTGTTGCTTGCGGGCTTCCACCCAGATGGCCTTATCGGCGACGATTTTCGCTAAAACGGTCTGCATTATTTACCCTCTTGCCGCAAGTGCGGTTACGCGATCGTAAGCTGCACCGGAGCGCAGTACGTCCAGAACTTTTTGGGCGTTGGCTTTCAGATCTTCCTCGCCATGTAAACGCATCAGCATGGCAACGTTGGCCGCCACGGCGGCCTCATGGGCAGCCTCACCTTTACCTTGTAATAAGCGCGTGAGAATGTCACGGTTTTCTTCCGGCGTACCGCCAGCCAGCGCATCCTGATGATACGGGGTCAACCCGAAGTCAGCGGCCTCAAGCTGATAGTTCAGCACTTCACCGTTATTCAGTTCGGCCACCAGCGTGGGCGCATGCAGAGAAACCTCATCCATTCCGCCGCTATGTACCACGGCGGCACGTTTGTAACCCAGAACGCGCAGCGTCTCGGCAATCGGCAGCACCAGCTCCGGGCTGTAAACGCCAATCAGCGCCAGCGGCGGGTGCGCCGGGTTAATGAGGGGACCGAGCACGTTAAACAGCGTGCGGGTTTTAAGCTGCTGGCGAACCGGCATCGCGTGGCGGAAACCGGTGTGGTACTTCGGCGCAAACAGGAAGCAGACGCCCAGGTCATCCAGCGCTTCACGGGAACGCTCGGCGTTCATGTCCAGGTTGATGCCGAAAGCGGCCAGCAGGTCGGACGAACCGGACCGGCTGGAGACACTGCGGTTGCCGTGCTTGGCCACCTTCAGGCCGCATGCCGCCGCCACAAAGGCGCTGGCGGTCGAAATGTTGATGCTGTTGCTGCCGTCGCCACCGGTCCCGACGATATCCGCAAACTGGTAGTCCGGACGCGGGAACGGGGCGGCATTTTCCAGCAGTGCGGTGGCCGCACCGGCAATTTCCTGCGGGCTTTCGCCGCGCACTTTCATGCTCACCAGCGCAGCGGCCAGCTGCTCAGGCTTCAGCTCGCCGCGCACGACGGCAGAGAAAAGCTGGTGGCTCTCCTGCTGGCTCAGGGTCTGGGCCTGATACAGTTTTTCCAGAATCGGTTGCAGGGTATTGGTCTGCTCCAGCTTTTGCAGCGCCCAGTCGAGCGTTTGCTCCAGCAGGCGTGCGCCGTTGGACGTCAGGATAGATTCCGGGTGGAACTGCATCCCGCAGACGCGATCCGCATCATGACGAACCGCCATCACCATTCCTTCAAACGAGGCGTTGATGGTCAGCCCGGCCGGAATATTGCTGCCGACAAGCGAGTGGTAACGCGCCACCGGAAGCGGGTTTGGCAGTCCGGCAAACATCGCCTGACCGTCATGTTCAATGCTCGATGCTTTACCATGCAGGATCTCACCCGCCTGACCGACGTAACCGCCGTAGGCTTCCACGATTGCCTGATGACCGAGGCAGATACCGATAATCGGCAGCTTGCCGCGCATGCGTGTCAACAGCTCAGGCATACAGCCTGCTTCGCTCGGCGCGCCTGGGCCCGGGGAGAGCATCAGCACCGGGTTTTGCATGGTCGCCAGACGGTCAATCAGCGTCTGGGCCGGAACATGGTTGCGATAGATAACAACGTTATGACCATTCGCACGCAGCTGATCTGCCAGGTTGTAGGTAAAGGAGTCGATATTATCGAGCAGCAGAATGTCAGCCATCAGAAAATCTCCTGTGCATGGTGTGCGGTAGCAATGGCGCGCAGTACCGCGCGTGCTTTACTGCGGGTTTCGTCAGCTTCAGACTGCGGAACAGAATCAAGAACAATCCCGGCCCCGGCCTGGACGGTAGCAATGCCGTCCTCGACGTAGGCGGAGCGGATCACGATGCAGGTATCAAGATCGCCGTGAGCGGTGAAATAGCCCACCGCACCACCGTAGCTGCCGCGACGGCGTCCTTCCGCTTCGGCAATCAGCTGCATGGCGCGCACCTTCGGCGCGCCGCTCAGGGTGCCCATATTCATGCAGGCGCGGTAGGCGTGCAGAACGTCGAGGTCGTGGCGCAGTTCACCGACCACGCGGGAAACCAGATGCATGACGAAGGAGTAGCGGTCAACTTTGGTCAGATCCGCTACGTAACGGGTGCCCGGCGTGCAAATTCGCGCCAGATCGTTACGCGCCAGGTCAACCAGCATCAGGTGTTCAGACAGCTCTTTGTGGTCGGTACGCATTTCCAGTTCGATGCGGCTGTCGAGATCGCGGTCCAGGGAACCATCGGCACGACGGCCGCGTGGACGGGTGCCCGCAATCGGGTAGATCTCAATCTGTCGGCTGGTGGCGTCGTACTTCAGGGAGCTTTCCGGCGACGCGCCAAACAGCGTGAAGTCATTGTCCTGCATAAAGAACATGTACGGGCTTGGGTTGCTCTTTTTCAGCACATCGTAAGCCGCCAGCGGCGACGGGCAGGGCAGGGAGAAGCGACGGGACGGCACCACCTGGAAAATTTCCCCGGCGCGAATCGCTTTTTGCATCTGACGTACCACCGCGCCGTATTGATCGTCGGTCTGACTTACCTCGCAGGTCATTTCCTCAATGCGCTGCACCGGCAGCGCGGGCGGTGCTTCCGACATCTGCTGTTGCAGTTGCGCGATGCGCTGCTCAAGGCGTTTTTTCTCAGACCCCGACGGAGTGAACAGGCTGGCCTGGATGCGGGTATATTTTTTCTGATGGTCGATCACCAGCAGGGTTTCGGCCAGGTAGAAGCAGTAGTCCGGGCAGCGGTTACCCTGCTCGGTTGCCGGTAAATCTTCAAAGCCGGCTACCAGGTCGTAAGCAAACAGCCCGCCAAAGAACATCGCTTCGCGCTCATCTTCCGGCACGGTGACCAGATTTTGCAGCAGGCGGAAGGCATCGAAAACGGACAGCGAGCAGAGGCGGGCATCTTCATCCAGCAGCTGGCTCACCGGCGGGAAATGCAGAATACGCAGGTCCGGGTGCCGTTCATTTTCAATGCCCGAAGGCAGTGCCGCATCCAGCAGCGGCAGCAGCGACGCGCCATTGTCAGACAACGCCTTGATGGTGACGGTGTCACCTAACGCGGTAATGCGCAGCGCGCTGTCAACCAGCAGCAGGCTTTTGAGGTCGTCCTTGCTGTCGATATCCGCAGACTCCAGCAGCAGCGTCGCGGGACGTGCGCCGCACACCTGATGAAACAGCGCGGTAGGGTTATGGCGATAGGCCGCCTCGCAGGTCAGCAGTTCGAGGTGTGGTTTGGCTGTTTGCATGTTGTTGTTCTCATATTTTGTTCAAAAAAAAGCCCGCTGGGTAGCGGGCGGGTATCTGTTTGCATTTCGCAGACGCGTGACACTGCCCGAAGATCAGGAAGTACGCCACCAACCGTGCAGAGCGAAATGTGCTGTCATTTTCAGATACCTTTCTCGTGTGAACTTGCGTACTAGTTAACTAGTTCGATGGCGTGTTGTCAACCCCTGATTTCAGTATTTCATGGTAAGTCGGTATCATAGGGGTTTCGGATGTTTCCAGACTGTTATGGGAAGTGCTTTGAGCGATACCACCTACGCCGTAATTTATGATTTACACAGCCACACGCAGGCTTCAGATGGCCTGCTGACGCCCGAAGCCCTGGTCCATCGCGCCGTTGAAATGCGAGTCGGCACGCTGGCAATAACCGATCACGACACAACCGACGCCATCCCCGCCGCGCGTGCGGAGATTGCCCGCAGCGGACTGGCGCTAAATCTCATACCCGGGGTTGAGATCTCCACGCTCTGGGAAAACCACGAAATTCATATCGTTGGCCTGAACATCGATCCTGAACATCCGGCAATGCGTGCTTTTTTGCAAGAACAAAAAGCACGCCGCAATCAACGTGCGGAGATGATCGGCGAACGTCTTGAGAAGGCACATATTCCCGGTGCGCTGGAAGGCGCGCGTAAGCTCGCGAACGGCGGGGCGGTAACGCGCGGCCATTTCGCCCGTTTTCTGGTTGAAGCCGGTAAAGCGACGACCATGGCGAATGTTTTTAAAAAGTATCTGGCGCGCGGGAAAACCGGATACGTTCCTCCCCAGTGGTGTACAATAAAACAAGCTATTGATGTCATTCATCATTCTGGTGGTAAGGCCGTACTGGCCCATCCGGGGCGGTATAATCTTTCTGCTAAATGGCTGAAAAGGCTGCTGGCGCACTTTGCCGAATGCGGCGGTGAGGCGATGGAAGTTGCCCAGTGTCAGCAGGCTCCCAATGAGCGTTCGCAGCTTGCGACCTACGCCCGCCAGTTTGGCCTGCTTGGGTCACAGGGTTCAGATTTCCATCAGCCCTGCGCGTGGATTGAACTGGGGCGCAAGCTCTGGTTACCTGCGGGCGTTGAGCCTGTCTGGCAGCTTTGGGAACAGCCACAGCAAATTGAAGAGAGGGAAGTATGAGTCAGTTTTTCTATATCCATCCGGATAACCCGCAGCCACGCCTGATTAATCAGGCTGTGGAAATCGTCCGCAAAGGCGGCGTAATTGTCTACCCAACCGATTCCGGCTACGCGCTGGGCTGTAAAATCGAAGACAAAGGGGCGATGGAGCGTATCTGTCGCATCCGTCAGCTGCCGGATGGCCACAACTTTACCCTGATGTGTCGCGACCTCTCCGAGCTGTCGACCTACGCGTACGTCGACAACGTGGCCTTTCGTCTGATCAAAAACAACACGCCGGGTAACTACACGTTCATTCTGAAAGGGACGAAAGAGGTGCCGCGCCGGCTGTTGCAGGAAAAACGCAAAACCATCGGGATGCGCGTGCCGTCTAACCCGATCGCCCAGGCGCTGCTGGAAACCCTCGGCGAGCCGATGCTCTCCACATCGCTGATGCTGCCGGGGAGTGAATTTACCGAGTCCGACCCTGAAGAGATCAAAGATCGTCTGGAGAAGGTGGTTGAGCTGATTATTCACGGCGGCTATCTCGGCCAGCAGCCGACCACCGTGGTGGATCTCACCGAAGATGCGCCAGAAGTCATTCGTGAAGGCGTGGGCGATGTTAAGCCTTTCTTGTAAGGGTGTAAGCAGATATACTACGCGGCCATCAAAGCAGGGCGCTGCCCTGTTTTTGACCTGATTCGACGCCTGTGAAGGCGACACCTGAGGAAGCTCAATGAGCGAGAAGTTACAGAAAGTGCTGGCGCGCGCCGGCCACGGTTCGCGCCGTGAAATCGAAGCCATTATTGAAGCAGGCCGCGTGAGCGTGGACGGCAAAATTGCCACGCTCGGCGACCGCGTAGAAATCGTACCGGGGCTGAAGATCCGCATTGACGGCCATCTTATCTCCGTGAAAGAGTCTGCTGAACAGATCTGTCGCGTACTGGCTTACTACAAGCCGGAAGGCGAACTGTGTACCCGCAACGACCCGGAAGGCCGCCCGACGGTGTTTGACCGTCTGCCAAAACTGCGTGGCGCCCGCTGGATTGCCGTGGGGCGTCTGGACGTGAACACCTGCGGCCTGCTGCTGTTCACCACCGATGGTGAACTGGCAAACCGCCTGATGCACCCGAGTCGTGAAGTGGAGCGTGAATACGCCGTGCGCGTCTTCGGCCAGGTTGATGAGAACAAACTGCGCGAGCTGTCGCGTGGCGTTCAGCTTGAAGACGGCCCTGCGGCGTTCAAAACCATCAAGTTTACCGGTGGGGAAGGCATTAACCAGTGGTACAACGTAACCCTGACAGAAGGACGTAACCGCGAGGTTCGTCGTCTGTGGGAAGCGGTAGGCGTACAGGTGAGCCGACTGATCCGCGTCCGCTATGGCGACATTCTGCTGCCGAAAGGCCTGCCACGCGGTGGGTATACCGAACTGGATCTGACCCAGACCAACTACCTGCGCGATTTGGTTGGCCTGACGCCAGAAACCACCTCGAAAGTGGCGGTGGAGAAAGATCGTCGTCGCATGAAGGCAAATCAGATCCGCCGTGCGGTGAAGCGTCACAGCCAGGTCAGCAGCAATCGCCGCTCTGGCAGCCGCAATAACAACGGCTAATCGAAAAGCCCGGTAAAGATACCGGGCTTTTTTCTTTAGTAATCAATCCCCATCTGCGCTTTGATACCCGCATCGAACGCATGCTTAACCGGACGCAGCTCGCTGACGGTATCTGCAATCTCCAGAATATCCCGATGACACCCGCGCCCCGTGACGATCGCCGTCTGGTGTGCAGGACGATTCCTGAGCGCCTCCAGCACGGCTTCCAGCGGCAGGTAGTCATAGGCCACCATATAGGTGATCTCATCCAGCAACACCATATTCAGCGTCGGATCTGAGAGCATTCTTTTGGCATGCTCCCAGACGGCGAGGCAGGCTGCGGTATCCGTTTCCCGGTTCTGGGTATCCCAGGTGAAACCGGTCGCCATAACCTGGAACTCAACGCCATGCGGTTCGAGTAGATTACGCTCGCCGTTGGGCCATTCTCCCTTGATAAACTGGATCACGCCCACTTTCTGCCCATGGCCAACGGCGCGGGTGGCGGTACCGAAGGCGGCTGTGGTTTTGCCTTTGCCGTTACCGGTGAACACGATGAGGATCCCGCGTTCGTCCTGGGCGGCGGCCACACGTGCGTCAACCTGTTCTTTCAGACGCTGCTGGCGCTGCTGATGGCGGTCTTCACTCATTGCGATATCCCCGGTTTACGGCCTGGCTGGGCATCGAAGGTCATCCCGGTTTTGCGACGGCTGTCGTCACCCATCAGCCACAGGTAAAGGGGCATGATATCGGCCGGGGTTTTAAGCTTCTGCGGATCTTCTGTGGGGAACGCGCTGGCACGCATTTTGGTGCGCGTACCGCCAGGGTTAATGCAGTTTACCCGCAAATGGCGGTTTTGATACTCTTCAGCCAGCACCTGCATCATTCCTTCGGTGGCAAATTTTGAGGCTGCGTAAGCTCCCCAGTTCGCACGGCCCTGACGACCTACGCTGGAGGAGGTAAACACCAGCGAGCCGGAATCTGACTTGAGTAATAAAGGAAGCAAGGCCTGAGTCAGGAAAAACGTCCCGTTGACGTTAACCTGCATCACCTGCTGCCAAATCTCCGGATCCTGTTCATCCATCGGGCGCACTTCGCCCAGCAATCCCGCGTTGTGCAGCACGCCGTCAAGACGGGGATAATGCGTGCTGATGCGCTGGGCAAGGGCCTGGCATGACGCTGGCGTGCAGGTCAGCAGATCGAGCGTATACCAGGGCGTGGGCGTACCGCCGGCGTCTTCGATTTCACGGGCAACGGATTTTAGCTTTTCTTCGTTACGTCCCAGCAGAATAAGGCTCGCACCGTATTCAGAATAGGTCAGCGCCGCTTCGCGACCAATCCCGTCGCTGGCACCGGTAACCAGAATGATGCGGTTCTGTAGAAGGTTTTTTTGTGGCTGATAATGCACGGTGGCTCCTCAGGCGCATTGAGCGTGACTTGCACCTTTATTTATGACTTTTCGGCTTTATGCCCGAAACAGCGTCAGAATTCAATCAGTCTACAGGACAGAACGCTGGGAAATTAACAATTTGCAAAGATTTAAACCAGAACAGGGGGATTCCTGAAGCCGCCTCGCAGAGGTAATGTCCAGAGCGAGACGCCCGCGCAGGGCTGTTGTACACTGGCGGGAAAGATTCGTGGTTAAATCAAGGTGGACGCGTGGAATTACTTTCTCAATATGGGTTGTTTTTGGCGAAAATCGCGACGGTGGTTATTGCTATCGCGGTGATTGCCGCTCTGATTGTCAACCTGACGCAGCGTAAGCGTCAGCGTGGTGAGTTACGCATTACCCGCCTGAGCGAGCAGTATAAAGAGATGCAGGAGGAGATGTCTCTGGCGCTGCTGGACGATCATCAACAGAAGCTGTGGCTAAAAGCCCAGAAGAAAAAACATAAACAGGAAGCCAAAGCGGCGAAGGCGAAAGCAAAGCTCGCCGCGCCGCAGGTTGATGCAAAGCCGCGCGTTTATGTGCTCGATTTTAAAGGCAGTATGGACGCGCATGAAGTCTCCTCTTTGCGCGAAGAAGTGACGGCGGTACTGGCCGTGGCGACACCGCAGGATCAGGTTGTAGTACGCCTTGAAAGCCCCGGCGGCGTCGTGCATGGGTATGGACTGGCGGCGTCGCAGTTACAGCGTCTGCGTGATAAACAGATCCCGCTCACCGTAGCGGTAGATAAAGTCGCGGCGAGCGGCGGCTACATGATGGCGTGCGTGGCGGATAAAATCGTCGCAGCACCTTTTTCAATTATCGGCTCGATAGGGGTGGTCGCGCAGATCCCTAACTTCAATCGTTTCCTGAAAAACAAAGAGATCGATATCGAACTGCATACGGCGGGTCAGTACAAACGTACGCTCACGCTGCTCGGCGAGAACACCGAAGAGGGACGGCAGAAGTTCCGGGAAGATCTGAACGAAACCCACCATCTGTTCAAAGATTTCGTGCACCGCATGCGCCCAACGCTGGACATTGAGCAGGTAGCTACGGGCGAACACTGGTACGGCACGCAGGCGCAGGAGAAAGGGCTGGTGGATGAAGTGGGTACCAGCGACGATCTCCTGATAAACCTGATGGAAGGTCGTGAGCTGGTGGGGGTGCGCTTCACCCGTCGTAAGCGCCTCCTCGACCGTTTTACCAATAGTGCGGCAGAAAGCGCGGATCGCCTGCTGCTGCGCTGGTTGCAGCGCGGTCAAAAGCCGTTGCTCTAAAGAAAAACGCGAGGCATATGCCTCGCGTTTTTACTTTTAATCGACCAGGTGATACTTCTCTGAGAGGGCATGCGCCAGGTATTTAAACATGTTAAATACGGCGGTGCTTTTCGGGGTTGGCAACCCCTGTTCATCAAGGAAATATTCACCGCTGAACACCAGCACACCATTACGCTGTTCCACGCCAGTCGCTTCGATCCCCGCCAGGGTGTCTTCATGGTCGCGAATGAGTTTGTTTGCTTCGATAAGCAGAGAAGCTCGGTCAATGGGTTGGGTCGTTTTCTGCATATTCCACTCCTTAAACAGTGACAATAGTCTACCCCTGGGTCGCTTCAGGGGCAAATTTTCCCTGTTATCCGAGGGGATAAGGAAAGGGGATTGGCTGGCGGGAATTGCTTTTGCATGCTAATAAAGTTGCGTAACGAATTTTATCAGGTACAGTGTGCGCTTTCGTCATTCTGGCAACAGAATTGCTTGACATTCGACCGGGAATTCGTCACGAATGAACTTTGATGTGAGAAAAATACCCGAAAACTCAATGACCTGGATGTCGCCATTCTGACGTTCGGTAAGACATAGGGGTTGATATCCCCTGACGACGTCGCAATATCAATGGCTCGTCGTCAGCGGAAGGGAAATCAACGTGCGGCGTATTCCTGGAAGAATTAAATTAGGTAAAGGTGAATATGGGTAAAGCTCTCGTCATCGTTGAGTCCCCGGCAAAAGCCAAAACGATCAATAAATATCTGGGCAATGACTACGTGGTTAAGTCCAGCGTTGGTCACATTCGCGATTTGCCGACCAGTGGCTCAGCCAGCAAAAAGAGCGCAGACTCTACCTCCACCAAAGGGGCTAAAAAGCCTAAAAAGGATGAACGTAGCGCGCTTGTCAACCGCATGGGTGTTAACCCATGGCACAACTGGGATGCACAATACGAAGTGCTGCCAGGCAAAGAAAAAGTCGTTAACGAGCTGAAGCAGCTTGCTGAAAAAGCAGACCACATTTATCTCGCAACCGACCTTGACCGCGAAGGGGAGGCCATCGCATGGCACCTGCGGGAAGTGATCGGGGGTGATGACAAACGCTACAGCCGCGTAGTGTTTAACGAAATTACAAAGAATGCGATTCGTCAGGCGTTTGAAAAGCCGGGTGAACTGAATATCGACCGCGTCAACGCTCAGCAGGCGCGTCGCTTTATGGACCGCGTTGTAGGCTACATGGTCTCGCCGCTGCTGTGGAAAAAGGTCGCGCGCGGCCTGTCTGCGGGGCGCGTGCAGTCCGTGGCCGTTCGTCTGGTTGTTGAACGCGAACGCGAAATCAAAGCGTTCGTCCCGGAAGAGTTCTGGGAAGTGGATGCCAACGTCACCACGCCGGGCGGCGATGCGCTGCCGTTGCAGGTGAGCCACCACAACGACAAGCCGTTCCGTCCTGAAAATCGCGACCAGACCATGGCCGCCGTGGCGCTGCTGGAAAAAGCGCGTTATCAGGTTCTGGATCGTGAAGACAAACCGACCAGCAGCAAGCCTGGCGCACCGTTTATCACGTCAACGCTCCAGCAGGCGGCAAGCACGCGTCTGGGTTACGGCGTTAAGAAAACCATGATGATGGCCCAGCGTCTGTATGAAGCGGGTTACATTACCTACATGCGTACTGACTCCACCAACCTGAGCCAGGACGCTGTCAGCATGGTGCGCGGTTATATTGAGGATAACTTCGGTAAGAAATACCTGCCGGACAGTCCTAATCAGTACGCCAGCAAAGAGAACTCTCAGGAAGCGCACGAAGCGATTCGTCCTTCTGACGTTTCCGTCCTGGCCGAATCGCTGAAGGATATGGAAGCGGACGCGCAGAAGCTGTATCAGCTGATCTGGCGCCAGTTCGTGGCCTGCCAGATGACGCCAGCGAAATACGACTCCACCACGCTGACCGTTGGTGCGGGTGATTTCCGCCTGAAAGCGCGCGGTCGTATCCTGCGCTTCGACGGCTGGACAAAAGTGATGCCTGCGCTGCGCAAAGGTGATGAAGACAGAACGCTGCCTTCGGTCAACAAAGGGGACGAGCTGTCGCTGGTCGATCTGGTCCCGGCTCAGCACTTCACCAAGCCGCCTGCGCGTTTTAGCGAAGCATCGCTGGTAAAAGAGCTGGAAAAACGCGGCATCGGTCGCCCGTCTACCTATGCGTCAATCATTTCGACCATTCAGGATCGTGGATACGTTCGCGTTGAGAACCGTCGTTTCTATGCTGAAAAAATGGGTGAGATTGTCACCGACCGACTGGAAGCTAACTTCCGTGAGCTGATGAACTATGACTTCACCGCGCAGATGGAAGACAGCCTCGATGAGGTTGCCAGCCATAAGGCCGAGTGGAAGAAAGTTCTCGACAGCTTCTTCAGCGATTTTACCAGCCAGCTTGAGAAAGCTGAGAAAGATCCTGAAGAAGGCGGCATGCTGCCTAACCAGATGGTGCTCACCAGCATCGACTGCCCAACCTGTGGCCGTAAAATGGGAATTCGTACCGCAACAACGGGCGTATTCCTCGGTTGTTCTGGTTATGCACTTTCTCCGAAAGAGCGCTGCAAAACCACCATCAATCTCGTGCCGGAGAACGAAGTTCTCAACGTGCTGGAAGGGGACGATGCGGAAACCAACGCGCTGCGCGCCAAACGCCGCTGTAAGAAATGCGGCACGGCGATGGACAGCTATCTGATCGATCCGAAACGTAAGCTGCACGTTTGCGGTAATAACCCGACCTGCGACGGTTATGAGATCGAAGAAGGCGAGTTCCGCATTAAGGGCTATGACGGTCCGGTCGTGGAGTGTGAGAAATGTGGTTCCGAAATGCACCTGAAAATGGGACGCTTCGGTAAGTACATGGCATGTACCAACGACGACTGTAAAAACACGCGTAAGATCCTGCGTAACGGTGAAGTTGCGCCGCCGAAGGAAGATCCGGTTCCGCTTCCGGAACTGCCGTGCGAGAAGTCAGACGCCTATTTCGTCCTGCGTGACGGCGCTGCCGGGGTGTTCCTGGCCGCTAACACCTTCCCGAAATCGCGCGAGACTCGTGCGCCGCTGGTCGAAGAACTGTACCGCTTCCGCGATCGCCTGCCGGAGAAACTGCGTTACCTGGCCGATGCGCCACAGCAGGATCCGGAAGGCAACAAAACCGTGGTGCGTTTCAGCCGTAAAACGAAGCAGCAGTATGTGGCGGCAGAAAAAGAGGGTAAAGCGACCGGCTGGTCAGCCTTCTTTATCGACGGTAAATGGGTTGAAGGCAAAAAATAATCTGCTCTTACCGTAACTTACCTGTGAAAGGGCCGGATCTCCGGCCCTTTTTTATTACCTCGTTATTATTTTTTGTTCCGTACTATACAGCCTGGCTATAAATGATATAGTGGTTATAGTTAACCCGTTTCTTATTATTAAATCGTCTTAAGCGATTGTCGCGTGCGTTAAATCGGATGGTCTGGCATGAAATTACAGCAGCTTCGCTATATCGTTGAGGTCGTTAATCACAACCTTAATGTCTCTTCCACCGCAGAAGGCCTTTATACCTCGCAGCCCGGCATCAGCAAGCAGGTGCGTATGCTGGAGGATGAGTTGGGTATTCAGATATTTGCCCGCAGCGGTAAGCACCTGACGCAGGTCACGCCGGCAGGACAGGAAATTATCCGCATTGCGCGGGAAGTGCTTTCCAAAGTTGATGCCATTAAATCCGTTGCAGGGGAACACACCTGGCCGGATAAAGGCTCACTGTATATTGCCACCACGCACACCCAGGCGCGTTACGCGCTTCCCGGGGTGATTAAAGGTTTCATTGAACGCTATCCCCGCGTTTCCCTGCATATGCATCAGGGATCGCCGACACAAATTGCCGAGGCCGTGTCCAAAGGTAATGCCGATTTTGCCATCGCGACGGAAGCCCTTCATCTGTACGATGACCTGGTTATGTTGCCGTGCTACCACTGGAACCGCTCCATTGTCGTGACTCCTGACCATCCGCTGGCGGGGAAGGGTGAAGTGACAATAGAAGAGCTGGCGCAATACCCGCTGGTAACCTATACGTTCGGTTTTACGGGCCGTTCTGAGCTGGACACCGCTTTTAACCGCGCCGGATTAACGCCTCGGATTGTCTTCACCGCGACGGACGCGGACGTCATAAAAACCTACGTGCGTCTGGGCCTGGGCGTGGGGGTTATTGCCAGCATGGCGGTGGATCCTGTCTCAGACCCGGATCTGGTGCGTCTGGACGCGCATGATATTTTCAGCCACAGCACCACCAAGATTGGTTTTCGTCGCAGCACGTTCCTGCGCAGCTATATGTATGATTTTATTCAACGCTTCGCGCCCCATTTAACGCGTGACGTGGTAGATACGGCCGTAGCGTTACGTTCCAACGAAGATATTGAAGAGATGTTTAAAGACATCAAACTTCCTGCCAAATAATCACATCCGGTATCTTTCTCCTGCGGAAAGATACCGCCATTCCTCTTTAAGCTAAATTAGAATTAACCGCATTTGCGCCGACTGTCATATATCGTCATAACCCATTTGATGATTGGGGTTTTACTGTCGCAAATTTGCGACAAAAGTAGAAACTAATTTACAGGTGTGCAAATTATTCTTTTCAATTATTTATTTCTGGTCAAAAGATTGAATTTTTCCCAGGCCCAGATGCGTAAATTCACTGGCTTTTCGGCTAAAGTTTCTTTAGGATTTATCTCATCAGATGATTACTTGTGCCAATTGTTTGGTCTCTAAATGATAAGCGATGTCGATTGTATGAGGTTAGCAATGCCGTCAGGAAGTGAAGAACCGCAAAGGGATCCCGCACTTAAGCGTAAAGCCTGGCTGGCGGTCTTTCTTGGCTCTGCCCTGTTCTGGGTGGTGGTTGCTCTCCTTGTCTGGAAATTCTGGGGTTGAATATGGTCATGACGGTGCGTACGGAAGTGCGAAAAGAGATATGTCAGCTTCGTGACAATGCTCACAAAGCGCGCAAGGTGCCAGCAACCAGCGTGCCAGCCTCCTGGAAACTGACGCCACAGCAGCAGGCCTTTATTGATGTGTTCGCGGAAGACGAGCCCAAAAAACAATAATTTTGCTTTTTGCGTAACGATGCAAATAGTCTGAATAAAGACTGTGCGCTTTTGTACTCTTTAATAAATACACATCAGCAATATAGATCGAGGGCAGACCTCGGAACCTCAAATAATTAAAGACTGGTGTCCCTATGACAAATAACATGACAACCGTAAAATACTGGTCATGGCTCGGCGTATTCTCAGCGTCGATCCTCTTCTGGTGTCAGCTTATCTGGCTGGCTCTCCACTAAATCGTAAAACCTCGCCACGGCGGGGTTTTTTTGTTTTATCCCTCGCGTTGGACCATTCCGAAATTTATCAATTTGGGTTGTTATCAAAACGTTACGACATCTTTGTGTTATCTTTAATTACAGCCCTGATGATTGTCAGGACATCCCTGTTTTTAAGGAGGAGCTTATGTCGTTAACCCTACGCGAAGCCAGTAAGGACACGTTACAGGCGGAAAATAAAACCTGGCACTACTACAGCTTACCGCTGGCTGCCAGCACGCTTGGGGACATTTCGCGGTTGCCCAAGTCGTTGAAAGTCTTACTGGAAAACCTCTTACGCTGGCAGGATGGCGACTCGGTTACCGAGGAGGATATCCAGGCTCTGGCAGGGTGGCTTAAGAATGCACATGCAGACAGAGAAATTGCCTATCGCCCGGCCAGGGTGCTGATGCAGGACTTCACCGGCGTGCCGGCGGTTGTGGATTTGGCCGCCATGCGTGAAGCCGTCAAGCGTCTCGGGGGCGATACCGCTAAGGTTAATCCGCTCTCCCCGGTAGACCTCGTCATCGACCACTCCGTCACCGTCGACCACTTCGGTGACGACGATGCTTTCGGCGAAAACGTCCGTCTGGAAATGGAACGTAACCATGAACGCTACGTATTCCTTAAATGGGGTCAGCAGGCGTTCAGCCGCTTCAGCGTCGTTCCACCGGGCACCGGAATTTGCCACCAGGTGAACCTGGAATATCTTGGTAAAGCCGTCTGGAGTGAATTGCAGGATAAGGAGTGGGTTGCGTACCCGGATACGCTGGTGGGCACCGACTCTCACACAACCATGATTAACGGCCTCGGCGTACTGGGCTGGGGCGTGGGCGGTATCGAAGCGGAAGCGGCCATGCTTGGCCAGCCGGTATCGATGCTCATTCCCGATGTGGTGGGCTTTAAGCTGACCGGTAAGCTGTCCGAAGGCATTACCGCCACGGATCTGGTCCTGACGGTCACCCAGATGCTGCGTAAGCATGGCGTGGTAGGCAAATTCGTTGAATTTTATGGTGATGGCCTGGATTCTCTGCCGCTGGCGGACCGCGCCACCATCGCCAATATGGCACCGGAATATGGCGCAACCTGCGGCTTTTTCCCGATTGATGGCGTAACGCTTGAGTACATGCGTCTCAGCGGTCGCAGCGAGGAGCAGGTTGCCCTCGTCGAGGCTTACACTAAAGCGCAGGGCATGTGGCGTAACCCGGGCGACGAGCCGGTATTTACCAGTACGCTGGAGCTGGATATGGGCACCGTTGAGGCAAGCCTCGCAGGGCCGAAACGTCCTCAGGACCGCGTCGCGCTGAGCAACGTACCGAAAGCTTTTGCCGCCAGCAATGAGCTGGAGGTCAATGCCGCGCAAAAAGATCACCGTCCGGTGGACTACGTGCTCAACGGGCATCAGTATCAGCTCCCTGACGGCGCCGTGGTAATCGCCGCTATTACCTCCTGTACCAACACGTCCAACCCGAGCGTGCTAATGGCCGCCGGGCTGCTGGCGAAAAAGGCGGTCGAGCTGGGGCTTAAGCCACAGCCGTGGGTGAAAGCGTCTCTGGCGCCGGGCTCGAAAGTGGTGTCTGATTATCTGGCGCAGGCCAGACTCACGCCTTATCTCGACGAGCTGGGCTTTAACCTGGTGGGCTATGGCTGTACCACCTGTATCGGTAACTCGGGTCCACTGCCTGAACCTATTGAAGTGGCGATCAAGCAGGGGGATTTGACCGTGGGCGCGGTGCTTTCCGGTAACCGAAACTTTGAAGGGCGTATTCATCCGCTGGTGAAGACCAACTGGCTGGCCTCGCCACCACTGGTTGTGGCTTACGCTCTGGCCGGAAACATGAACATTAACCTGGCGACCGATCCGATTGGTCACGATCGCAAGAATGAACCGGTCTATCTGAAAGACATCTGGCCATCATCGCGTGAAATTGCGCGTGCGGTCGAGAAAGTCTCCACCGAGATGTTCCGCAAAGAGTATGCGGAAGTGTTCGAAGGGACACCGGAGTGGAAAACGATCGACGTGGTGGGTTCCGATACCTATGACTGGCAGGATGATTCCACCTATATCCGCCTGTCGCCATTCTTCGATGAGATGCTGGCAGAGCCCGCACCGCTGAAGGATATTCAGGGTGCGCGGATCCTGGCCATGCTGGGGGACTCCGTCACGACTGACCATATCTCCCCGGCGGGAAGCATCAAGGCGGATAGCCCTGCGGGACGTTATCTGCAAAGCCGGGGCGTGGAGCGACGTGATTTTAACTCCTACGGCTCGCGTCGCGGTAACCACGAAGTGATGATGCGCGGGACCTTTGCCAACATCCGCATTCGTAATGAAATGGTGCCTGGCGTGGAAGGGGGCATGACGCGCCACCTGCCGGATACGGAGGTCATTTCAATTTATGACGCTGCCGTGAAGTATCAGCAGGAGGGGACACCGCTGGCCGTGATTGCCGGGAAAGAGTACGGCTCCGGCTCCAGCCGCGACTGGGCTGCGAAAGGCCCGCGTCTGCTGGGGGTTCGCGTGGTCATTGCCGAATCCTTTGAGCGTATTCACCGTTCAAACCTGATCGGGATGGGGATCCTGCCGCTTGAGTTTCCGCAGGGCGTTACGCGTAAAACGCTGGGGCTGACCGGGGAAGAGCAGATTGATATCAGCGGTCTGCAAAATCTGCAACCGGGTAAAACGGTGCCCGTAAAGTTAACGCGTGCAGACGGTCGAACGGAGGTGCTGGAGTGCCGGTGTCGCATTGATACCGCAACAGAACTGACCTATTACCAGAACGAAGGCATTTTGCATTATGTGATTCGTAAGATGCTGGACTGATAAAACTCGCCCGGCAGACGTGCCGGGCGTTTTGCGATTACTCGCTCAGCAGATGGCCCATTTTGGCGGCTTTGGTATCGAGGTAGTGCGCGTTTTTCGGGTTGCGGCCAACAATCAGCGGCACGCGCTCAACGATGTTGATGCCCGCTTCAGTAAGGATCTCTACTTTTTTCGGGTTGTTGGTCAACAGACGCACTTCGTCCACGCCCAGCAGCTTGAACATATCCGCGCACAGGGTGAAATCGCGTTCGTCAGCAGCAAAGCCGAGCTGATGGTTGGCTTCGACCGTATCGTAGCCCTGATCCTGCAACGCATAGGCGCGGATTTTATTCAGCAGCCCGATATTGCGGCCTTCCTGGCGGTGATACAGCAGTACGCCACGGCCTTCCTCTGCGATATGAGAAAGGGCGGCTTCGAGCTGGAAACCGCAGTCACAGCGCAGGCTGAACAGCGCGTCACCGGTCAGACACTCTGAATGAACGCGAGACAGTACCGGCGTCTGTCCTGAAATGTCACCGTATACGAGCGCGACGTGATCTTGTCCGGTTGCCAGTTCTTCAAAACCCACCATCAGGAAATCGCCCCATGGGGTTGGCAGTTTGGCTTCTGCCACACGTTTAAGCTGCATGTGATTCTCCAGAGAAGGCTGACACGTTTCGTGTCTGTGCCCCATTTTGCTTTCTGTATTCGCCTATTTTGCCACAAGCCCGGCAACTTCACCTAATCACCACCACGCTATACGGACGTTAAACGCACGATCCGACATATCCACCAGAATGATGAAATTCAGTTATGATTGTGGTGCTTAGTCAAAAAGGAGAGGACATGCTTTCAATTGCCAGACGTACGGCCGCCGGGGCCGCCGTATTGCTTGTTATACCCCTTGTCGTTTGGTTCTCCGGCTGGATGTGGCAGCCTGGACATAACGAGACATGGCTGAAAGTCTTATACTGGATAACCGAAACGGTTACCCAGCCGTGGGGGATTATTACGCATGTGCTGCTGTGTGCATGGTTTCTGTGGTGCCTGCGCTTTCGCCTTCGCGCGGCGCTGGTGCTGTTTGCCATTCTCGGTGGCGCCATTCTTGTGGGGCAGGGTGTGAAGTCATGGGTGAAGGATCGCGTGCAGGAGCCCCGACCCTTTGTTGTCTGGCTGGAAAAAACGCACCATATTCCGGTAGATGAGTTCTACACTTTAAAGCGTAAGGATCGCGGGGCGCTGGTGAAAGAACAGCTTGCGGAACAGCAGGATATCCCGGCCTTTTTACGCAAACACTGGCAAAAAGAGACCGGCTTTGCCTTTCCTTCTGGTCATACAATGTTTGCTGCCAGTTGGGCGTTACTCGGCGTGGGGCTTCTGTGGCCGCGTCGGCGTACCCTCACTATTGCGATTTTGCTTGTCTGGGCGACAGGCGTAATGGGCAGCCGAATGCTGCTCGGGATGCACTGGCCGCGTGATTTGGTGGTGGCAACGCTGATCTCGTGGATACTGGTGACGCTGGCGACATGGCTTGCACAACGTTTTTGTGGACCACTGACGCCGCCGCCGCAAGAGGAGCAAGAAATAGCCGAAAGGGAGTCTGGCGGAACCTGAAGGTTGATATTCCGCAATTTGACCATAAATCCATGAAGGGCGCGTCACTTTTTCCATTTCGCGCCCGCCACTAAAATGGTAGCTTATAAGGCTGATTGCAGTGAGTTGAACACGCTTTATACGCTCGAACCACATAACGGGAAGTCATGTGAAATATTTACTCATTTTCTTACTGGTACTGGCGATTTTTGTCATTTCAGTCACATTGGGCGCGCAAAACGATCAACAGGTCAGTTTCAACTATCTGCTGGCGCAGGGCGAGTACCGGGTGTCGAGCCTGCTGGCCGTGTTGTTCGCAGCGGGTTTTGTCATTGGCTGGCTCGTATGCGGCCTGTTCTGGCTTAAGGTTCGTGTTTCTCTTGTTCGCGCTGAACGTAAAATTAAACGACTTGAACATCAACTTACGCCTGCGACTGACATTCCGGCGAGCTCTGGTGTGCCGGTAGTCAAGGAATAATCGAATATGCTGGAGTTGTTGTTTCTGCTTTTGCCTGTCGCCGCAGCCTATGGCTGGTATATGGGCCGCAGAAGCGCGCAACAAACAAAACAGGATGAAGCAAACCGACTCTCCCGTGACTACGTTGCGGGGGTGAACTTCCTGCTGAGCAATCAGCAGGATAAAGCGGTCGATCTGTTCCTCGACATGCTCAAAGAGGATACCGGCACCGTAGAGGCGCATCTCACCCTGGGAAACCTGTTCCGCTCGCGCGGAGAGGTTGACCGTGCCATCCGTATCCACCAGACCCTGATGGAAAGCGCGTCGTTGACCTATGAGCAGCGGTTGCTGGCCGTGCAGCAGTTGGGCAGAGATTATATGGCGGCGGGGCTTTACGATCGCGCTGAAGATATGTTCTCCCAGCTGGTGGATGAGACCGATTTCCGTATCGGTGCGCTTCAGCAGCTTCTGCAAATCTACCAGGCTACCAGCGACTGGCAAAAAGCGATTGATACCGCTGAACGGCTGGTCAAACTCGGCAAAGACAAACAGCGCGTTGAGATTGCCCACTTTTACTGCGAACTGGCCCTTCAGCAAATGGGTAGCGATGACATGGATAAAGCCATGGCATTGCTCAAGAAAGGCGCCGCGGCCGATCGCAACAGCGCCCGCATCTCGATCATGATGGGGCGGGTCTTCATGGCAAACGGTGACTACGCTAAAGCGGTGGAAAGCCTGCTTCGCGTTATCGATCAGGACAAAGAGCTGGTCAGCGAAACGCTGGAAATGCTGCAAACCTGCTATCAGCAGTTAGGTAAGCAGGATGAATGGGTTGCGTTTTTGCGCCGCTGCGTTGAAGAGAACACCGGGGCTACCGCCGAGCTGATGCTGTCCGACGTCGTTGAACAGCACGAAGGGAGTGATACCGCCCAGGTGTATATTACCCGTCAGTTGCAGCGCCATCCGACGATGCGTGTCTTTCACAAGCTGATGGATTACCACCTTAACGATGCAGAAGAGGGGCGCGCTAAAGAGAGTCTGATGGTGCTGCGAGACATGGTGGGCGAGCAGGTGCGGAGTAAACCGCGCTATCGCTGCCAGAAATGTGGCTTTACCGCTTACTCGCTCTACTGGCATTGCCCTTCATGCCGTGCGTGGTCCACCATTAAGCCAATCCGTGGTCTGGACGGGCAGTGAATTTTTTAAAACACCTGATTTTAGTTACAACATACTAATGGGTGCATTCATTCCGTCAGCACCGTGCGGTCTGTGGTTCAGCAGGAAAAGCATTCGATTCTGTTCATTTATGCCGATGGCAGGTAGAATGCACGCCGTTTATCTGTTTCGCGCCGCTGTGCGCCCATAGACGAAAAGGGCTGGTCATGACGTCTGTTACTTCCTCCACTTCCCGCGTAGTTACCGATTCTCCCGTTGTTGTTGCTCTGGATTACAATAACCGTGACGCCGCACTGGCCTTTGTTGATGGTATTGATCCCCGCGACTGCCGTCTGAAAGTCGGCAAAGAGATGTTTACGCTTTTCGGCCCGCAAATCGTTCGCGATCTGCACCAGCGTGGTTTCGACGTTTTCCTCGACCTGAAATTTCACGATATTCCTAATACCACTGCGCACGCCGTTGCTGCGGCGGCTGAACTGGGAGTGTGGATGGTTAACGTTCATGCTTCCGGCGGGGCACGGATGATGACAGCGGCGCGCGAAGCGCTGATGCCGTTTGGCAATGACGCACCGCTTCTGATCGCCGTCACCGTGCTGACCAGTATGGATGAATCCGACCTGCGCGACCTGGGTGTGACGTTGTCACCTGCCGAACATGCGGAGTGTCTCGCTCGCCTCACGCAACAGTGTGGCCTTGATGGGGTGGTCTGTTCCGCTCAGGAGGCGGTTCGTTTCAAAACTGAGTTAGGCCGCGACTTTAAGCTGGTGACGCCGGGTATTCGTCCGGCGGGCAGTGAGTCAGGAGATCAGCGACGCATCATGACGCCAGAGCAGGCGCTGAGCGCGGGTGTAGACTATATGGTGATTGGTCGCCCGGTGACGCAATCTGCTCATCCGGCAGAGACCCTGAAAGCGATTAATGCATCACTGAAAAAGGGGGCATAATGCGTGACGCCAACAGTCGTCTGGTCTATTCAACGGATACCGGGCGCATCGAAGCGCCAAAAGAGAAAGCGGAACGCCC
Organism: Enterobacter cloacae complex sp. P24RS; assembly: GCF_014982165.1. NCBI lineage: Bacteria > Pseudomonadati > Pseudomonadota > Gammaproteobacteria > Enterobacterales > Enterobacteriaceae > Enterobacter > Enterobacter cloacae complex sp. P24RS. The sequence continues at coordinate 93,390 of NZ_JADCKU010000014.1, forward strand.
GAAAGGCGATGGCATCGTGCGGATCCAGCGCCAGACCAGCGGCAGAAAGGGCAAAGGCGTTTGCCTGGTCACCGGCGTCGATCTGGATGATGCAGAGCTGGTAAAGCTCGCCGCTGAGCTTAAAAAGAAATGCGGATGCGGTGGGGCAGTGAAAGACGGCATTATTGAAATTCAGGGCGATAAACGCGATTTAATTAAATCGCTGCTGGAAGCCAAAGGCATGAAAGTCAAACTGGCGGGCGGCTAAAATAAATGAGCCACGGACATTGCCGTGGCTCTTTTTTTTTACGTGCGTAAGTCAGACCTGAAAATACAAAATATATTATTATACCGGTGAGAACCGTTATGGTGATTATTTGCCCACCTGGTGACCGATAACACCACCTACGGCAGCACCACCTAACGTACCCAGCGTACTACCATCCGTTAACACTGCACCACCAAGCGCACCAGCACCGGCACCAATTGCGGTGTTACGGTCACGTTTAGACCAGTTAGAGCAGGCGCTCAGGGACATTGCTACAGTGATTGCCAGAACAGCGGCGGCTAATTTTTTGCTGGTAAAGGTCATAATACTTTCTCCTGAATTATCGATTCACGGAAAGGAATGCATATTAAGTATAGACAATATTCATACCTAAATTCTGTTTCCGTGAAAGCTGGTCGCGCAGGCGTTTCATCATCACGCAGGTGATAGTCACTTCCTGTTATATCGCTAATATTAATTTTACGTATTTAGAAAGGTTTCAACAGGTAAAAACTCTTAAAGGAGGGATCGGAATAATCTCAGAGAAAGGTTTAAGTGCGCCCTTTATTCGGGCGCAGCAGGATAATCAGGCCGTTTTTTTCACAATATCAACAGTCAGGCCGTCCTGTTCTAATTGCTGGCGGTACTCCTCGCGCAAACGCTCATCCGTAATTACGCGGCTGAAGCGCGAAGCAGGCCCCATTGTATACGGGTGCACGGCACCAAACTTAGAGCTGTCGGTCAGCACAATTGCTTCACACTCTTTGGCGAGCACGGCGTTAACCACATCGGAGCGCATCATGTCGCGGCCGGTAAAACCGGTGTCAGGCTGCCAGCCGTCAATACCAATAAAGGCTTTGCTGAAGTGAACCTGCTGAACGTATTGACGCGTTAAAGGCCCCACCATGCTTTCGCTTTTCTTCTGGTAAATACCGCCCAGCAGGATCACCTCGCAGCGAGTCTCCTTCAACAGGTGGGCGATATAGCTGCTGACGGTGATGATAGTAATGTCTTTTTGATCGGCAAGCGTGCGTGCCAGAAGGGCGTTACTGCTGCCATTTTCAATAAAGACGGTCTCACCGTTATTCACTAAGGATGCTGCAAACTCAGCCAGCTCCCGCTTGAGCGCATAATTGTTCATCATGCGGGTTTCGACGTCGTCACTGTCCAGTGGAACGGCATAACCGTGCGCACGACGCAGGTAGCTCTGTTTTTCCAGAAGATTCAGATCCTGACGGATGGTGACTTCAGAAACGCCGGTGGCCTTAGCGAGATCGACCACGCTAACGCGTCCCTGATCGATCACCATCTGCAAAATGATTTGTTGTCGGGAATTCATAGCATCCATTTAAAAGACAAAGGCGGAAAAGACGTGGTTACACTTCCCACGGGGCTTTTGGTTGAGTGGAGTCTGGTGCGTTATCGGCGCCGTTCTCAGCCAGCAGTTCAGACTTGAGGATCTCAAGATTACGGATAGCAGAGTGATAATCGCCCGCGACAAGAATATCCAGCACGGTATCGATACGCTGTGCCACGGCTGCTGCATCAATGTTAGACATAAGCTCACCCTGAAGCGAAAAGTTAATATTATCAATGATGCAGAAAATTGATTCAAAAGAGAAGGTAAAAAATGCAATAACCAAATTCGTTAAATGAAAGTGAGAAATGTAAACCCTTAGGCTGCGGGTTCCAGGGGGGATTAGTGTAAAACGGCGCTAACGGGCATTCCTGGCCTGATAGTGCTTTAGCCATCGTTCGAATTCGGCAGCAGGCATGGGCTGAGCAAAAAGATAACCCTGCCGTTCGTTGACGCCGTTCTTCGTCAGAAAGGCGTCTTCTTTCGCGCTCTCCACCCCGCGGTATACATGGCGGTGGGATACTGAAAAGTATGAGTAAAAACGATGATTTTGCGGGAGATAGTACGGGAGAGAAGTATCGGCCATCCGTTAAGAAGATGGCCGATATTCCAGGTGATTATCAGGCGACAGGGCGCGCGATAATGCTGCGGGTTTCCATACGAACTTCAGCGATGGTGACATCAATCACGTCAGTGACCTTATAAACCGTTTCGCCTTTAATTTGCACGGTCCCGTTTTCCTGGCTGCAAACCAGCTCGTCGCGAACGGCATGCAGGAACGGGGCAGGGATAAAGGCTACGGCGCCATTATCCACCAGACGTACGCGCATACCGCCTCGGCTGATGTCGATAATTTCAGCCGGGAAACGGGTGTCAGTTCCTGCCTTATCATTCAGGAAGCGCGCGTATAACCAGTCACCGACATCACGCTCCGCCATACGGTTCAGACGGCGACGCTCTGCCATCTGCAACGTCGTATCATCCTGTGGGCGGGCAACGGATTCCCCTTTAACGATCGCTTTCAGCAGACGATGGTTAACCATGTCGCCGTACTTACGGATCGGGGAGGTCCAGGTAGCGTACGCCTCAAGGCCGAGACCAAAGTGCGGGCCTGGCTCGGTGCTGATTTCCGCGAAGGACTGGAAACGGCGAATACGGCTGTCAAGGAACCCTGACGGCTGCGCGTCCAGCTCGCGGCGCAGTTTGCAAAAACCTTGCAGGGTCAGCACTTCCTCAGGATCAACGTGTACGTCATGGGTTTTCAGCAGGGCAGCCAGCGCTTCGGTGTTCGCCGGATCGAACCCAGTGTGCACGTTGTAAATGCCGAAGCCTAATTTGTCGCGCAGCACGCGTGCGGCACAAATGTTGGCGGAAATCATCGCTTCTTCAACGATGCGGTTGGCAATACGGCGTGGCTCAGCGACGATGTTCAGCACTTCGCCTTTTTCACCCAGCACGAAACGGTAGTCCGGGCGATCCTTGAAGACCAGCGCGTGGGTCTGACGCCATTCGCTGCGGCTCAGGCAGACGCGGTGCAGCAGGCGAATTTGCGCGGCAATATTCTCAGAGTCAGGTGTCCAGTTACCGGTGTTCTCCAGCCAGTTGGAGACGTTGTCATAGGCAAGCTTGGCTTTGGATTCGATGGTGGCGGCGAAGAATTCGATATCTTCTTCAATGGTACCGTCAGCCGCGATGGTCATGCGGCACGCCAGTACTGGACGCACTTCATGGGGACGCAGGGAGCAGAGGTCGTCGGAAAGTTCGCGCGGCAGCATCGGGATGTTGAAGCCCGGCAGGTAGTTGGTGAATGAACGCACTTTGGCCATCTCGTCCAGCTTGCTGCCTTCGACAATCCATGCGGTAGGGTCGGCGATCGCAACGGTCAGATGCAGTTTGCCATCCGCGGCTTCTTCCGCGTACAGCGCGTCGTCCATATCCTCGGTGCTGGCGCTGTCGATGGTGACAAAGTCCAGCCCGGTCAGATCGCGACGCTCCAGTCCCTCGTCCTGCATTTCTGTCGCCACGCCATCCGGCGCCTCTTTTTCCAGGTTATGGCGCGCCAGCGTCACCCACCACGGCACGAAGTGGTCGTCGCCAAAGGTGATGAACTGGGTCAGCTCGGCGTAAAAGCCGCGATCGCCTTTTAACGGATGACGGCGCATCTCAGCAACGGCCCAGTCACCCTCTACGAAATCATGCTCAACGCCACGCGCGGCGCGGCACGGAATAGCCTCTTTCAGGAGAGGATGATCCGGCACGATAGAGAGACGATCGTCTTTTTTATGCACTTTCCCGACAAAGCGGGTCAGGAAAGGCTCGATCAGTGCTTCCGGCTCGGCAGACTCTCGTTCCTTTTCGGTATGAATAACGGCCGAAATGCGGTCGCCATGCATCACTTTCTTCATCTGAGGAGGCGGAATGAAGTAGCTCTTTTGTCCGTCAACTTCCAGAAAGCCAAAGCCCTTTTCCGTGGCTTTTACGACCCCTTCTGCACGCGGAGTCTGGGAATGCAGTTGCTGTTTAAGCTGCGCAAGCAGCGGGTTGTCCTGAAACATAATGTTCTATTTTCGTAGCCATTGAGCGGCTGACAGTTTTACGCGATTCTCACTGCTACAGCAAGCGCTCTTTAGGTAAAGAGTACGGTTATTCCTCTCTGCCGAGCGCCACGCGCAGGCGGTCCAGCCAACCATAAAACGCGTGCCGGGTGAGCAAATTAATGGCGGTTTCTGGCGGGATACCCGACTCGGTCAGGGGCGTTAACTGGGCGGCGCTAAAGCGATCCGGCGAAGCGGCGAGCAGCGTATGGGCGGCTGAGAGCATCGAAAAAGAGGGGCCTTCGCTTTGCGGATGGTTAACCAGAATGTCGCCCGTCAGATTAAGCAGCATCGGTTCATGGCACAGCACCGGCGTGAGCGCCTGTAGCGCCGGTTCCGCCTGCCAGCGTGAGAGTGCCTCAAGCTGAAGCGCGCTGGCATATTTTAGTTCAACCGCGGGTAGCGTGGCGGCCCATCTGCGGAAGCTGACCGGTAGCGTATGGGGCTGAATGTGGTGTCCGGGCAGCCAGCGTACCGGATGGCCGAGCAGCGCCTGAAACACCGCAACTACGCGTGCCTGAAAACCGATAAAACCGATGATCTGGTTGATAAGCACAATGTCATACGTCGTGAGCCCAACCTCATCAAGCTGGTATTGGGCTTTATCGTCGATGACATCGGGCGAGCTGGCTAACTGGCGGGCATATTGGGTGATTTCTGCAAGGCGTCGATTGCTTTCCCGGGAAGAGTCGGGGCCCGGAAGGGGGGCGAGCAGCGCCGCGTAGTGGTTACAGAGCCGCTGGACGCCACACGCCTGCGCAACCGTTAAGGCCGTACTCAGCCTGTCGTAGGCGCTAAGCGTATGCAGACGGTTAACAGGAGTATCAAGCGGGAACAGGAGGTGACAGAGAGCTCGGGCAGGCGAGAGCCAGCCAGCGCAGCTTGCGAGGACCTCATCAGGCAGGGCTAAATCGAGCAAAAAACGATCGTCGACGTTAGCGGCTTCAGGCACCAGCGGCAGAACATCCGTCTGCGAATGATTCGACTGGGTTTCATGATACCAGTGGCCTTTGCCGGAAAAACGGCGTTGTTCCATGGGCGTTCCTTGATCTCAAAATGGCGATCAATATCCTGGCGTAAGGCGGATGAGGGGAAAAATATTGTTAGGTGATAACAAATAGCAGAACGGAATAACGACGTGCGGGGAGGGAGAAAACTCTCTTCCCTGGCGGGAAGAGAGTAACAGGCTTATTTGATTTCCAGCTCGTTCATTGCAGCGATGTTGAAGCCGCCGTCAACGTGAACCACTTCGCCGGAGATACCCGCGGAAAGGTCAGAGCACAGGAATGCCGCAGAGTTACCCACATCTTCAATGGTAACGGTACGACGAATCGGGGTAACCGCTTCGCAGTGTGCCAGCATTTTACGGAAATCTTTGATGCCGGAAGCGGCCAGGGTACGGATTGGACCCGCAGAAATGGCGTTAACACGCACGCCTTCAGGACCCATTGCGTTCGCCATGTAGCGTACGTTGGCTTCCAGAGACGCTTTTGCCAGACCCATCACGTTGTAGTTAGGGATAGCACGTTCTGCACCCAGGTAGGACAGGGTCAGCAGGGCTGCGCCCGGGTTCAGCATCGCGCGGCAGGATTTTGCCATCGCAACGAAGCTGTAAGAGCTGATGTCGTGCGCGATTTTGAAGCCATCACGGGTAACCGCGTTCACGTAGTCGCCGTCCAGCTGGTCGCCTGGAGCGAAGCCGATGGAGTGAACAAAACCGTCGAATTTCGGCCATGCTTTTGCCAGTTCAGCAAACATGCCATCAATGCTTTCGTCTTGTGCAACGTCACATTCCAGAACAATGCTGGAACCCAGCTGCGCGGCAAATTCTTCAACACGGCCTTTCAGCTTGTCGTTCTGGTAGGTGAACGCCAGCTCAGCGCCTTCGCGATGCATAGCCTGTGCGATGCCGTATGCGATGGACAGTTTGCTGGCAACGCCAGTCACCAGAATGCGCTTACCGGAAAGAAAACCCATAGCTTTAATCCTTATATTCATTGCTTATTTTGCCTTGTAATTCATAGCGTTACAGGCAGTATTTCAAAATCATTCGAAATTAGCTCGAAATTATAGCCCACTCACAGCCCCTTGTGTCACGATATTTCTCGCTTCAGGGCGTTGACTGGGCTCATGGAAGACGTTGAACTGACGCTTCATCAGGCTGTTTCGTGCGTATTCCAGCAGTATATCACCGGGTGCTGGGTTCGCCTCATCCAACCAGAAGCTGGCCTTCACGCTTACAGGGGCGGATATTCATTCGCTGGCGAGGGGATTCGGGCAATAACCTTAATTTCAAAATCAAATCCGGCCAGCCAGTTAACGCCGATAGCCGTCCAGTTGGGGTAAGGTGGCTGCGGAAAGGCCCGTTTTTTCGCCTCCATGATGACGGGGAACTGGTTTTCAGGATCGGTATGAAACGTCGTGACATCAATCAGATCGTCAAACGTGCATCCTGCGGCGGCGAGAGTCGCCTGTAAATTATCGAATGCGAGTTGCACCTGAGCGACGAAGTCAGGTTCAGGCGTGCCATCGCTGCGGCTGCCGACCTGACCGGAAACAAATAACAGATCGCCAGAGCGAATGGCAGCCGAATAGCCATGCTCCTCATAAAGGGCATGTCGATTGGCAGGGAAGACAGGATTACGTGGAGGCATGGTATTTCCTTTTCTGTCAGAGGTGTTGTTGTGGTTACGCAAGAGAAGTAACATACGCGATGTATGTGAAAAAAAGGTAATTCACATACGCCGCGTATGTCAAATTAAAAATACCGCTTTTATAGGAAGTTCTATGGCTACAAAACGTCGTGCTGAAACGGCTCAGGAAAATCGCGAAAAAATGATTCAGGCGGCGCGGAAGGCTTTTGCTGAAAAAGGCTATGCCGCAGCGTCGATGGATGAACTGACGGCAAGCGTGGGGTTAACGCGCGGCGCGCTGTATCATAATTTTACCGATAAGAAAGGATTACTGGCGGCGGTGGTCGCGCAGATAGACAGCGAAATGGCGGCCAACGCGAAAGCCGTTGCCGCAGCCGCAGACGATGACTGGGAGAGACTGCTGGCGGAGGGTATCGCCTACATCAACATGGCGCTCGTTCCGGAAGTTCAGCGCATCGTGCTGCTTGACGGCCCGGCCGTACTGGGCGATCCGGCGCAATGGCCCAGCCAGAACAGCTGTCTTGAGTCGACTCGCTGCACCATCGAAACATTAATCGAACGCAACGTGCTTAAAAAAATGGATGCGAAAGTCGCAGCCCATTTGCTAAACGGCGCTGCGCTGAATGCTGCTTTGATGATTGCCGCGAGCGATGAGCCGCAGAAGACGCTGCCGCATGCCATTGAGGTGTTTACTCTGCTGGCAAGCGGGTTACGCAACGGCTAACGATCTTTCCGCCACGCGTCCGCCGTCAACGCTTCACCAAAGTGTCCGGCAATCAGGCGTTTTGTCAGATCGTGGAGCGGGGAGGCCAGCACGTCAGCGGTGCTGCCGCGCTCAACCACTTCACCCTGGTGCATCACCAGCACCTGATCGCTGATGTGCTTCATCATGCCCAGGTGCTGGGTCACGTAGATGTACGAGATCCCCTGCTTTTCCTGTAGCTCCAGCATCAGGTTGATGAGTTGCGAACGCATCGACATATCCAGCGACGCCAGCGCTTCGTCGGCGATAATCACCTTCGGGCGCAGGATCAGCGCGCGGGCCAGACCGAGACGCTGCTTTTGGCCCGGAGCCAGCATGTGGGGGTAATAGCTCACGTGGTCGGGCAGGAGGCCTACCAGACGCAGTGTTTCGACAATCCGTTTGCGACGCGCTTCCGGCTCCAGGTCGGTATTCAACCGCAACGGGAAGTCCAGGATCTGGGAAATACGCTGGCGCGGGTTGAGGGACGTCGACGGATCCTGAAATATCATCCGGATGCGCTGACTGCGGAAAGAGTAGTCACCAAATTCCAGAGGATGATCGTCAATCAGTATTTCACCGCCACTCGGCTCTACCATGCCCGCGAGCATTTTCGCGAGGGTTGATTTGCCCGAACCATTTTCACCGATAATCGCCAGCGTCTGCTTTTCGCGTAGCGTGAAGCTCAGCGGTTTAACCGCCTCGACGGTCTGACGGTGAAACAGGCCTGTACGATAGCGAAAGGTCTTACTCAGGTTACGCACTTCCAGTAAGGTTTCGACCATTTCACTCTCTCTCCATGTTCAGCGGGAAATGACAGGCAAACAGATGGTTTTTAGGCCCTGTCAGGCGCGGTGTTTCAATACATTTACGTTGAGCATACGGGCAACGCGGACCCAAACGGCAGCCAATGGGCAGCGACTCCAGCAGGGGGATCGCGCCGGGCAGGGTATTCAGACGGCTCTTGTGTGGCATCGCGCTGCCAAAGTCAGGGATCGCCCGAATCAACGCCTGCGTGTAGGGATGATGCGGCGTTGTCACCAGGTCTTCACTGGGCGCGGTTTCTACCGTCTGTCCGCAATACATCACGTCAATTTTATCCGCCCACTTGCTGAGCATTTGCAGGTCATGGCTGATCAGCAAAATGGTGGTGTTGTTATTCTGATTCAGACGCGTAAGCAGGCGGAAAATCTGCGCCTGGGTCGTTGGCTCCATCGCGTTCGTGGGTTCATCCGCAATCAGCAGACGCGGCTGATTGGCCAGGGCGATAGCTATCATCACTTTCTGGCATTCACCGTCGGTCAGTTCATACGGGAAGCTGCGCATTGCGTCTTTATGATCTTTGATCCCGACGCGGTGCAATAGCTCAACGGCACGGCGTTTACGCCAGCCGAAACGCTGCCACCAGCGGCCTTTATAGGTCCAGCCGGGAATGTTCTGCATCAGCTGTTTGCCCACGCGCTCGGACGGGTCAAGACAGGATTGCGGCTCCTGGAAAATCATCGAGACGTTATGGCCCACCAGCTTGCGGCGTTCTCGCGGTGAGAGACGCAACAGATCGATGTCGTCGAAGCGCATACGGTCGGCGGTGACGCGCCAGTTGTCTTTCGACACGCCGCAAATGGCTTTGGCGATCAGGCTTTTACCTGAACCCGATTCGCCCACCAGACCGCGGATTTCGCCTTCTGCAAGGGTAATGCTGATGCGATCCACGGCTTTAACCCAGCCTTCACCCGTTTTGATTTCGATGGTGAGGTTACGGATATCAAGTAACGGCATTATTGCACCCCCGCATTGATTGCGCGGCGGATCCCGTCGCCCAGCAGATTGATAAGCAGAACGCTCACCATAATGGCCGCGCCCGGCAGCATGACCGTCCACGGCGCAACGTAAATCAGCTCCAGCGCATCGCCGAGCATAGCGCCCCATTCCGGAGAAGGGAGCTGCGCGCCCAGGTCAAGGAAGCCCAGCGCCGCGATATCCAGAATCGCCATCGACAGGGCGCGGGTGATCTCCGTCACCAGCCCGGCGGCAATATTAGGCAGCACGGCAAACCACAGAATATTGAACGTAGTGGCACCGTCCAGACGGGCGGCGACGACATACTCTTTCTCCAGTTCGTCATGAACCAGGCTGTAAACCGAGCGCACCATGCGCGGCAGAATCGCCAGCCAGACGGCAAACATCGCGTGCGTCAGGTGCGGCCCCGCGAAGGCCACGACGATAATCGCCAGCAGCAACGAAGGAATAGAGAGCAGGGTATCCAGAATGTGGTTAAGCACGGCTGACCGCAGCCCGTGGGTTGATCCGGCAAAAATACCCAGCGCCAGGCCGCAGATCGCCGCGGCAAGCGTCACCACAAATGCGCCGCCCACCGTGGGGGCCGCGCCGCTCAGCAGGCGGCTTAGCACGTCGCGTCCGAGATCGTCAGTACCGAGGAAGAAAGAAACCTCCCCGTAGCGCGACCATGACGGCGGTAAAAGCTGGTAGCCAAGGAACTGCTGATCGATGCCATACGGCGCAAACCACGAACCCAAAACGCACAGCAACACGAGGCCAATGCAGCCGTAAAAGCCGATCATTGCCGTGGTGTCGCCGTAAAAATTACGCCACACGGTACGTAGCGCACCAGGTGTGCGCTTTTCGCTGTAGACGTTATCGTAAGGCATACCATTCCTTATGCTTCAACGGGTTGGCCATGGCACCCAAAATATCGGAAACAACGTTAACAATAATAACCAGTGAGCCAATCACCATCACGCCGGCGGAGATAGCCGCATAGTCCTGCTGGCGAATCGCGTTGATCATCCAGCGTCCAAGGCCCGGCCAGCTGAAGACCATCTCGGTGATCATCGCCAGCGTCAGCATGGTGGAGAATTGCAGCCCAAGACGGGGAATCACCGGCGGCAATGCATTGTGCAGCACGTGGCGGCGCAAAATCGTCAGACGAGACAGTCCACGCGTGGCCGCGGCTTTAACATAGTTTTGCTCGAAGACTTCGATGGTGCTGATACGCATCAGGCGGATCACTTCGGTGGTGGGCGCGACGGCCAGCGTGAGCACCGGCAGCACCATGTGGCGCAACGCGCTTACGATCATTTCGTCGCGCCAGACTGAATCAGAAAGCCAGGCGTCAACGATGGCGAAGCCGCTTACCGTTTGCACGTTATACAGCAGATCAAAACGCCCCGAAACCGGCAACCAGCCCAGCGTCAATGAGAAGAAAAGGGTTAGCAGCAGCGCCAGCCAGAAGACTGGGATAGAGAAGCCAATTAAGGCAAGCGCGCTGATGAATTTATCCTGCCATTTATTGCGATAAATTCCCGCCAGCATCCCCACCGGGATCCCCACCATAAGGGCAAAGCCGAAGGCGAGTATACACAGCTCCATGGTGGCCGGGAACACCACCTTAAGCTGCTCGGAGATGAGCTGTCCGTTGATGCTGGACACGCCGAAATCCCAGTGCAGCAGGCCGTTAAACCAGAACAGCCATGCGTCCCAGAGGGATGAGCCCTGAAGCGGGGCGTGCGGCGTAAAGTAGCTAAGGCTAAAGCCGACAAAGGTCAGTAAGAACAGGGTGACCAGCAGTAACAGCAGCCGACGCAAGGTAAAGATAATCATGGCTTTTTCACCTCTTGCTCTTTCTCACGGGTCACGCCCGCGAAGGAGGCGTTACCAAACGGGCTAAGTACCAGCCCTTTAATATCGTAACGGTAGGCCTGAAGGCGCAGGGAAGAGGCAAGCGGCAATACGGGCAGCTCTCTGGCCAGAATATTTTGCGCCTCATCGTAGGCTTCAATGCGTGACGCAAGCTGCTGGGACGCCAGCGCTTTTTGCAGCACGGCATCAAATTCACGGTTACACCAGTGGGCATAGTTGGTCTGGGAATTTATCGCTGCACAGCTCAGTAGCGGACGGAAGAAGCTGTCCGGATCGTTACTGTCGGTAGACCAGCCAGCCAGCGTTAAGTCGTGGTTCATGTCCATCAGCCGCGCCTCCTGGAAACGGCCTTCGACCGGAACGATGATCACCTTAACGCCCACCTGCGCCATATCTGCCTGCAACAGCTCGGCGGTTTTCAGCGGGCTGGGGTTCCACGCCTGAGAGCTGGTAGGCACCCAAAGCTGTAGCGTCAGGTTTTCTGCCCCCAGCGCTTTAAGCTGTTCGCGCGCTTTGGCCGGATTATATTCCGTGATCTTCGCCTCGCCGTCATAGGCCCATGAGGCACGCGGCAGAATCGAGGCGGCGGTTTCCGCGGTACCGTAGTAAATCGACTGCATCAGACGCTGATTGTTGATCGCTAACGCCAGCGCATGGCGCACGGCCGGATTATTCAGCGGCGGCTTATCGGTGTTAAATGCCAGATAAGCGATGTTCATTCCCGGGCGGAGGGTCAGGCGCAGGCGAGGGTCGTCGCGCAAAATCGTTAACTGGCTGGCCGCAGGCCACGCAAGGACGTCGCACTCGCCGGTCAGCAGTTTGGAGAGACGGCCAGTTCCTCCTGAACCCAGATCAACGATAACCTGCGGCATCAGCGGCTTGCCGCGCCAGAAATTATCGTGACGTTGCAGGCGAATGTATTGTCCGGCGCGGTACTCCGCCAGCTGGAACGGCCCTGTGCCCACGGGCTCACGATCGAGGCGTTCCTGACGATCCTTTTTCGTCAGCTGATCCGCGTACTCCGCTGACATGACGGAGGCGTAGTGCGTCGCCAGGTGCCAGAGGAAGGAGGCGTCCGGGTGCGTCAGGCGAAACTCAACGGTGCGGTTATCCAGCTTGCGCACGCTTTTGACCGTGTCCGCGAATTGCAGACTGTCGAAATAGGGGAAGTTGCTGCCGTTGACGTTATGCCATGGATGATTGCGGTTGAAGATGCGCTGGAAGGTGAAAACCACGTCATCCGCGTTGAGCTTGCGGGTTGGCGTAAACCACGGGGTGTGCTGAAAAGCAACATCATCGCGTAGACGGAAGCGGTACGTGGCGCCGTTATCCATTACTTCCCAGCTTTCGGCAAGCTCCGGAACCAGCCGATAGGTATAAGGATCGACGTCGAGCAGGCGATCGTAGAGCTGTGCGGCCAGCGTATCAACAATCAGGCCGCTCCCCGCTTTTTGCGGATTAAAGGTATCAACTTGCCCGCTGACGCAATAGACGAAACCACTCTCACGGATATCAGGGGGCACAGCGCGATCGGACGCAGCAAATGCCAGATTGCTGAACAGACCGAGTGCAAACAGGGACGATAAAACCAGGCGCATAGTTTTTAAGGTTTTTAGATTCGATCTGCAAAGTGTATCGCACTTACGCCTGCTTCGTAAAAATGTCTGGGGGTAAGTGCTGATAATGTCAGCGCATTTGATGTTTTTTGAGCAATGCCCTTAACTGATGGTAGGTCAGACCCAGCAGTTCAGCCGCCCGTTTCTGATTATATTTCGCCTCTTTTAGGCTCTGTTCGAGCAGCTGCTGCTCCTGCTGATGCTGGAACTGGCGTAAATCGAGCGGCAACGCCGGACCCTGCTGGCGCGCCGCCGGAGCAGGGGCCTGTTTAACCTCGCGCCGAAACGGATCGAGTATAATGTTGTCCAGCTCGGACTCGCTGCTGCCATGACGGTAAACGGACCGTTCCACCACGTTTTTGAGTTCACGAATATTTCCCGGCCAGTGGTAACCGAGCAGGGTCTCGGTGGCCTGTTCGCTAAAGCCCGGAAAGAGCGGCAGGCCCAGTTCCCGGCACATCTGAATGGCAAACTGATCGGCCAGCAGCATGATATCGCTACGTCGCTCCCGCAGCGGCGGCAGCTGAACGACATCGAAAGCCAGCCTGTCCAGCAGGTCGGCGCGGAATTTGTCCTCTGCCACCATCGCGGGCAGATCGGCGTTAGTGGCGCACACCAGGCGAACGTTGACCTGGAGCGGCTGACTACCGCCAACGCGTTCCAGTTCGCCATACTCTATGACGCGCAGCAGTTTTTCCTGCACCAGCATCGGCGCTGTGGCCAGCTCGTCGAGGAAAAGCGTTCCGCCATCGGCGCGCTCAAAACGGCCGGGATGGCGTTTTTGTGCGCCAGTAAAGGCGCCGGCTTCATGACCGAAAAGCTCCGTGTCGAGCAGATTTTCATTCAGTGCCGCGCAGTTAAGCGAAATAAAGGGACCGTCCCAGCGGCCAGAAAGAAAGTGCAGGCGGTTAGCAATGAGTTCTTTACCGGTTCCACGTTCCCCGATGATTAGCACCGGTTTATTCAGCGGCGCGAGGCGTGACACCTGTTCAAGCACTTCCAAAAAGCTGTTCGCTTCGCCAAGCAAATTGTCTTTATATTCAGCCATGATGAAATTAACCACTCCTTAGTGATATTCACCAGGTGAGAATAGTCTCTGGCTGGGTGAATATCAATCAGATTCAGTAAAATCAATAAGATAAAAAGTTGGCACGGGAATTGTATTTACTACACAGCAGGGCATCGCCCGATAACAGAACTATGAGGATTGAATTATGGGTATTTTTTCTCGTTTTGCCGACATCGTGAACGCCAACATCAACTCGCTGCTGGAGAAAGCGGAAGATCCGCAGAAGCTGGTGCGCCTGATGATTCAGGAAATGGAAGACACGCTGGTTGAAGTACGCTCCACATCCGCCCGCGCGCTGGCAGAGAAAAAGCAGTTAACGCGTCGTATCGAGCAGGCGACTGCCCAGCTCAACGAGTGGCAGGAAAAAGCTGAACTGGCGCTGCGCAAAGATAAAGAAGATCTGGCCCGCGCTGCGCTGATTGAGAAGCAGAAGCTTACCGAGATGGTTGCCACGCTGGAACATGAAGTGACGCTGGTGGATGATACCCTGACCCGCATGAAGAAAGAGATCGGTGAGCTTGAAAATAAACTCAGCGAAACCCGTGCGCGTCAACAGGCGCTGGCGCTGCGCCATCAGGCTGCAAGCTCGTCCCGCGACGTGCGTCGCCAGCTGGACAGCGGCAAACTGGATGAAGCGATGGCGCGTTTCGAATCGTTTGAACGCCGTATCGACCACATGGAAGCGGAAGCCGAAAGCCACAGCATTGGTAAGCAGAAAACCCTCGATCAGCAGTTTGCTGACCTGAAAGCCGATGATGAAATTAGCGAGCAGCTGGCTGCGCTGAAAGCCAAAATGAAACAAGATAATCAATAATAATTCCTGCGGCACCTGAGCGTGCCGCATCGCAAGACAAGGAGTACACATGAGCGCGCTTTTTCTGGCAATACCCCTGACAATTTTCGTGCTGTTTGTTCTGCCCATCTGGTTATGGCTGCACTACAGCAACCGCACTTCACGCGGTGAGCTGTCGCAGAGTGAACAGCAGCGGCTGGCGCAGCTCTCTGCTGAGGCAAACAAAATGCGCGAACGTATTCAGGCGCTGGAAGCTATCCTGGATGCGGAACACCCGAACTGGAGGGAGCGTTAATGGCTGGACTGAATCTGAATAAAAAACTGTGGCGCATTCCACAGCAGGGCATGGTACGGGGCGTTTGCGCCGGGCTGGCACACTATCTGGATGTCCCGGTAAAACTGGTGCGCGTGGTCACCGTATTGTCGATTTTCTTTGGCCTGGCCTTTATTACTCTGGTGGCATACGTCATTCTGTCGTTTGTACTCGATCCTATGCCGGACGGTGAACTGGATGCAGAGAACACGCCAACCAGCAGCGATCTCCTCAATGCGGTAGACGAGCAGCTGAGCGCAGGGGAGAAGCGATTGCGCGAGATGGAACGTTACGTCACCTCCGATACCTTTACGCTGAGAAGTCGTTTTCGTCAGCTTTAAGAGAGAACATACATGAAACAAAACTGGCAACAGGCCGGTCAGAAGGTAAAACCCGGCCTGAAAATCGCAGGTAAACTGGTTCTGATGACGGCGTTACGTTATGGTCCGGCGGGTGTGGCTGGCTGGGCGATCAAGTCTGTTGCCCGTAAGCCGGTCAGAATGGTGCTGGCGGTCGCACTGGAGCCGCTATTAAAGAAACTGGCGAAACGCGTTTCCCGCCGCTACCTTTCACGCTAATCCCTCGCGCAAAAGCCCTTTCTCGCTCAGAGAGAGGGCATGAATTTCCCCTCTGCTTTTTCTCGTTCTTTGCGGCAGCTCACATTACTGCGTTGCGCTGCTTTGAGAATGCCTTTTTCAGCCCACAGGTGCGTTGACAGATATTTTTCATGGGAGTAGATTGCCAGTCCGTGGGACCGCTACCATGTAAAATAAAGTGAACGCAAAAATTAAAAAACTCATCAATCATATTTACGGTGAATCATTTTCAGATGCACACCTGAACGTGTTATTAACGAAGCTTGAACAGGCGGCGGTTAATATTACGGAAAAGCGTAAGTCAGGCTGGGATGAAAAAGACGTTGTTCTGATTACCTATGCCGATCAGTTCTCCGCGAAAGGGGAGAAAGCATTGCCGGTATTCACCCGGTTCTATAATGAATGGCTTTCTCGCACGTTTTCCCATGTCCATCTTTTACCTTTTTATCCGTGGTCGTCAGATGATGGATTTTCCGTTATCGATTATCACAATGTTGCACCTGAAACGGGTACCTGGCAGGATGTCGCGGAATTAAAACAGTCAGCCAGCTTAATGTTTGACTTCGTTTGCAACCATATGTCAGCGAAAAGCGAATGGTTTGCTTATTATCTGGCGCAGAGGCCCGGCTATGAAGATTTCTTTATTTCAGTCGACCCCGAAACCGATTTATCCGCAGTGACGCGTCCACGTGCCTTGCCGCTGCTGACGCCGTTTACGCTGCATGATGGCAGCGTTCGTCATCTGTGGACCACATTCAGTGAAGACCAGATCGACCTCAACTTCGCCTCGCCGCAGGTGCTGATTGCCATGGTGGACGTACTGCTCCATTACCTTGCAGAAGGGGCGCGTTACATCCGACTGGATGCGGTCGGTTTTATGTGGAAGATCCCTGGAACAAGCTGCATCCATCTGGAACAAACCCATTGCCTCATCCAGTTATTCCGCGCCATTACGGATGCCGTTGCACCCGGAACGGTGATCATCACTGAGACAAATGTTCCACACAAAGACAATATCTCTTACTTCGGTGATGGTGAAAATGAAGCCCAGATGGTCTATCATTTCTCCTTACCTCCGCTGGTGCTGCATGCCGTTCATTGTCAGGATGTTAAAGCCCTCAGCCAGTGGGCGGGGTCGCTGGCGCTGCTTTCAACGCACACCACCTGGTTTAACTTCCTGGCCTCGCATGATGGTATCGGTTTGAACCCGCTGCGCGGCATTCTTCCGGAATCAGAGATCCTCTCGCTGGTCGAGAAGCTTCAGCAGGAAGGCGCGCTGGTCAACTGGAAAAATAACCCTGACGGAACGCGAAGCCCCTACGAAATTAATGTCACCTATCTTGATGCCTTAAGTTTACAAGAAAGTGCAGATGATGAGCGTATTGCCCGGTTCATCCTCGCGCATGCCGTGTTGTTAAGTTTTCCAGGCGTGCCGGCCGTTTATATTCAGAGCATTCTTGGTTCGCGTAACGATTATGAAGGTGTTGAACGCCTTGGTTATAATCGCGCGATTAACCGGAAAAAATACACGGCGGGGCAGGTCGATAGCGAACTGAATAACAAGAAGAGTATTCGTTCTCAAATTTATTCTCGTTTGAGTGAGCTTATCGCTATTCGTCGCGGGGAAAGCGCATTCCATCCAGACAGTCAGGCTGTTTTCGACGCAGTGGGTGAACAAATTCTTAAAATTATCCGCGTTGCTGAAAATGGCGAACGTATTACAGCATTATTTAATTTTAGCAATAAAATGCAGACCGTTTATGAGCAAACGCTATCTGGTAAGGAATTACTATCAGGACAACATATTAGCGGTACGGATCTGACCCTCAATCCATGGCAGGTAATGTGGATTAAAGAAAACTAAAAAGGACCCTAAAATGAAAATGCCCAAAATTGTGCTGTTATCAGCACTGGTTTCGTGCGCCCTGTTATCAGGCTGTAAGGACGATAAAGCATCTCAGGTCACCATTGAGTTTATGCACTCGTCGGTGGAACAGGAACGCCAGGCGGTGATAACGAAACTGATCGAGAAATTCGAGAAAGAGAACCCGTCGATTACGGTGAAGCAGGTACCCGTTGAAGAAGATGCCTACAACACCAAGGTTATTACGCTGGCTCGTACCGGTGCGCTGCCGGAGGTGATTGAGATCAGCCATGACTACGCCAAAGTCATGGATAAAGAGCAACTGCTGGATCGTGACGCCATCGGCCGCGCCATCAAGGCGGTGGGCGAGGAGACATTTTACGACGGCATTTTACGCGTGGTTCGCACGGAAGATGGCAGCGCATGGACGGGGGTGCCGGTTAGCGCCTGGCTGTCCGGCATCTGGTATCACAAAGATGCGCTCGGAGCTGCGGGTATTGAAGAGCCGCACAACTGGGAGCAACTGCTGAAAGCCAGTCAGGCGCTCAACGATCCGGCTAAAAAACATTACGGTATCGCGCTTCCAACCGCGGAAAGCGTTATGACCGAGCAGGCCTTCTCGCAGTTTGCCTTGTCGGGCGGCGCCAACGTCTTTGATGCAAACGGCAACGTGGAAATCGATACACCTGAAATGTCGAAAGCGCTGGCATTTTATAAGGCACTGGCCGCGACCACGATGCCGGGTTCGAACGATGTCATGGAGATCAAAGACGCCTTCATGAACGGTTCTGCGCCTATGGCCGTGTACTCCACCTATATCCTGCCTGCGGTCTACAAAGATGGCTCGCCGGCCAACCTGGGCTTCGTGGTCCCAACGGAAAAATCCTCCGCCGTCTACGGCATGATTACCTCGTTGACCATCACTACCGGTCAGACCGAAGAAGAAACGCAGGCCGCCGAGAAATTTGTCACCTGGATGGAGCAGGCTCAGAACGCCTCTGACTGGGTCATGATGTCTCCGGGCGCCGCGCTACCGGTCAATAAACTCGTAGTGGGCACAGATTCCTGGAAAAACAACGACGTGATCAAGGCCTTTGGTCAACTGCCATATGAGCTGATTGCGCAGTTCCCGAACGTCCAGGTGTTTGGTGCCGTGGGCGACAAAAACTTTACCCGCATGGGAGACGTTACCGGGTCCGGCATTATCAGTTCCATGGTGCATAACGTGACGGTGGGACAAAAAGATCTCAATGCGACGTTAAGCAACAGCCAGAAAAAACTGACTGACCTGATATCACAACGATAGGAGCGCTTTGCGAAGGGAATTATGAAGACGTTGTTTTCTGGTCGTTCAGATATGCCTTTCGCCATGCTGCTGTTGGCCCCCAGCCTGATTTTGCTGGGGGGCCTGGTGGCCTGGCCAATGATTTCCAATATTGAAATCAGTTTTTTACGTTTACCGCTGAACCCGCGTATTGATGCGGCGTTCGTCGGCCTCGATAACTACATTCGCATTTTGGGCGATGCCGCGTTCTGGCACTCCCTGTGGATGACGTTCTGGTACACGGCGCTGGTAGTGATCGGCAGTACCGGGCTGGGGCTGGCCGTGGCGATCTTCTTTAACCGTGAATTCCGTATGCGGAAAACGGCGCGTTCGCTGGTGATTCTGTCCTACGTGACGCCGTCTATTTCCCTGGTGTTTGCCTGGAAATACATGTTCAACAACGGCTACGGGATTGTGAATTATCTGGGCGTTGACCTGCTGCATCTCTATGATCAGGCACCGTTATGGTTCGACAATCCGGGCAGCAGCTTTGTGCTGGTGGTGCTGTTCGCTATCTGGCGCTACTTCCCGTACGCCTTTATCTCGTTCCTCGCGATTTTGCAGACCATCGATAAATCACTGTACGAAGCGGCAGAGATGGATGGCGCCAATGCCTGGCAGCGTTTTCGCATCGTCACGCTGCCCGCCATCATGCCGGTGCTGGCTACGGTGGTTACGCTGCGAACCATCTGGATGTTCTACATGTTCGCGGATGTTTATCTGCTGACCACGAAGGTCGATATTCTGGGCGTGTATCTCTACAAAACGGCCTTCGCATTCAATGACCTGGGCAAAGCGGCCGCGATCTCCGTTGTGCTGTTTGTGATCATCTTCGCCGTCATTCTGCTGACCAGAAAAAGGGTAAACCTCAATGGCAACAAATAAACGCGTACTGGGCCGCATCGGTTTTTATCTGGGGCTGGCGGTATTTCTGATTATCACGCTGTTTCCGTTTTTTGTGATGTTAATGACGTCGTTTAAAAGCGCGAAAGAGGCGATATCGCTGCATCCGACCATTCTGCCGCAGGAGTGGACGCTTCAGCATTACGTCGACATTTTTAACCCGCTGATTTTCCCGTTTGTGGATTACTTCCGTAACAGCATGGTGGTGTCGCTGACCTCCTCGGTCATTGCGGTGTTTCTCGGCACGCTGGGCGCTTATGCGTTGTCCAAACTGCGCTTTAAGGGGCGCACGACGATCAATGCGAGCTTTTACACCGTCTATATGTTCTCCGGGATCCTGCTGGTGGTGCCGCTGTTCAAAATCATCACCGCGCTCGGCATTTATGACACCGAGCTGGCGCTGATCGTCACTATGGTGACCCAGACGTTACCGACAGCGGTCTTTATGCTGCGCAGCTACTTCGACACCATCCCGGACGAAATTGAAGAAGCCGCCATGATGGACGGCCTGAACCGCCTGCAAATTATCTTCCGCATCACCGTGCCGCTGGCAATCTCTGGCCTGGTGTCGGTCTTTGTTTACTGCTTCATGGTGGCGTGGAATGACTATCTGTTCGCCTCCATTTTCCTGTCCAGCGCCAGCAACTTCACGTTGCCGGTTGGGCTGAACACGCTCTTCAGTACGCCAGATTACATCTGGGGCCGAATGATGGCGGCATCGCTGGTGACGGCGCTCCCGGTCGTCATTATGTATGCCCTTTCTGAACGTTTTATTAAAAGTGGTTTGACCGCCGGCGGCGTGAAGGGCTGAGGCGGCCGATTTTAACAAGGAGTGAGTCATGAAAAAATTAGTTGCGACAGCGCCCCGTGTAGCGGCGCTGGTTGAATACGAAGATCGTCCTGTTGCAGCGCATGAGGTGAAAATTCGCGCCCGTTATGGCGCGCCGAAGCACGGCACCGAAGTCGTAGATTTTCGCGCGGCAAGCCCGTTCATCGATGAAGAGTTCAACGCCGAGTGGCAGATGTTTACCCCACGTGAAGAAGGGGCAGCGCGCGGCATCGAATTTGGCAAATTTCAGCTGGGGAACATGATCGTCGGCGACATCATCGAGTGTGGTGCAGACGTCACGGAATACCAGATCGGCGACAGCGTCTGCTGCTACGGCCCATTGCAGGAGACGGTCATCGTCAACGCGGTGAACAACTATAAGCTGCGCAAAATGCCGCAGGGTGCGTCCTGGAAAAACGCCGTTTGCTACGATCCGGCGCAGTTCGCCATGAGCGGCGTGCGTGACGCAAACGTCCGCGTGGGGGATTTCGTTGTGGTTGTCGGGCTGGGCGCGATTGGCCAGATCGCCATTCAGCTGGCGAAAAAGGCCGGTGCGTCCGTGGTGATTGGTGTCGATCCTATCGAACACCGCTGTGACATCGCTCGCCGTCACGGTGCTGACCACTGCCTGAACCCAATCGGTACCGATGTCGGTCTTGAAATTAAGAAACTGACCGGCAAACAGGGTGCGGATGTGATCATCGAAACCAGCGGTTTTGCGGATGCGCTGCAATCTGCGCTGCGCGGGCTCGCCTACGGCGGCACGATCTCTTATGTGGCGTTCGCCAAACCGTTTGCGGCGGGCTTCAACCTGGGCCGCGAAGCACACTTCAACAACGCGAAGATTGTCTTCTCCCGCGCGTGCAGTGAACCGAACCCGGACTATCCGCGCTGGAGCCGCAAGCGCATTGAAGAGACCTGCTGGGAACTGCTGATGAACGGTTATCTCAACTGTGAGGATCTCATCGACCCGGTCGTCACCTTCGCCACCAGCCCGGACAGCTATATGAAGTATGTCGATCAGCATCCGGAACTGAGTATCAAAATGGGCGTCACTTTTTAAGCTAAGGAAAGCAAATCATGAAGATCGCAACACAAAACCAGGCCTTTTTCCCGACCAATATCATGGAAAAATTCAAATACATCAAAGCGATGGGATTTGATGGCTATGAAATTGATGGCCGCCTGCTGGTGGAAAATCTCGATGAAGTGAAAGCCGCTATTAAAGCCACTGGCCTGCCGGTGACGACGGCGTGTGGCGGATACGACGGCTGGATCGGGGATTTCATCGAAGAACGCCGTTTGAACGGTTTACAGCAGATTGAACGCATACTGGAAGCCCTGGCGGAAGTGGGCGGAAAGGGGATCATCGTGCCGGCTGCCTGGGGGATGTTTACCTTCCGTCTGCCGCCAATGACCTCGCCACGCAGCCTGGACGGTGACCGCAAGGCGGTTAGCGCCTCCCTGCGCTGGCTGGATGAAGTAGCGGCGCGCACCGGGACCACCGTTTACCTGGAGCCGCTGAACCGCTACCAGGATCATATGATCAATACCCTGGCCGACGCGCGTCGTTATATCGAAGAGAACGGCCTGAAGCACGTGCAGATCATCGGTGATTTCTATCATATGAACATTGAAGAAGACTCGCTGACGGATGCGCTGCATAACAACCGCGATCTGCTGGGCCATGTGCATATTGCTGATAACCACCGCTATCAGCCGGGCAGCGGCAGCCTCGATTTCGCCAGCCTGTTCGATCGACTGCGTGCCGATAACTATCAGGGTTATGTGGTGTACGAGTGCCGGGTTCGTGCCGACGATCCGGCCAAGGCCTATCAGGACTCACTCAATTACCTGCGTGAATGCTAAGGATGACGAGCGTGATGAGTGCTTCTACACCTTTGCCTCTGCGCGTCGCCATCATTGGCGCCGGGCAGGTTGCAGACAAAGTGCATGCCTCGTATTACGCCACGCGCAGTGATGTTCAAATGGTGGCTGTCATGGACAGCCGCCCTGAACAGGCACAGGCGTTCGCGGAACGTTATGCTATTCCATCGGCATGGCAGGACGCTCACGAGATGTTGCAGACAGTAAAACCGGATGTGGTGAGCGTCTGTTCGCCTAACCGGTTCCATTTTGAACACGTCATGGCGGCCCTCGAAGCGGGTTGTCATGTGATGTGTGAAAAGCCGCCGGCGATGACGCCGGAACAGGCCGACCAGATGCGCATTGCGGCGCGTAAGGCTGGAAAAGTCCTCGCGTATGATTTTCATCATCGCTTTGCCCTGGATACCCAGCTACTGCGTGATGCGGTGATGAACGGCACGCTCGGCGAAGTTTACTTTACCTCGGCGCAGGCGCTGCGCCGCTGCGGTGTACCGGGTTGGGGCGTATTTACCAACAAATCGCTCCAGGGCGGTGGACCGCTTATTGATATTGGCATTCATATGCTGGATGCCGCCATGTACGTCCTGGGTTTCCCGGCGGTGAAGCGGGTGACCGCGCACAGCTTCCAGAAGCTCGGAAACCAGAAACACAGCGGCCAGTTTGGCGAGTGGGATCCCGCGCAGTTTACCGTAGAAGATGCCCTGTTTGGCACGATCGAGTTCTGCAACGGCGGCGTTCTGCGTCTGGATACCTCCTTTGCGCTTAACATCCGCGAGCAGTCCATCATGAACGTCTCTTTCTGCGGTGAAAAGGCGGGCGCAACGCTGTTCCCGGCGCATATCTATAACGACGAAGCCGGTGTTTTGGAAACCCTTGCCCAGCGTGAAGAGGCGGACGATCGGCGCCATCTGCGCAGCATGGATGCCTTCGTGCGGCATGTGCTGGGTGAGCCTGTGATGATCGCTGACGCAGAGCAGGGACTGGTTATTCAACAGCTTGTCGCCGCGCTTTATGAATCCGCAGAAACAGGGGAAAGCGTGACATTATGCTGAACGTATCTGTATTAACCGATCCGGGATTTTGTCCTCACAGCCTGAATAAATATGCCTCAGTCATGACCTGCGGTAATGGCTACATGGGCATTCGCGCTGCGCATGAAGAAGATTACACCCTGCAAACCAGGGGCATGTATCTTGCCGGCCTTTATCATCGCGCGGGTCGCAACGAGACCACTGAACTGGTCAACCTGCCGGATATCACCGGTATTGATGTTGAGCTGGACGGCGTCAATTTCACCCTCCTTTCAGGGGAAATACTTGAGTGGCAGCGCGAGCTGGCCTTTGCAAACGGCGAACTGCATCGCAACGTTGTCTGGCGTTCACCCAACGGCAAACGCTATCGGCTGGAGAGTCGCCGATTTGTGTCGCTGGACCAGCTGCCTTTAGTGGCTATGCAGCTTGCAATCACCCCCCTTGATGCCCCCGCGCAGGCCGTGCTGAAAACCGGCATTGATGCGACGCAAACGAACAGCGGCAGGCAGCATCTGGATGAAATCTCGGTCAGGGTCTTTGACCAGCATTACATGCAGGGCGTGTATGAAACGCAGGACCGGGCTTCTGAGATTGTGGTTTCGGCGTTTTGCCAGCTCTCGAAGAAGAGCGACAGCTGCTTCACCGCCAAAAATCGTCGGCTCAGCGTGCATCATTCGCTGACGATTGCCGAAGGTGACACTGTCACGCTTGAGAAGATCGTCTGGGTAACGCATCGCAGCGATAAAGCGCTGTCGCAGGAAACTTTCGCGCGCAACGCGCTGGCCGATCTCAAAGTCTGTGCGGCAAGAGGCTACGAGGCGCTGCGTGAGAGCTCAGCGTATGCCTGGAAAGACGTCTGGCGCGACGCCCGTGTGGAAGTGACTTCCCCGGAGCAACAGGATCAGCTGGCGCTGGATTACGCCGTCTGGCACCTGACGACAATGACGCCTGCCCATGATGAGCGAAGCAGTATCGCCGCAAAAGGGCTGACGGGTGAGGGGTACAAGGGGCACGTCTTCTGGGATACCGAAATTTTCCTGCTGCCGTTCCATCTGTTTACCCGTCCAAAGATTGCCCGCAGCCTGCTGCGCTATCGCTGGCTTAATCTCTCAGGCGCCCGTGAAAAAGCGCGTCGTAACGGCTGGCCTGGCGCGCTGTTCCCGTGGGAAAGCGCCGCCAGCGGACAGGAAGAGACGCCTGAGTTCGCGGCAATTAACATTCGTACCGGGGGTCGCCAGAAGGTGGCTTCCGCACTCGCTGAACACCACATCGTGGCAGATATCGCCTGGGCCGTCGTCGCTTACTGGCAGGCGACGCATGATGATGCCTTTATGCGTCACGAAGGCCTGACGTTGCTGATGGAAACCGCTTCGTTCTGGATGGGACGCGCGACGGACGTCAATGGTCGTCTGGAAATCCATGACGTGATCGGACCGGACGAATACACCGAGCATGTCAACAACAACGCCTACACCAACTACCTGGCCTGGCACAACGTGGCCTGTGCGCGCCAGTTTATGGCGATGTTTGGGCGTGACGATGCGCGTTTTACGGAAAATGCCGAGACGTTTCTGGCGCGTTTGTGGTTACCGGAGGCCGATGCAGAGGGTGTGATCCCGCAGGATGATACCTTTATGACAAAACCGGCCATCGATCTGAGCCGCTACAAGGCCAAAGCGGGTAAACAGACCATTCTGCTCGATTACTCCCGCGCGGAAGTGAACGAGATGCAGATCCTGAAGCAGGCCGATGTCGTGATGCTTAACTACCTGCTGCCGGAACGGTTTACGCCGCAGCAATGTGCCGCCAATCTGGCGTTCTACGAGCCGCGCACGATTCATGATTCGTCGCTGAGTAAAGCCATTCACGGCATTGTGCTCGCGCGCTGCGGTGACACCGAGGGGGCCTATGCGTTCTGGCGTGACGGTATCGCCATCGATCTGGGGGACGACCCGCACAGCAGCGATGACGGTATACATGCTGCGGCCACCGGCGCGATCTGGTTGGGTGCCATTCAGGGGTTTGCCGGGATGCACATTAGCGACGGGGAACTGCATCTTGCGCCGAAGCTGCCCGCTCAATGGCGGAAACTTGCCTTCCCGCTGCGGTGGCGCGACGCAACAATGCACATCACCTTTGAAGATGATCTGTTAACCATTGAAACTACCGCACCCGTCACGTTAACGCTGTGGGGTCAAATGCTGAACGTATCGGGGCGGAAGGTATGTGCGCATCAGGACTTTCTTGCACCTGTTAATGGGACCGCTACCACGGAGGGGCGCCATGATGCTTAACGCTGTTGTATTCGATCTGGACGGGGTGATCACCGATACCGCGCACCTTCACTTTCTGGCCTGGCGTGCCGTGGCCCAGGAGATCGGGATCACCTTCGACGAAGTGTTTAACGAACAGCTGAAGGGAATAAGCCGCATGGATTCTCTTCAGCGCATCCTGAAGCACGGCGGGAAAGCGGGGATGTTCAGTGAAGAGCAGTGTCTGGCGCTTGCAGCCAGGAAAAACGCCCTCTATGTCCAGTCGCTGGCGTCTCTGACGCAGGATTCGCTGCTTCCGGGTATTCGCGAGGTACTGGCGGATATTCGTGCTGCGAAGGTCAAAACTGGGCTGGCATCCGTATCGCTTAACGCCCCGGGGATTTTGCATGCGCTGGGTATTCATCAGGCCTTCGATTTTTGCGCCGATGCTTCCCGGATCCGCCGCTCAAAGCCGGACC
The DNA here is from genome assembly GCF_014982165.1 of Enterobacter cloacae complex sp. P24RS. Taxonomy (NCBI): domain Bacteria; kingdom Pseudomonadati; phylum Pseudomonadota; class Gammaproteobacteria; order Enterobacterales; family Enterobacteriaceae; genus Enterobacter; species Enterobacter cloacae complex sp. P24RS. Next base: position 119,600 of record NZ_JADCKU010000014.1, read on the forward strand.
CGGAGATCTTCCTCGCGGCATGTAAAGGACTGAACGTGCGTCCTGAAGAGGCCATCGGTATCGAAGATGCCGCCGCGGGGGTGGATGCGATCAACGCCGCAGGAATGCTGTCGGTCGGGATTGGACCTGGCCTGGACCATGCGGGATTACAACTTCATTCAACGCAGGAACTGACCTGGGAACGCCTGACGGCGTTCTGGGCATCCCCGGCGTATTGATAAGGAATTTATAATGGCTCAACTGTCACTGAAACACATTCAGAAAATCTATGATAACCAGGTCCACGTGGTTAAGGATTTTAATCTCGAAATTGAAGACAAAGAATTTATTGTCTTCGTCGGTCCATCGGGCTGTGGTAAATCCACGACGCTGCGAATGATTGCCGGCCTTGAGGAAATCAGCGCAGGTGAACTGATTATTGACGGGGTTTGCATGAATGATGTTCCCGCCAAATCCCGTGATATCGCGATGGTTTTCCAGAACTATGCGCTCTATCCGCATATGACGGTCTACGACAACATGGCGTTTGGCCTGAAGATGCAAAAAATTGCCCCCTCCATCATCGAAGAACGCGTTAGCTGGGCGGCCCAGATCCTGGGCTTACGCGACTATCTCCAGCGTAAACCTGGCGCGTTGTCCGGCGGTCAGCGCCAGCGCGTGGCGTTAGGCAGGGCGATAGTGCGCGAAGCCGGGGTTTTCCTGATGGATGAACCGCTGTCAAACCTTGATGCCAAGCTTCGTGTGCAGATGCGCGCTGAAATCAGCAAGCTGCACCAGAAGCTCAATACCACCATGATTTACGTGACGCACGATCAGACGGAAGCCATGACCATGGCGACCCGCATCGTGATTTTAAAAGACGGCATCATCCAGCAGGTGGGCGCGCCGAAGCAGGTCTACAACGAGCCCGCGAATATGTTCGTGGCAGGGTTCATTGGTTCACCGGCGATGAACTTTATTCGTGGCGCGATCGACGATCGCTATTTCGTGACGGAAACGCTGCGCCTGGAGATCCCGGAAGACAAGCTCGCCGAACTGAATGCACAGGGTTACCAGCGTAAAGCGGTCGTCTTTGGGATCCGTCCTGAAGACATTCTTACTCTACAGCGTAGCGGTGAAAACGTTACGGCGAAAATCAGCGTCGCGGAACTCACCGGGGCAGAATTTATGCTGTATGCCACCGTGGGTGGGCATGAACTGGTGGTCCGTGCGGGTGCAGCGGATGATTACGTCGCAGGAGATATTATCGGCATCCAGTTCGATATGAGTAAGTGCCATTTCTTCGATGCTGAAACTGAAGCAGCAATTAGATAAGAAAGGTGTTCGCCGGAAATGAAAATTTCCGGTTTTTTTGTGAGTTAATTATAAAGGAATATTTTAATGAGTACTCTACTAAGAAGTGCTGCGCTCGTTCTGTGCGCAGGGGTTAGCTGCGCGCAAGCAACAGAAACAGCAAAACACTGGGAGTTTAATATTGGTGCCATGTATGAAATTGAAAACGTCGAAGGGCAGGGTGACGATAAAGATGGATTATATGAACCTTCCGTGTGGTTTAACGCCACGTATGATGCGTGGACCATTTCACTGGCCATGTATCAGGAAGGCCCGGTTGATTACAGCAGCATGACGCGCGGCACCTATTTCGATCGCCCTGAATTCGAATTACGGTATCGCTTCATTGGCACCGATGATTTTACGCTGGGTCTTACGGGCGGTTTCCGTAATTATGGATATCATTTTAAAGATGAACACGGTGCGAAAGATGGCAGTGCTAATATGCAGCGCTACAAAATTCAGCCAGACTGGGATCTGAAATTAACCGATGACTGGCGTTTTAGCGGTTGGTTTGCCATGTACCAGTTTGCGAATGACCTGGGAAAAACCGGTTATTCTGACAGCCGTGTTGAAACGGAAACCGGTTTTACCTGGACAATAAACGAAACCGTCTCTGCAAAAGTTAACTACTATTTAGAGCGTGGTTTCAATATGGACAGTTCACGTAATAACGGTGAATTCTCCACCCAGGAAATTCGTGCCTACCTGCCTGTTTCATTAGGCCAGACAACGCTTACGCCTTACACCCGCCTGGGGCTCGATCGCTGGTCAAACTGGGACTGGCAGGACGATCCAACCCGTGAAGGGCATGACTTCAACCGACTGGGGCTGCTCTATGCTTACGACTTTGCGAATGGCCTTTCCATGACGCTCGAGTATGCCTACGAATGGGAAAATCATGACGAAGGTGACAGCGACCGCTTCCACTATGCGGGTGTCGGCGTGAATTACGCGTTCTGATGACGTGATACCAGGGGCGTTTGCCCCTGGTTTTTAACGTAACGAAGCCGCATCTGTAAAGTGGGTTTCAACCAACACCTTATGCGGCGCAGGTTTATTTGCAATGCACTTGAATAAAAGAGTGCAGCTCTCTTCGCCGAGCTTTCTCGTTGGGATATCAAAGCCGCCGGGTGCAGGGGTCAAGATGAGAGACAGCATCGGGTCGCTGTATCCTGCCATGGCAACTTGCTCCGGGATCGTCAGATTTAGCGCATCGGCGGCACGGTAAAGACTCAGCAATTTCATGCTGTCAGTTGCAAAAACCGCGTCGGGCGGGTTGGCTGAGGAGAGAAGCTGGCTGGCCGCCTGAAGCGCGCTTTCATGGGTATATCCGCCATCGATAACCCAGGCCGGGTTAATTTCGATGCCGTGTTTCTCAAGGCTGAACTTATAGCCCGCCAGGCGATCGATAGAAACGTGATAATCGAGCGGGGCATGCAGGCAGGCAATTTTGGTGCGGCCATGCTTGATAAACGAGTCTGTTAATATGGCGCTGTCGCGGAAATTATCCGTATCGACAGAATAGATATTCTGGTAATTCCCTTCCACTTTACCAATAACAACCACGGGCACACCGTATTCATCCAGCGTCGAGAAAAAAGACTCGTTCGCCGGCGAGCTTAGCATGATGATCCCTTTGATCATCTTCTGCTTTATTTTACCCACGCATTTTTGTAGATCGTCTTCACTGCTTTTGGACGTTTGTAAAATAACATCAAAACCTTCCTCTTCTGCTTTTGCCGTTATGGCATGCAATACATCAGAGAAAAAGGGATTTCCAGCAGTGGTTTTGGTTGAGCGGGTCGAAATAACCATAATGGCGTCGAAGCCAGAAGAGGTGAGTGCGCGGGCAAGTTTATTAGGCTGGTAATTTAATTCATCTATCGCCTTCAACACCTTTTCACGCGCTTCAGGAGAAATATTCGTTTGTTTATTCAGAACGCGTGACACGGTTGATTTCGAAACGCCAGCAACGCGGGCAATATCATAGATGGTGGGTGACATACACCTTACTCACTCCAGACGGACAGCAATTGCGCCCATCTTACTGGAGAGAAAACGGCAATAGCAATAATTAAGAATTGATAATCAACGATCTGCCCCAATTTACTGTATTCTGAAGTGACTCTTTTCAGGGTTCCAGGCAATGAAGGACGGCGATGAAGCGACTTAAAAACGAATTCAATTCTCTGGTGAACCGTGGCGTTGATCGCCACCTGCGTCTTGCCGTGACGGGGCTGAGCCGCAGCGGTAAGACGGCATTCATTACGGCGATGGTCAATCAGCTGATGAACCTGCATGCGGGAGCGCGGCTGCCGCTGCTAAGCGCGGTGCGTGAGGAGCGGCTGTTGGGCGTGAAACGCGTACCGCAACGTGATTTTGGCATCCCCCGTTTCACCTATGATGAAGGTCTGGCGCAGTTGTACGGGGAGCCTCCCGCCTGGCCCACCCCGACGCGTGGCGTGAGCGAAATTCGCCTTGCGCTTCGTTTCCGCTCGAATGAATCCCTGATGCGTCACTTCAAAGAAACGTCCACGCTTTATCTCGAAATTGTGGATTATCCGGGTGAATGGCTGCTTGATTTACCAATGCTGGCGCAGGATTACCTGAGCTGGTCCCGACAGATGACCGGCCTGTTGCAGGGGCAGCGGGCAGAGTGGTCGACCAAATGGCGCCAGCTTTGCGAAGGGCTGGATCCGCTGGCGCCGGCGGATGAAAATCGTCTGGCCGTCATAGCCGAAGCCTGGACGGATTACCTGCACCAGTGCAAACAAGAGGGGCTTCATTTTATCCAGCCGGGCCGTTTTGTGCTGCCGGGTGATTTAGCCGGCGCCCCCGCGCTCCAGTTTTTCCCGTGGCCGGACGTTGACAGCATCGGCGAATCGAAGCTGGCGCAGGCGGACAAGACCACTAACGCCGGTATGCTCCGCGAGCGATACAACTACTACTGTGAAAAGGTGGTTAAGGGCTTTTATAAAAATCACTTTTTACGCTTTGACCGCCAGATCGTGCTGGTGGACTGCCTGCAACCGCTCAACAGCGGGCCGCAGGCGTTCAATGATATGCGGCTGGCGCTGACGCAGCTGATGCAGAGTTTCCATTACGGACAGCGTACCCTGTTTCGCCGGTTGTTCTCTCCGGTCATCGATAAGCTGTTATTTGCCGCCACAAAAGCCGACCATGTGACAGTCGATCAGCACGCCAATATGGTTTCCCTGCTGCAACAGCTGGTGCAGGATGCCTGGCAGAATGCGGCTTTCGAAGGGATCGGCATGGATTGTCTGGGGCTGGCGTCCGTACAGGCTACGCAAAGCGGGTTGATTGACGTTAACGGCGAGAAAATTCCGGCCCTTCGGGGCAACCGCCTCAGCGACGGAGAGCCGCTCACGGTCTATCCAGGGGAAGTTCCCGCGCGTCTGCCGGGCCAGGCCTTCTGGCAAAGCCAGGGGTTTCAGTTCGAAGCCTTCCGTCCGCAGAGGATGAACGTTGACCAGCCACTGCCGCACATCCGTCTGGATGCGGCGCTGGAGTTTTTGATTGGAGATAAATTGCGATGACGGAACCGTTGAAACCACGCATTGATTTTACCGGTCAGCTTGATCAGACCCCGCATGAAGCGTTCAAAACGGCGCAAACCTTCAGCGGCCCGCAGGCCGACAACTTTGCTCCCGTGCTGACAGAGGAACCGCTGGTTGAAGAGGGGCAGGCGGAAGCGGTCGTTGACGCGGCACTGCGCCCGAAACGCAGCCTGTGGCGCAAGATGGTCACCGCCGGGCTGGCCCTTTTTGGCGCGAGCGTAATCGGGCAGGGCGTGCAGTGGGGCATCAATGCCTGGCAAACCCAGGATTGGGTGGCGTTGGGTGGCTGTGCTGCCGGAGTGTTGATCGTTGGTGCGGGCGTAGGCTCAGTCGTCACCGAGTGGCGTCGCCTATGGCGTTTGCGTCAGCGCGCGCACGAACGCGAAGAAGCGCGGGATCTGCTGCACAGCCACGGCACGGGAAAAGGGCGCGCATTTTGTGAAAAGCTGGCGGCTCAGGCCGGGATAGATCACTCTCATCCGGCGCTACAGCGCTGGTATGCGGCGATCCACGAAACCCAGAATGATCAGGAGGTGGTCACGCTGTATGCCCATATTGTCCAGCCGGTACTGGATTCGCAGGCTCGCCGTGAGATCAGCCGTTCGGCGGCGGAATCCACGCTGATGATCGCCGTCAGCCCGCTGGCGATGGTAGACATGGCCTTTATCGCCTGGCGCAACCTGCGCCTGATTAACCGCATCGCCAGGCTGTACGGCATTGAGCTTGGCTATTACAGCCGTCTGCGCCTGTTCAAACTGGTGTTGCTGAATATCGCCTTTGCCGGGGCCAGCGAACTGGTGCGCGAGGTCGGAATGGACTGGATGTCGCAGGATCTCGCGGCGCGTCTCTCCGCGCGGGCGGCGCAGGGGATCGGTGTCGGTCTGCTGACAGCACGCTTAGGCATTAAAGCGATGGAGGTCTGTCGTCCACTTCCCTGGATCGACGGCGACAAGCCGCGACTGGGCGATTTCCGCCGCGAGCTGGTAGGTCAGCTTAAAGAGACGCTCAGTAAAAAACCTGTGCAGTGAGGATTTGTTTACTATTCGTGCTGGCTGTCAATATTTGTTGACAGCCACCTTCCCGAACACCGTGATCTGACATATCATTTTACTGTTAATGGCTTAAACGGTGAATTTCCCATGCGTCTGGAAGTCTTTTGTGAGGACCGTCTCGGTCTGACCCGCGAGTTACTCGATCTTCTTGTTTTACGTAGCATTGATTTACGTGGCATTGAGATCGACCCTGTCGGGCGAATTTACCTCAACTTTGCCGAAATTGAATTCAATACCTTCAGTAGCCTGATGGCGGAAATCCGCCGTATCGCTGGCGTTACGGATGTTCGCACCATCCCCTGGATGCCGTCCGAGCGAGAACATCTCGCGCTGAGCGCGCTGCTGGAAGCGATGCCGGAGCCGTTTCTGTCTCTCGATCTGAAAAATAAAGTCGAGCGCGTTAACCAGGCCAGCTGCCAGCTGTTTGCGCAGAGCCAGGAAAAGCTCATCGGTCACCACGCTACGCAGCTGATCCCGGGGTTTAATTTCCAGCGCTGGCTGGACAGCAGCCCGCAAAATACCCATAGCGAGCACGTCGTCATCAACGGACAGAATTTCCTGATGGAGATCACGCCGGTCTACCTGAAAGGTGAAAATGCCGCGCGGGTGCTGACCGGCGCAGTGATCATGCTGCGCTCCACGGTGCGCATGGGCCGCCAGTTACAGAATTTGTCCAGCCAGGACGTTGGCGCATTCAGCCAGATTATTGCGGTAAGCCCGAAGATGCGTCACGTGATCGACCAGGCGCGCAAGCTGGCTAATCTGACCGCGCCGCTGCTGATTACCGGTGATACCGGTACGGGGAAAGATCTGCTGGCGCATGCTGTGCACATGGCCAGCCCGCGCGCGGCAAAACCGTATCTGGCGCTGAACTGTGCATCGATTCCGGAAGATGCGGTGGAAAGCGAGCTGTTCGGGCATGCGCCGGAAGGCAAAAAAGGCTTCTTCGAACAGGCAAACGGCGGTTCGGTGCTGCTGGACGAGATTGGCGAAATGTCGCCCCGCATGCAGGCGAAGCTGCTGCGCTTCCTGAATGACGGCACGTTCCGTCGCGTGGGGGAAGATCATGAAGTGCATGTGGATGTGCGCGTCATCTGCGCCACCCAGAAAAACCTGGTGGAGCTGGTGCAGAAAGGGGTTTTCCGCGAAGATCTCTACTATCGTCTGAACGTTCTGACGCTCAATATCCCGCCGCTGCGCGATTGCCCGCAGGACATCATGCCGTTGACGGAGCTGTTCGTCGCCCGTTTTGCCGACGAGCAGGGCGTGCCGCGTCCGAAGCTTTCTGCCGACCTCGGCACCGTGCTGACGCGTTACGGCTGGCCGGGCAATATTCGTCAGCTAAAAAATGCGGTTTATCGCGCATTAACTCAGCTTGAAGGGTATGAACTGCGTCCTCAGGATATTTTGTTGCCGGATTACGATGCCGGGACGGTATCGGTAGGCGAAGAGGCCATGGAAGGCTCGCTGGACGACATCACCAGCCGTTTCGAGCGTTCGGTGTTAACGCAGCTCTATCGTAGCTATCCGAGCACGCGCAAGCTGGCGAAACGTCTTGGGGTCTCACATACTGCGATTGCGAATAAGCTGCGCGAATATGGGTTAAATCAGAAGAAGGGTGACGAATAAACAAAAAAGCCTCTTTGCAGAGGCTTTTTTACGTTTAGGCTTTAAGTGCCTCAAGTGCAGCGGTGTAATCCGGTTCGGTGGTGATTTCGTTAACCAGCTCGCTGAAATGAACGTTGTCGTTTTCGTCGATGACCAGCACCGCACGTGCAGCCAGACCTTTCAGCGCGCCTTCGGAAATGGCAACACCGTATTGCTCCAGGAAATCCGGGCTACGCAGAGTGGAAAGGGTGATGACGTTGCTCAGGCCTTCAGCGCCGCAGAAGCGGGACTGGGCAAACGGCAGGTCAGCAGAAATGCACAGCACCACGGTGTTGTCCATTTCGGTCGCCAGCTGGTTGAATTTACGCACGGATGCCGCGCAAACGCCCGTATCGATGCTTGGGAAAATGTTCAGGACTTTACGTTTGCCAGCAAACTGGCTCAGCGAGACGTCGGACAGATCTTTAGCCACCAGAGTAAAAGGCTGTGCTTTGCTGCCAGACTGAGGGATGGAACCTGCAACAGCTACCGGGTTGCCCTGGAAATGAACGAGTTGTGACATAGATATCTTCCTGTTTACAAATAGTTAACGTCGTGGCTAGTGTATGCCATCCGCAGTTAGCACGGCAAACCAATTTTATGCCTTACCGGCCTGCAAGGAGTCAGTGATGAGAAGCGTTAAGGTCTATGAAGAAGCCTGGCCATTGCACACCCCGTTTGTGATCTCGCGCGGCAGCCGTAATGAGGCCAGTGTGGTGGTGGTTGAATGTGAAGAGGATGGCGTAAAAGGCGTCGGGGAATGTACCCCTTATCCTCGCTACGGAGAAAGCCTGGCCTCGGTCATGGCGCAAATTATGACGGTGGTGCCCGACTTGCAGGCGGGCCTGACGCGTGAGTCCCTTCAGCAAAGGTTGCCGGCCGGCGCGGCACGCAATGCGATTGACTGCGCACTCTGGAGTCTGGAAGCGGCGAAGCAACACAAACCGCTGCCTTCACTGCTGGACGTTACGCTGCCGCAATCGATCGTCACCGCGCAAACGGTCGTCATCGGTGAACCCGAGCAAATGGCGGCCAGCGCTCAGGCGTTATATGCCACCGGTGCAACCTTATTAAAGGTGAAGCTCGACGATCGTCTGATTAGCGAACGCATGGTCGCCATTCGGGCGGCGGTACCAGATGCCACCCTGATAGTCGACGCGAACGAGTCATGGCACAGCGAAGGGCTGGCGGCCCGCTGTCAGCTGCTTGCCGATCTGGGCGTTGCCATGCTGGAGCAACCTCTCCCGGCAGACGACGACGCCGCGCTGGCGAATTTTATTCATCCGCTTCCCGTCTGTGCAGATGAAAGCTGTCATACGCGCGAGAGTCTTTCAGATCTTAAGGGCCGCTACGAAATGGTGAACATCAAGCTGGATAAAACAGGGGGGTTAACCGAAGCCCTGGCGCTGGCAAAGCATGCGCAGGCGCAAGGCTTTACCCTGATGCTGGGCTGTATGTTGTGTACGTCCAGAGCGATCGGCGCTGCACTCCCGCTGGTGAACAGCGTGCGTTTTGCCGATCTGGATGGCCCAACCTGGCTGGCGGTTGACGTTTCACCCGCCCTGAGTTTTACCTCTGGCGTTCTTCATCTTTGAGGCTGCCAGCGCAGAAGATCTGTCATCGCTCTGAGGTATTTTTCACTCGCTTCATCCGAGGAGATCGGCGGAAATTCTGCGGTGATACAGTGCAGGCCGAGATCGGCGCACCAGCTTCCAAACGACCCGGGAGTTTCATAGCCGACGCTGGTTACCAGCGGAAGAGCAAACGCATCCGCCAGCCACTGCCCGAGCGCCGTATGACGAGGATCTTCAATACAGGCGAGGGGATCGTGGAAAGAGACTACCCAGGCCGGGTGGATCTTATGAATAAGCTGGCACAACGCCTGAGTCTCGGGCTCGGAACCCGGTTTGTCGCCCGTGAGCAGGACCACATCGCGTTCCTGCGCCGAACTGTTCCAGCGATATACCGTTTCACCCGCGCGCCAGTTTGCTGCCGGAAAATTCCTGTTAAGGTCAACGCCTCGCGCATTTGCCCGTAATCCAAGCTGACAACCGTCCGGGTTGACGCTCAAAATCACATGATGTCGTCGTAAATCGGGGGACAACGTACGTAGCGCGCACGAAAGCGTCACGATGGACGAGTTTTCATCGCCATGCGTGCCCGCAATGATTAAGCCGCTAGTACGATTGGGCTCGGGGGCGGGAAACCAGATCAGTGGAGCGCCTAAAAATGAGCGGCCATAATGTTCAGTCCCGGGCGGGAAGGCGCCGCGTTCCGTTCTTGGTCGGGTGGTTGCCATAGTAAACCCTGATGATGAAGTCGCTTCTGGCAGTGTTGTGCAAAACCCGCGCTTAATCAAATAGTTTCCGTCTGGATGGAAAATTGCCTGACATCAACTTTCCAGAGGAAGCATTTGCATTTCTCCGTGTCGAAACAAATAATTACGCATCTGCCTGTTACCTGACATCATTAAGGGGATCGTATGAAGCATCCTGTTTCGCTTCTTTGTACTGCGCTGTGGCTGTGCGGGCTTTCTTCACTTTCATATGCCGCGGAGGTTCCCAAAGGAACGGTTCTGGCGCAAAACCAGGAGCTGGTTCGACACATTAAAGATGAACCCGCTTCGCTCGATCCGGCTAAAGCGGTGGGTTTACCCGAGATACAGGTGATCCGCGACCTTTATGAAGGGCTGGTGAATCAGAACGAAAAAGGGAAGCTGGTTCCCGGCGTGGCGACGCGCTGGCAGAGCAATGATAACCGTGTCTGGACGTTCACGTTGCGGGATAACGCTAAGTGGTCTGACGGTAGCCCGGTGACGGCACAAGATTTTGTCTACAGCTGGCGTCGCCTGGTTGATCCCAAAACGACGTCACCTTTCGCCTGGTTTGCAGCGCTGGCGGGCATTAACAATGCGCAGGCCATTATTGATGGAAAAGCTGCTCCGGATACGCTCGGCGTGACGGCAGTTGATGCTAAAACGCTGCGCGTGCAGCTGGACAAACCGCTGCCATGGTTCAGCAACCTCACGGCGAACTTTGCGTTCTATCCGGTTCAAAAGGCAAACGTGGAAAGCGGTAAAGAATGGACGCGCCCTGGCGCGCTCATCGGCAACGGTGCATATGTGCTGAAAGATCGCGTGGTGAATGAAAAGCTGGTGGTTGAGCCGAACACTCACTACTGGGATAACGCCAATACGGTGATAAAAAAAGTCACATTCGTGCCAATCAACCAGGAGTCCTCAGCGACCAAACGCTACCTGGCGGGCGACATTGATATCACGGAATCATTTCCGAAAAACATGTATCAGAAGCTGCTAAAGGATATTCCGGGACAGGTATATACTCCGCCACAGCTTGGTACCTATTACTACGCGTTTAACACGCAAAAAGGCCCAACCGCTGATGCGCGCGTGCGTCTGGCGCTCAGCATGACTATTGATCGGCGCATTATGGCGGAAAAAGTTCTGGGAACCGGTGAGAAACCGGCCTGGCATTTCACTCCTGATGTCACTGCCGGTTTTACGCCGGAACCCTCGCCATTCGAGCAGATGTCGCAGCAGGAGCTGAATGCTCAGGCGAAAACATTATTGCAGGCGGCAGGCTATGGTCCCCAGCGCCCGCTGAAATTAACGCTGCTGTACAACACGTCTGAAAACCACCAGAAAATCGCAATTGCCGTCGCATCTATGTGGAAGAAAAATCTGGGCGTTGACGTTAAGTTGCAGAATCAGGAGTGGAAGACCTACATCGACAGCCGTAATACCGGGAATTTTGACGTGATCCGTGCGTCATGGGTAGGAGACTACAATGAGCCGTCGACATTCCTGTCGCTGCTGACGTCCTCACACACCGGCAACATCTCCCGGTTTAACGATCCTGCTTACGATAAGACTCTTCATCAGGCGACGCTTGAAACGACTGAAAAAGCGCGTAATGCAGACTACAACATGGCCGAGAAGATCCTCACCGAGAAAGCGCCGATTGCCCCGATTTATCAGTACACCAATGGTCGTCTCATTAAGCCCTGGGTTAAAGGGTATCCGATAAATAACCCAGAGGATGTTGCGTACAGTCGTACAATGTACATTGAAAAACATTAAAAACCAGGTAAGGCGCTTAAGTGGCTATGGCAAATAGCCGTACATCGCTTAAGCGCCTGAACGCAGGGTTAATGCTATTTACAGGCGAGTTATTACCAAAAATCCTTCCATAAAAAACCGCATTCATTCTTTTGATGAATGCCACCAGCGATATTACTCTTCCGGTTTATCGAAAAGCGCGTAACCATTAATTCATTATCTGTATAACAGCATGATTTCTGCTATTTGAAACCTGAGATTGTCCGGTATAGGACTTTTCCATATTCAGCAGATTTATTGGATAAGATGATATTAGGTTGCGCTTCTGCGGCTGATGTTTAGAATCGCATTGATAAAAATCAATTATTCAGCGACAGGGGGCAATGAATTCAATATTCTCTGTCAACGCAGGCATTCCTGCTGGTTTATTGTGAATAAATGGTTAATACTTTTTATGTGCCACGTATGTCTGGTATTTATAAATACTAATTATTAGTGGAAAATTCTTAAGAAAAGTCTAAATGTAGATCTTTGATCTGATTAGTTGATCTAGAATGGCCTTTTGTTCTAATATGGATTTGTAAAGAACCGTCACTCACTTAACATTATTTCTTTTGAAGAAAGGGACTGCTATGGCCGATTCGTTCCAGAATGAGGTGCCCAAGGCACGCATAAATTTAAAGCTGGCGCTGCATACAGGTGGCGCGCAGAAGAAAGTTGAACTGCCGCTTAAACTCCTTACCGTCGGTGATTTCAGTAATGGAAAAGAGAATCGTCCATTATCCGAAAGGGAGAAAATCATCGTCAATAAAAATAACTTCAACAGTGTACTTTCGGAATTTAACCCGGGAGTTAATCTGACGGTTCCAAACACAATGGCAGGGGATGGTTCTGAAGAAAGTATAAAACTTAACTTCTCCGATATTAAGGATTTCGAACCTGAACAGGTGGCCCGCCAGATCCCTCAGCTCCGTGCCATGCTGGCTATGCGTAATTTATTACGCGATCTCAAATCCAATCTTCTTGATAACGCTACTTTCAGAAAAGAACTCGAGAAAATTCTTAAAGACCCAGCGCTGTCTCAGGAATTACGCGACGAAATGAGTGCACTGGCCCCGAAATAAGCGGCATGTGTAATTTAATGGATTAACCGGGAATATGCTGATGTCTGTGAATACTGAAACCGCCTCCGCGCAGGGGCAGACCACCGTACTGGAAAAAGAGGGCGTTTACGCCTCCCTGTTTGAAAAAATCAACCTCACTCCGGCCTCCAGCCTGGGTGATATCAATGCGTTTCTGGATGATGCCGCGCTTTCTGACGCTCCGGCGGGTGAACGCCTGACGGCGGCGATGCAGGTATTTATGGACTGCATCCGCAAATCCGGTCAGCCCGTGGATAAGCTCGACAAGACGCTGATTGACCACCATATCGCCGAGCTGGATTTTCAGATTAGCCGTCAGCTGGATGCCGTAATGCATCATCAGGAGTTCCAGAAAGTGGAATCCCTGTGGCGCGGCCTGAAGCAGCTGGTAGACAGCACCGACTACCGCCAGAATGTGAAAACCGAGATTCTGGACGTCTCCAAGGACGACCTGCGCCAGGATTTTGAGGATGCACCGGAACTGATCCAGAGCGGCCTCTACTGGCACACTTATACCGCCGAATACGACACCCCGGGCGGCGAGCCGATTGGCTCAGTCATTTCATCCTATGAATTTGACGCCAGCCCGCAGGATGTGGCGCTGCTGCGCAACATCTCTAAAGTGTCTGCTGCCGCACACATGCCGTTTATTGGTTCTGTCGGCCCGAAATTCTTCCTGAAAGATTCTATGGAAGAGGTCGCTGCAATTAAGGATATCGGCAACTACTTCGACCGCGCTGAATACATCAAGTGGAAATCCTTCCGCGACACTGACGACGCCCGCTATATCGGCCTGGTGATGCCGCGCGTGCTGGGGCGTCTGCCGTATGGCCCTGATACCGTGCCTGTTCGCAGCTTCAACTACGTTGAGCAGGTGAAAGGCCCGGATCACGAGAAATACCTGTGGACCAGCGCGTCATTCTCCTTTGCCTCTAATATGGTGAAGAGCTTCATCAATAACGGCTGGTGCGTGCAGATCCGCGGCCCGCAGGCGGGCGGAGCGGTGAAAGATCTGCCGATTCACCTGTACGACCTCGGTACCGGTAACCAGGTGAAGATACCGTCCGAAGTGATGATCCCGGAGACCCGCGAATTTGAGTTCGCCAATCTCGGCTTTATCCCACTGTCGTACTACAAAAACCGCGATTACGCCTGCTTCTTCTCGGCCAACTCCGCTCAGAAACCGGCGCTGTACGACACCGCAGATGCGACGGCCAACAGCCGCATCAATGCCCGTCTGCCTTACATCTTCCTGCTGTCGCGTATTGCGCACTACCTGAAGCTGATTCAGCGCGAGAACATCGGCACCACCAAGGACCGCCGTCTGCTGGAGCTGGAGCTGAATACCTGGGTGCGAAGCCTGGTGACTGAAATGACCGATCCGGGCGATGAGTTGCAGGCTTCTCATCCGCTGCGTGACGCGAAGGTGGTGGTGGAAGATATCGAAGACAACCCGGGCTTCTTCCGCGTGAAGCTGTATGCGGTTCCGCATTTCCAGGTGGAAGGGATGGACGTGAACCTGTCTCTGGTAAGCCAGATGCCGAAAGCGAAAGCGTAACGTAAGGCAGGAAGCATGAAAACGGAACAACCGTTATGGGGCAGGGGCCAGATGGTCTCTCCCCAGCACTTCCAGCAACAGGCCGCCTATGCGGCCTGGTCTGCGGAATGTATCGCCCGGCTGGGTCTCACCCATCCCTGGGGGGTAATTAATGCCACTTTCGAATCGGATATTCTCAAGCTGGGACGTTTGCAGGCCCGTCATCTGCACATCCGGTTTCCTGACGGGACATTAGTCGATACGGATAATGCTGACGACCTTCCCCCGGTGCTGGCGTTGGAGAGTGAATCACAGGATGTGGTGGTGGTATTGGCCCTTCCGCTGCTACGCGCGAATGGTGGCAACTGCCTTAAGCCCGATGAGGTCGCAGGGCGTCCTGTTCGCTATCGTCAGCGCTGGCAGGATGTCCGCAACCTTTTTGGAGATGACACTCGGCAGATTGCGGTAATGCGGCCAGAACTGACGTTGCGTTTCGCTCATCAAAACAACAGCGATTACCTGACCTGTCCGGTCGCTCACCTACAGCGAGATTCACAGGGAAACTGGGCACTTGATGAGACGTACCTTCCACCACTTTTGGCGCTGCTGGGCAGCCGCTGGTTGGTGACTCAGCTGGAGCAACTGTTGACGCAACTGCGCGCTCGTCTGGGCCGTCTGATGGACATGCGCCGGGAAAGTAATGAGCGTATGGCGGATTTTGCCGTAGCCGATGTCTCCCTGTTCTGGTTGCTTAATGCCCTTAACAGTGCTGAGCCTGTGCTGGGGCAGTTTCAGCGCAATCCACAAAGCCCGCCTGAGCGTCTGTATCCAGAGTTGGCTCGGCTTGCAGGAAGCCTACTGACCTTCTCGCTGGAGCACCAGGTCAGCGCGATCCCGGTATGGCAACATGAGCAACAAAATAACGTCTTCCCGCCGCTCTTTGATTTATTAGGTGACCTGCTCGAAGCTAGCCTGCCATCGCGTGTGGTAGCGATTGAACTAGAGCATGATGCCCGGCTCCACTTCTGGCAGGCTCGTCTGCACGATCCGCGTTTGCGCGAAGAAGCTGATTATTACCTCTCCGTGCGTTCACCGTTGCCGGTGGCACAATTGCAGGAGCAATTCCCGCGCCAGTGCAAGGTCGGCAGCCCCGATCATGTCAGGAGTATCGTCAACTCATCGCGGGTAGGTGTTCCTCTGACGCCGCTGCGTCATGTGCCGGCAGCCATCCCACTGCGTCTGGAAAATCAGTATTTCAGCCTTGATGTCTCTCATCCCCTGGCCATAGAAATGTTCCAGAGCGGCACCTGTATGTTTTACGTTCCTGGAATGCTTGCCGAGCCTGAACTTGAACTCTTTGCGGTACTGAGAACATGAGTGATCGTAAACGCGCTAATGCCGCGTTCATTGATATTGATGATCTCCTCCAGGACACTTGGCTACAGGTGATAAGCCTGCGTCACGGCCCGACATTCCAGGAAGGGGAAGGGCGAATCCTTTGGGAGCGCTGTATTGCTGATGTGGAACATGTGCAACGTGAACTAAAAGCGAGAGAGCTCGATGAAGCCAGCTGCCAGCATATTCTCACGGCACAATGCGCGCTACTCGATGAGGCGGTCAAAGGTCGGGGTGTGGAGGATGACGCCTGTATACAGTGGTATGACATTCCTCTGCAAGGGTACTTCCTCGGCACTATGGATGCTGGTGACACGCTGTGCGACCGGATGCGTGATGTGCTGCGTGAACCGGCGCCAGACCACGCTGTCGTGACCTGTTTCCAGCGGGTCATGATGCTGGGTTTTCTCGGCAGTTACCGTTCACCGAATGACCCGGAGCGCCAGAAACTAGTCAACGTCCTCAGCGAATATGTCACGCCGTTCAGCTATCCACAGTCCCACCCCGTACTTGCGGAGAGCCATACCGGGCGGGGAATTATGGGCGGCTGGCTGGCGTCATGGCCCGTACGTATTGGTCTGAGCGTGATGGTGGTCGTTGCACTCTGGTGGGGGCTGGATCGCTGGCTAGATCAGATGCTGCTGACCCTGTTGCCGGAGGCCGTGAAATGAGTCCTGCACAACAGCGCTGGCTTGCGTTGTGGGCCGTTCTGCTGAGTTCTGTGGTCTGCCTGGGTTTTCTGCCGGTATCCTGGCTGGTTTCTGTGCTCATTCTGCTGGCGGTAGTAGGGCTTATACTGGTGTTCTGGACTGTCGCCAGTCGCCGTGAACAGCATGATTCCACCCTGCGTCTGGAGGAACTGCCTCACGCCACTTACCGTCAGCCCGTGGTGCTGGTTTGTGGCGATCTGCCGCTAGCCTGGCCGCAACCGTCACCGGTACTCACTGTCACGCAGGGATGCTGGATCCGCGTGGAAGATCATCAGGATCTGGTGCAGGCTGCCCGTCAGATACTGTGGTTACGTCCTGACTGGGGTCGTCAGCTGTCGGTGATGGTCAGCGTCTGCCCCCAGCAGCACCCCGACAGCGAAGCCCTGACCAGTCGGCTGCTGACCCTGCGCTGGGAAATCAGCCGGTTGCGTAAAGAAACCGGTCATTCTATACCGCTGGTGCTGAATGGTCAGGTCGGCAGCGCGATGACGAATGACATACTCTGGCAGGCTGCTTTACCGGGAGAAGGCGTGAGGGTTTGGCGTGAATCTTCAGCCCCAGCTTCTGTTGCTGCATGGGTTACTACCGGCGGAACGCCTGCGGTGCAGCAGCAGGTGCTGATGAACAGTCTGATGAGCTGGTTCCAGCAGCACGTAGAGGCTGTATTTATAGATGAAAACCCCGATATTCCTGTGATTGCACCTATTGCGATGCTTTGGGGAATGGGGCCGATCCTCGCCGGAAGCCTGGCCACATCTGCCTGGACGACGTGGCTTTCCCATCACACAGCGATGCAGCAGGTGTCTGGCTGGCAGCCGGTGGGAACGGACAGTACGGTTATCTCCCTGTACCCGGATTTTATCCTGCCATTACTGCCGGAAGGGCGGGGTCTTACATCGCGTGAGCGAACCTGGCGCTGCGCGCTCGGGATCTTCACGCTGGCGACTATCGCTGCGCTGCTCAGCAGTGGCTTGAATAATCGCCAGCTAATGCATCACGTGAGCTTCGATATTATCCGTTACGACCGCATTTCTATGGACAACTACGGTCCGAAAGCCGACGCCGTTGCGGTACTGCGCGAGGATGCGGCTTTACTGGACGACCATGCACGTAATGGCGTACCGGCCCGGCTGAGCCTGGGACTTTATCAGGGCGGGCGTCTGCGCATGCCAGTGCTGGATGCGATCCGCTCGTATGTGCCCCCACCTCCGCCGCCTGAACCGAAGCTCAAACCGATACCGAAAATTGTGCGGCTCGACAGCATGTCGCTGTTCGATTCCGGCAAATTTGAGCTCAAAGCGGGCTCCATCCGAATGCTGGTAAATTCACTGGTTGGCATCAAAGCGAAGCCGGGCTGGCTGATTGTCGTGTCAGGGCATACCGATAACACCGGTAATCCACAACTGAACCAAACGCTGTCCCTGAAGCGTGCTGAAGCGGTGCGCGACTGGATGCGTGACACCGGCGACGTGCAGGAAAGCTGTTTTGCGGTGCAGGGCTATGGTGAAAGCCGTCCTGTCGCCACCAACGACACCCCGGAAGGGCGTGCGCTCAACCGCCGTGTCGAAATCAGTCTGGTGCCGCAGGCGAATGCCTGCCAGGCACCGGGCACTACCCATGCGTCATCGCAGGATGATGACGCTGATAATAATGTAACGGAGTAATTAACATGGCAATTCCAGTCTATCTGTGGCTGAAGGACGACGGCGGCGCGGACATTAAAGGGTCTGTGGACGTTCAGGATCGTGAAGGTAGTATCGAAGTGGTGGCTCAGGAGCACAACCTGTACATCCCGACCGATAACAACACCGGCAAGCTGACCGGCACGCGTATCCACACGCCATTCCTGTTCACCAAGGAAATCGACTCCTCCAGCCCGTACCTGTACAAGGCGGTGACCACGGGCCAGACCCTGAAATCTGCGGAATTCAAATGGTACAGAATCAACGACGCGGGTCAGGAAGTGGAGTACTTCAACACGAAGCTTGAGAACGTGAAGCTGGTGAAAGTGAATCCGAAGATGCATGACATCAAGGATCCTGCTTTCGAGAAGCATAACCACCTTGAGCAGATTGAGCTGCGCTACGAAAAAATCACCTGGACTTACAAAGACGGCAACATCATTCATTCCGATTCCTGGAACGAACGCGCCACTGCGTAAGTGCCCGAGCAGACGGTCAGCCGTCTGCTTTTTTTGCTGAGCGCCTGCACTGACGGGCGTTCAGCAAAAAACTACACAATCTGCCTGCCTGACCTGATGCGCTTTGGGTTCCTGAATAACAGGGAACAGCGACGGGCGGTAGCGTGTCCGGAACTGTTAAAGAGAGAGTCTCATGGAAAATCCAGCCATCCTGTTACGCCGTCTAAATCCTTACTGTGCCCGCGCGATGGAAGGCGCCGCGTCCCTCTGCCAGACCCGCGCCCATGCGGAAATTTTGCCCGAACACTGGCTGCTGAAGCTGCTGGAACAGGGCGAAGGCGACCTGACCGTGCTGGCGCGACGCTACGAATGGGATATGGATGCGATATGGCAGGATCTGCTGGGTTTTATGGACAGCCTGCCGCGTTCGGTGCGCAGCCGCCCGCAGCTGTCGGACAGCGTTCAGGCTCTGATGCAGGGGGCCTGGCTGCACGCTTCGCTGGCGGGGGAAGAGCACATCCGCAGCATTCACTTCCTGATGGCCCTGGTGGAAAAACCAAAACTGGTGCGCTGCGACGGCCTGTGGCCGCTGCTGACACTGGCGCAAAGCCAGTTTGAGCGCCTGCGGGGGCTTCTGGATGCGCAGTCGGATGAACGCCCGGAGGTGCAGCAGGAAGCGGAGCTTACGCAGGGCGGTGAGGTGGAGTTTGTCGGCCGTCCGGTAAATGCCGATATAAAAGGAGAGCTGACCCCGGCGTTGCAGAGCGCGCTGGACAAGTTCACCCTCGACGTTACCGCCCGCGCCCGTGAAGGGAAGATCGACCCGGTCTTTGGTCGTGACAATGAAATCCGCCAGATGGTGGATATTCTTTCCCGACGCCGTAAAAATAATCCGATTCTGGTCGGCGAGCCGGGGGTCGGTAAGACCGCGCTCGTGGAAGGACTGGCACTGCGAATTGCGGAGGGCAATGTGCCGGATGCGCTGAAGCCGGTCTCGGTGCGCACCCTTGATCTCGGTCTGCTACAGGCAGGAGCGGGCGTGAAGGGGGAGTTCGAGAAGCGCCTGAAAAACATCATCGAAGCGGTGCAACAGTCGCCATCACCGGTACTGCTGTTTATTGACGAGGCACACACCATTATCGGCGCGGGCAACTTGGCGGGCGGCGCCGATGCGGCAAACCTGTTGAAACCGGCTCTCGCCCGCGGTGAACTCAGAACCATCGCCGCCACCACCTGGAGCGAGTACAAACAGTACTTCGAGCGCGACGCCGCGCTGGAGCGTCGTTTCCAGATGGTTAAAGTTGACGAACCGGACGACGACACCGCCTGTCTGATGCTGCGCGGACTTAAGTCACGCTACGCAGAGCACCACGGCGTGCATATTACCGATGAAGCGGTAAAAGCCGCCGTCACGTTGTCCAGGCGTTATCTGACCGGACGCCAGCTCCCGGACAAGGCGGTTGATCTGCTGGATACCGCTTCTGCCCGTATCCGCATGAGCCTAGATACGGTGCCGGAGCCGCTGACCCGCATGAAGGCGCAACTTACGGCACTTGCCATGGAGAAACAGGCGCTACTGGAGGATATCGCGGTGGGCAATACCGCCCACCGCGAACGTCTGGCCGTCATCGAACAGGAAGAAGTCCGCATCATTTTGCAGCTCGACGAACGGGAAAACCAGTACGGTCAGGAGCTGAAGCTGACGGAAGAACTGTTCGCCTGCCGCACTGATATCTCCCGTCAGGGGGAGATTGCAGAACTACAGATGCAGCTTACTGCCGTACAGAAAAATACGCCGCTGCTGGGGCTGGACGTGGACGCCCGTACCGTCGCAACCGTTATCGCCGACTGGACCGGCATACCGCTCTCGTCATTAATGAAGGATGAGCAGACGGAACTGCTGAGCCTGGAGCAAAACCTTGGCGGGCGGGTGGTTGGCCAGGACGCGGCGCTGAACGCCATCGCGCAGCGCCTGAGAGCAAGTAAAACCGGCCTTGCACCAGAGAATGGCCCGCAGGGCGTGTTCCTGCTTGTGGGACCGAGCGGCACCGGCAAGACGGAAACGGCGCTGGCACTGGCGGACGAGTTATTCGGCGGCGAGAAATCCCTTATCACCATCAACCTCTCGGAATACCAGGAGCCGCACACCGTCTCTCAGCTCAAGGGCTCACCTCCGGGCTACGTTGGTTACGGTCAGGGCGGCATTCTGACCGAAGCCGTCCGCAAGCGCCCGTACAGCGTGGTGCTGCTGGATGAAGTGGAAAAGGCGCACCGGGATGTGATGAACCTGTTCTACCAGGTCTTTGACCGGGGATTCATGCGCGACGGCGAGGGGCGTGAAATTGACTTCCGCAACACGGTGATTCTGATGACCTCGAACCTCGGCAGCGATCTCATCATGCAGATGCTTGATGAACAGCCGGAAGCGACAGAGCCGGACCTGCATGAGCTGCTGCGCCCGGTACTGCGCGAACACTTCCAGCCCGCGCTGCTGGCGCGCTTCCAGACGGTGATTTACCGTCCGCTGGCTCAGGCTGCAATGCGAACGATTGTTGGCATGAAGCTGAGCCAGATGAGCCAGCGCCTGGCGCGTCACTACGGTATGACGACCACCATCGCTGAATACCTATATGACGCGCTGACCGACGCCTGCCTGCTGCCAGATACCGGTGCGCGTAATATCGACAGTTTGCTGAATCAGCAGATTCTGCCGGTCCTGAGCCAGCAGCTGCTGAGCCAGATGGCGGCGGGGCAGAAGCTGCAGCATCTTACGCTTGGCTGGGATGAGGAAGAGGGCATAGTGCTCGAGTTTGACCGGACAGAAGGTGAGCATGCATGAGCAGTAATCTTCCCTTACGATTCAGCCACAGCCATCACCTGCTTTTGGTGAAGGGCTGCGATGCAGGGCTTGATGTGCTGGCATTTGAGGGCGATGAAGCCCTGAGCACACCGTTCAGCTACCGTACTGAATTTACCAGCGCGGACCATGCCATCAGCAAAGAGATGATGCTGATGAAAGCGGCTTCCCTGACGCTTCAGGCTCCGGTTGACCAGGGTTACGGTATCAAAATACAGCAGCCGGTGCGGGTGATTCAGGGCGTGGTGACCGGTTTTGAACGCCTCAGCACGTCAAAAGATGAAACCCACTACGCCCTGACGCTTGAGCCGCGTCTGGCGCTGCTTGACCGCTCGCACCAGAACGCGATTTACCAGGACATGTCGGTTCCGCAAATCGTGGAAAAAATCCTGCGCGAGCGCCACGGCATGCGCGGCCAGGATTTCCTGTTCTCACTGACAAAAGAGTACCCGCGCCGTGAGCAGGTGATGCAGTACGCTGAGGACGACCTGCACTTTATCACCCGCCTGCTGGGTGAGGTCGGTATATGGTTCCGCTTCACCACCGATACGCGGTTGAACATCGACGTGGTGGAGTTTTACGACAGCCAGCAGGGGTATGAGAAAGGCCTGACGCTGCCATCGGTACCGCCGTCAGGGCAGCACTCACAGGGTGTGGACTCGGTGTGGGATATGGAGAGCCACCATAACGTGGTGCAGAAGGAGGTCAGCACACGCGACTACAACTACCGTCAGGCCACGGAGGACATGAACACCCGGGTTGACGCGACCGGCGGGGATACCACCACCTGTGGTGAGGCCTATCATTACGGCGATAATTATCTGACGCAGGGAAGTGCGTATGATCGCAACCCGACAGCGGAGTCCGGGGCGTTTTACGCCCGCATCCGTCATGAGCGCTACCTGAATGGCCAGACGCAGACCGTTGCCTTCACCAGCTGCCCGATCCTTTCACCGGGTATGCTTCTGAAAGTCACCGGCGGGTACGAAGTGGCGGAGGTGTTTACCCAGGGCGTGGTTGTCACGGCGATGCACAGCCATGCCCGGCGTGATGCAGACTTTTGCGTCAGGTTTGACGGCATCCCGGACAGCGCGGACTTTTGCTTTCGCCCGGAACCCGGCAGCCGCCCGGTAATGGCCGGCACCTTACCGGCCCGCGTCACCAGCACCACCGAAAATGACACCTACGGGCATATCGACAAGGACGGTCGCTATCGCGTCAATATGCTGTTTGACCGTGAGAACTGGGAGACCGGGTTCGAGAGCCTGTGGGTCCGTCAGTCCCGCCCGTATGCGGGGGACACCTACGGCCTGCACCTGCCGCTGCTGGCGGGCACCGAAGTGGCGATTGGCTTTGAAGACGGCAACCCGGACCGGCCGTACATTGCCGGCGTGCTGCATGACTCGGCGCACGGCGACCATGTCTCCATCCGCAACTACAAACGTAACGTCTTGCGCACCCCGGCGAACAACAAAATCCGCCTTGATGACGAGCGCGGGAAAGAGCACATCAAGGTCAGCACAGAGTATGGCGGCAAGAGCCAGCTGAACCTCGGGCACCTGGTCGACAACGAGAAGCAGCAGCGCGGCGAGGGGTTTGAGCTCAGGACGGACAGCTGGGGTGCGATACGGGCGCAGAAAGGGATATTTATCAGCGCGGACGCGCAGGCGAAGGCGCAGGGTCAGGTGCTGGAGATGAAGCCGGCGGTGATCCACCTAGGTGATGCCCGGGCGCAGATGCAGGCGATATCGGATGATGCACGGACGGCGACGGCGAATCCGGCAGACCTTCAGGCGCAAATCACCCTGCTGGAACAGCATCTGACGGACCTGAAAAAATCGGTGCTGCTGATGAGCGCACCGGACGGTATGGCGCTGACCAGCGGACAACATCTTCAGGTGTCTGCTGGCCAGAACCTGATTGCCACGGCCGGTAAAAATGCGGACGTCAGCGTGGTAAAAAATCTGTTCATCGGGGTGGGCAACGCCCTGAGCCTGTTTGTCCGCAAGATGGGTATCAGGCTTATCGCGAACCAGGGACCAGTGCAGGTACAGGCGCAGAACGATCTGATGGAACTGCTGGCACGCAAGGAAATCAGCATTGTCAGCACGGAAGATGAAATCAGGATCCTTGCGAAGAAGAAGATCACGCTGAACGGTGGCGGAAGCTATATCACGCTGGACGCGAATGCGATTGAAGCGGCGACGCTCGGGGATTACCGGACACGGGCAGGATTTTATGACCGGCTGCTAAAGGCAAATAAACCAGAAGATTTTCCGAGTATTGCCCCGGTAGCATCAGAGCCTGTCAGCTCTGATAGCAAACCTCAAGAAAATCCAGACAACGCTGAAGATGCCCCTGATGCTGGTCCGGAAGCTCCTGGGCCAGCCAGCTATTTCCTATTTTCCTGACACGGAGTCATAACATGATTATCAGCCCGCCGTTTCTGAGAAACAGAACTGCATCCCAGACTGATGCCGACTGGACTGGTGCAATGATGCCGGTAAATTCAGTTCAGGGATTTCCTTTAAACGGAGCAGAATCCTGGCATGGTGGTGTTCACATTACACATACAGATAGTGGAACGCCGCCTGGAAAAATACGGGCAATTGCTGATGGCGTGGTGGTTTCGTTCCGCCAGCCATCGTCGTCTAAGGATGCAGAACCACTCAATTATCTCGGACCGACAGATGACGGCTATGTGTTGCTGAAGCATGAAACGGAGATCGGAAGCGGAGAAGACGGGAAGGTCGTATTCTATTCACTGTGCATGCATATGAAATTTCTGGAGGAAGAAATAAAGCAGGATGCAAAAATATACCGTAAAGCCCCCCTGGGCTCTTCAGGAATGTGCAGTGGTCAGAATGAATTCCATTTCCAGATTTTTTGTGATGACGACAATATCAGCAAGCTGGCGGGCAGAACGACCCGTGAACTGGATGTGTCGAAAGATGGCCGAACCGATGCAGTTTACGGCGATATTCACTTTTATCTTCCGGCCGGAACGAAGTTTTATGACAAGGCACCCGCAGATAACAGTACTTCCATAACCGGTCTTTCGGAGCTGTATACCAGCAGTGCGCCGCTGTATGTCAGTATGACTCTGGCACAAGGCAGCTGCACGATGGTGACCCGCCAGAAAAATACACAGACTGACGGGAAGTATGATCTGCTGGGCGACCCTCTGGTGAATGCTGACGGTGAAGACTACGAATATAATCTCTATAAAACCGCGATGCGGAATTATAAGGAAAGCCCCAGCGCGGGGTTTGAACTGCTTCGTTTTGGCCGGGTGATCAATACGGAGCACGAAACGCTGGCACCGGCAGATGCGCCATTATGGATGACCGTGAATTACCCGGGTGGCAAAGGGATGGTTAATCTTGCTGACGCGAATATCAAAAAGTTCAGTGACGCTGATTTTCCTCACTGGACGGGCTGGCAGCTGGTCGATGACGATGCTGACAGTAACAGTCAGTGTAGCTCAGCCATAATCAGGAAGCTGCAGGAGGACGGTGAGTACAATAATCAGTGTGGAAAGTTAATCTGTCATTTCCCGTTCGAATGGGAAAAAAGTACGATCGATACCCGTTTTTCATGGCTGAAAACGGGGGATGATAAGCGTGCTCCGATGACGGAAGCAGATTATGCAAAATTCAAGGCCCATGCAGAAGCGTTGTGCTTTGATTCAGGATCTCTCGGCAGCGGAAGACTGTGGCATTTCGAGCCTAAGGTGATAATTAACCACTTAAGGAACTGTAGTTGGTTGAGTTTTTCTGAAATGAAACAAATAGTACCCAGCCATGCACTTCGACAGTCCGGTAGAAATCGATATGCCTGGGAAGCGATTAATACAAATTTAAGAGAGTCCGGCTCTATTTTAAGCAATCAAATTTCAAATTTGAACTATGCAATGAGGAAGTATTGTATTAACACTTCATTTAGAATTGCATGTTTTTTAGGAAATGCAATACAAGAAACGGGTTGGCTAAGTACTCTTCACGAGGGAAATGGTAGCAATCTTTGGTATGCACCATGGTATGGACGGGGTTTCCTCCAATTAACTAACCCAGACAATTATTTGAATTACTTTAAATATATTGGGAAAACTGTTCAGGAACCACTTAGACAAATCCTGGTTAATACCTATGCTTCAATCGCAGCTCAGCCTCCTGGAAATAGATCTAATGCTACACTGCAAGATCGTCACTTCCCTACGCTTTCAACAGAGTTTATTGAGTTGAGAAACGAAGTTAGCAATAGTGATTCATCGAGCATATTAGCTGCGGATAGTGCCGGCTTTTACTGGGTTAAAAATAAAATGGCTAAATATGCTGATAAAGAGCATGTTTTAGAACGAGTATCAGTTAACTCAAATGCTGGGGTTAAATATTACTATAGGAGCCCTAGTTTTTGGGAAGCAAGTGCAGCAGTAAATTTGCCTGGTCGAATCGGTTCACTTTATCATCGTTCACTCAATGGATTTGATTCGAGATGCTGTGCGTACGGTGTAGCAATTGCTGTTTTAACCGAAAATAAATTCCCGAATGCTTCCGGTAGTTTAGTAGTAGATTTTCCGGAAGGATACAAGCATAGGAAATAACGTTATGAAATTAGTTTGCATGTCATTCTTTCTTAGTATCATCAGTTCTTTCGCTATGGCTTCTGCGACTACTGCTAATGATGGAAGTCCATCAGTAATTAGAAGTTTGTCATCTGATTCTAATGCTGATATTTCTTCATCATCTAGCTTTGATTCATGTAATGTACACTTCAGTGACTATGAATATCCAAAGTTAACTGATGACGAATATTTCGAGAAAAAATATCCTATATCTGAATGGAGCTGCCTATATTCAGGAGAGGCTTTTGAAGCCGGGTATGATAGTCAGCAGGTTAACAATAAAGGTATTAATGTTAGCAGTTCAGACAATAAAATTATTTACGATTATAAAAACAAAGATTGGAAACTAGTCCCTGATAAAACATATGTAAAAAATGGAAATCCTAATCATCTATCATTAATGAAGGTGAAAGGTAAAAATTCAAATGGGTTTATGGCTGTCAACCGCATGGCTAAGTTCAATGATGGAAGTGTCGGTGAAAGTGTTTATTTCTGTTTGATTCACGATAATAACGCTCTTTGTGGTTCAGGATACAGTGCTGTAATGAATACTGGTGAAGATTTATCTAAAAAGACACTGAAACTTCTTGAGTCCATCTCATTTGATGAAAATTAAGATTTATAAAATTGCAATTCTGAAGCCTGATGCTTACGGTAGAAATTACAGTTAATTATACGATGCAGTGTGAATGAGTTCTTGAGTGATTATGAAAAATGCAATTATATTGCTGAGCTTGGCTGGTGTGATTAATTTTTATTCACCAAGTGTGCTTGCGAATGCTGCGGATGTATCAGCTGCAGTAAAAAACTATACTTTTAAAGAAGGGGAGCCTTACGGTTTATCTCAAGTATACAAGGTTAATGCTCCAGATGTTGGGTTTCCTCCTTATTATATTTTTATGAAATTAGGTGTTGAGTATGCATATCCTTTTGTTTTTAACCACGAGGGTGTACCAGGGAAAGATGAGCCTTATAGTCGGTGCAATGTAGTACTAAACGTTAATGCCCAATATCTTATACCGGACAGGAAATATAACTCAGAATATGCGGAAGATTCTGAACCATGTCTCGGTATGGAAAAATTGTGGATTATTAAATGTAGTAAAGATATTAAATGGTTTGTGA
>NZ_JADCKU010000015.1:0-130526 GCF_014982165.1 Enterobacter cloacae complex sp. P24RS
GCTGGGGGTGAGGGGCAACTCACATAAACTCTACAATATCATCATCATTCGGCTTACCGCCGCTGAGCGCTTCATCAAAGTAGTGCTTCGGTACGGTATAGCGCAGATGATCGAGCGCAAACTGCATGCTGCGATCGTCAATGGCATGCCCCAGATCGTCCACGATATCCAGCGTCACATCCCCGCCTTCACGCATCAGCGCGTCCTGGGCTGCAACCGCATGCGAAAGCTCAATCACCCGGTCTTCACTCCCGTGGATCAGATGGATCGTGGTCTGCGTCGTCGCGCTTTGCGGCAGCGTCGCGAAGCGGCCGTTAAAGGCAATCACGCGGGACGCCAGCCCCGGCTGCGCTTTTACGCTCTCAAGGGACATGATCGACCCCTGCGAAAAGCCAATCAGCGCCGTCGCGTCGGCACCCACGCCGCTCTGCTGCTGCCAGTAGCGTACGGTGTCGATAAACGCAGGCATGGCGGCATCAACGCGCGCCTGACGGCTCTCTTCCGTCACGCCCTCAACGGAGAACCACTGCCGTCCGTTCGGACCGCACGGCTCCACGCCACCGATGCTGACGATCAGCGCCTGCGGGAAAACGGGTGCAAACCAGCTGCCTATCTGTCCCATGTTGACGGCATTGTCGCCCACGCCATGAAACAGAAGCAGTAACTGTTTAACCGGTGTGTCCGGGCTTTGCACAACAAAATGGTCATGTTTCATGGCGATCTCCTTAATTGATAAGCAGGATTTTACGCCTCTGCGGGGTAATGACCATGCCACTTTACTGAAGAAGTCATTGAAAAAATTGCCATTGCAAAATGTCGGCTTTCAGCTGCTGGCTGCGGGGATAATCAAGCCTTTCAAGCGCTTGTGCGGTTTCTTCGCGTAATTTTGCCAGCAACGCTTTCCGTCCTACGTCGTGTGTATGCCCTTCCATTTTTCCGCGCAGCGCTGGAAGCGGCATCTCCACGGCTGACAACAACCGGGTCAGCGCCGCTACCGAGGTCGAAAACGCCCGGTGCGCAAAGGCAAATCCCGCCAGCTCCAGCCAGTCGTCACTATTAAGGGTAGCTTCCCACGCATCCGTCACCGGGATCTTTTCGCCGTTCCAGGCCGACAGGACGCGTATATCACGACATAAACGTTGATGTGCCTGCTCGCAGAGCTGATGCCCCGCCTCGCTTAGCGGCAGCAGCGCCATCGCCGTATAGCACCCGCTGCTCGCCTCCCGATGGCTGCCCATTCGCACCAGCACAAAACCGCACCGCTGCCAGAAGCGCCACAGCTCGTCGGTAAAGCCGAAGCTGACCGAGAGATAATCTTCTCCGCTGGCGCTGCGGATCAGCCGCTGGCCGATGCCTTCCCGCTGGCGATGGGGATGAACCGCAATGCGGCTGACGCGTCGGCCCTGAAGCGTCGCCGCGAGGGGCGAGCCGCCGTGCGCCGCCAGCGACTGCGCCACCAGATTTCCACGCGGCCGACGAAAGCCCGCCCATACCGCGCGGCTCAGTTCAGGGGATAATCCCCCCTCCTCCACCAGCCAGAGCGCGCCCGCGATGTCCGCGCCTGCGTGCGCAACGGCAAAGTGCTGGCCGGGGGCGTCCATCATCCGGCGTAAATCGAGGGGTGAGGTGCGGTAGTGCGCGGCGCACAGCAGTTCGTATACGCTTGCCACGCGCGCCGGATCGCTCTCCCACGCGCGTGGCTCCAGCGACCTTAAACATACTTCGCCTGCCGGTTTGCGGTCGATAAGCGCATCGTCAAACAGCAGCGCGTTTGCCACAATCCGCTCAAGCGGACATCCGGCAGCCCAGCGAACGGGCGTTGATAAGGTATAACGCCGCAGCCCGCTGAACCGGGCGCAGAATTTAAGCAGAAATCCCCTGCCCGTTCCTTCATAGCCCTGTACCGTTGTGGTCAACAGCACGCGCGGAAATCGCGACACCAGCTTCTCGAGCAGCGGGCCGGGAACAGCGGCCGCCTCATCGACAATCAGCCAGTCGGCCTGCAACGGGGAGGCCAGCAATGCATCCGGGGCCATAAAGTGAAAATGTTCGCCAGCGAAACGCGCGATGACGTCCGTTGCCCCTTTTGCCGGTGCCGTTACCACCGCATTCCCGCGTATGCCGTTGAGCAACATGCCTGCCAGCGCTGACTTTCCGCGCCCGCGCGGTGCCGTAACGGCGGCCACGCCCGCAGGCATCGTAAGAAGGGCGTCGAGGATCTCAGCCTGCTCGCGCTGCGGTTCACCGCTGGCGGGCTGCCAGGCGGGGACATCTGGCGCAACGGGAAGGCGCAGGGAATGGTGCTGCTGCCAGACGATAGCGTCCGAATCGGCGGCAAGCGTCCGGCAAAAATGGTGAACAAAATGCGGAGTGGCGATCGGCTCTGCGCTGTCGCTCCAGCGCAGAGAATCCCTGTCGGGCCTGTCGGCCCAGACGGCGAATGGCGGCACCAGCAGCACCAGAAGGCTCCCGGCGCGCAGCGTCCCGCTGAGAGCGGCGAAGGCCGAGACGTCAAAACCGTCTCGCGCGTCAAAAACGGCGTGCAGGTATTCACGTCCCAGCAGGCCGCTGAGGGACTTAGACGGGTTCTCCTCCAGCCACAGCCAGTCTCCCGGTAACGTGTCGCGCAGGGTAGTCGCCTGGCTCAACGTCCACGCTTCATCGCCGCTGAGCACCACCAGCCGGCGGTGCCCGGTACGCTGAAGCTGACTAACCAGCGCTTCAAACCCCAGCATCACATTGCTTTGCCGAAGGTATCACACTGTGACGGGTTGCCGCTGTCGAAGCCACGCTTAAACCAGCTGTAGCGCTGTTCGGAGGTGCCGTGGGTAAAGCTGTCCGGCACAACGCGCCCCTGGCTCTGCTGCTGCAAGCGATCGTCCCCAATCGCCTGGGCGGCATTCAGGGCCTCTTCCAGATCGCCTGTTTCCAGCACACCCTGCTGCTGCATGCTGTGTCCCCAGACGCCAGCGAAACAGTCCGCCTGAAGCTCCATGCGCACGGAAAGGTGATTCACCTCCGCCTGAGACGCATTCTGCTGCATCTGACGCACCTTAGGCTCAATGCCGAGGAGCTTCTGCACGTGGTGGCCGACTTCATGCGCGATCACGTAGCCCTGGGCAAAATCGCCGTCGGCGCCCAGCTTGCTTTTCATGTCGTCATAGAAGGAGAGATCGATATAGACGGTGCTGTCCGCCGGGCAGTAGAACGGCCCCATCACGGACTGCCCGGTGCCGCAGCCTGTGCGGGTTGCGCCCCGGTACATCACCAGTTTTGGCGGCTGATAGGTCCGCCCCATTTTCTCGAACTGCTGACCCCAGGTATCTTCGGTCGTCGCGAGAATAACGGAAGTAAATTTCGCCGCTTCATCTTCATTCGGGCTGATGGAGCGCTGCGAATACTGCTGCTGTTGCCCGGTTTCACCGGTCATTAAACCGGTCAGATCGACGCCGTAGTAGCCCGCCACCAGCACCACGACCAGCAGAATAATACCGCCCTTGCCGCTGGGTAACCGGAAACCTGGCCCGCCCATAGACGGACCACCGCCACCACTGCTGCGTCTGTCTTCTACGTTGTCACTTTCACGACGCCCTTGCCAGCGCATAAACACCTCGAACTATTCCATTTATAATAGCTATGATCGTAGGCGGTTAATGAAAGGATTACCATAGTAAACAAGGATAAGACGCCAAAGGATGCAAACATCCTTTGGCAAATGCGCGTATTAGTCGAGCTTAACGCCTAAACGGTGAGCAACCGCTTCGTACGCTTCGACCACCCCACCCAGGCTCTGGCGGAAACGGTCTTTGTCCATTTTATCCAGCGTCTCTTTGTCCCACAGACGGCTGCCGTCCGGAGAGAATTCGTCGCCCAGCACCACTTCGCCTTTGTACAGACCGAACTCCAGCTTGAAATCGACCAGGATCAGGCCCGCGTCATCAAACAGCTTTTTCAGCACGTCGTTGGCTTTGTAGGTCAGTTCCTGCATGCGCGCCAGGTTCTCTTTGCTTACCCAGCCGAAGGTTTCGCAGTAGGATTCATTGACCATCGGGTCGTGCATGGCATCGTTTTTCAGGAACAGATCGAACAGCGGTGGATTCAGTTCGATACCCTCTTCAATGCCCAGACGCTTCACCAGGGAGCCTGCGGCACGGTTACGGATAACGCACTCAACCGGCACCATATCCAGTTTTTTTACCAGACATTCCGTATCGGACAGTAACGCTTCCATCTGAGTCGGGATACCGGCTTCGGCCAGCTTGGTCATAATGAAGTGGTTGAACTTGTTGTTCACCATGCCTTTACGATCGAACTGCTCAATGCGCGCACCGTCTCCTGCTGACGTATCATTGCGGAACTCGAGCACCAACAGATCCGGGTTTTCCGTGCTGTATACGGTTTTCGCTTTGCCACGATACAACTCAGCTTGCTTCTGCATCTTCATTACTCCTGGTGTGATGATTTGTATTCAAAACTGGGCATATTATGCCACGCACACGTTTGCGTGGCACGAAAATAAAAAGGGCTGGATTATCCAGCCCTCGCTATTATTTGCTGAATGCGGCCTGGAAGGCAGCGACCAGCGCATCGTTTTGCGACTGGGTCAGCGTGTGTCCTTTCGGATCGATAAATTGCAGGCTGCTGCGGTTATCGAGGTCGCCGACCTGGATTTTGTAGTCACCGGAAGGCAGCTGCGGATCGCTTGCCCCCAGTTCCTGCCAGGCGCTATCGGACAGCGGCTTATAAGTCGCTGCGATGCTGCCCGTTGAACGGGTGCTGTCGGTCACCTTCATGCCCACTTTTTCAAGCGCAGCTGGCAAACGCTGCCAGGTCTGGTTAAACGGCGCACGCACCACCAGCATTGGCAGACCGGTATCGTCGGCACCGCTCTGCACGTCAAACGTTGAACCGTTACGGTTCTGCGCGGCGTTAGCGGCATCGGTGGCATTCTTATCCAGACCCGCTGCAATCACGTTCAGCATTTCGGTGCTGTAGCGCTGCAAGGCAGCCGGATCGGCAATCGGTTTGCCCGCCTGCTCAAGATTTAACAGCTTAACGGTAACCGCCTGCTGATAACCCTGCGGCTTAACGGAGACTTGATAACGACCGCGATACTGCTGATCTTCATCGAGACGGTTCCACTCAATCCAGTCGGTGGTTAAGGTCTGACTGGCGTCGTCGCGTTTATCAATCGTGTAATTTTTCGACTGAATTACGCTCACCACCTGCGGCCACAGCGTGGTGCCGCGTGCGCTTTCCACCAGCAGAGAGGCCGTATCACCGGTAAACTGAGTACGCGCGCCACTCACCAGCGCCAGAGGCTGAGCCGGCGGACGAATATCGAGCGCTTTACCCACCAGACCGCTACCGTTCGTGACCGGAATATTATAATCACCGTTCTGGATCGGCAGGATCATGCCGGCAGGCGCGTGAAGTTCAGCAAGCGGCGGCGAATCCAGATAGGATTCATCACCGCTCACCTGGCGCTTGTAGCGCGAGTCTGAACTACAGGCAGCGAGGAGCATAACAAGCGAAACACCCGCAACCTTCGCCAGGCGCGACTTCTGTACTGAATAAGCCATCAAATCTCCCTAAACTTTACAGCAGACCGGCATGCTTCAGCGCGCCAGAGACAATTTCACGACCGTGGTCGGTAATAGGTGTCATTGGCAGACGCAGCGTGTCGGTTGCTACAAGCCCCAACTCCTTACATGCCCATTTCACTGGGATCGGATTGGGTTCGACAAATAATTTATTGTGCAACGGCATCAGACGCTGATTAATCACGCGAGCTTCATCAAAGTGACCGGCTGCGGCCAGCTTGCACATGTCAGCCATATCGCGCGCCGCAACGTTCGCCGTCACGGAAATCACGCCATTTCCACCGAGCTGCATAAAGTCCAGCGCGGTCGCATCGTCACCGCTCAACAGGATAAAGTCGTCTGAAACCAGCTCTTTGATCTGATGAACGCGGCTTAAGTTCCCTGTCGCCTCTTTAATCCCGATAATATTTTTTACTTTCGAGAGACGGCCAACGGTTTCCGGCAGCATATCGCAACCGGTACGAGACGGCACATTATACAGAATTTGTGGCAAGTCAGTATGTTCGGCGATGGCTTTGAAATGCTGGAACAAACCTTCCTGAGTAGGACGGTTGTAGTAAGGCGTGACCGTCAGACAGCCAACAACGCCGCTGTCGTTAAAACGCTGGGTCAGGCTAATGGCCTCAGCCGTTGCGTTTGCGCCCGTACCCGCGATGACCGGAATACGCCCGTCAGCCAGCTCAAGGGTCAGCATCACAACGTCGCCGTGCTCGTCGTGGCTCAGCGTTGCGGATTCACCGGTAGTCCCTACCGAAACGATCGCCGAGGTTCCATTGGCGACATGGTAATCAATGAGCTTCTTCATGCTTGACCGGCAGACATTACCTTTTTCATCCATCGGTGTAACAAGCGCGACAATACTTCCCGTGAACATGAGCCATCCTCTGTGCGAACAAGAGCCTCAATGTTACGTTTGGAACTGTAATAAAAGCAAGCGACCTGAGGCTCTCAGGCGGTTGTATGCATGTTTTTTTTATGCTTTCCTTAGGAAGACTTAACCACGCAAAGGAAGAACAGGTTTGACAACCTCATCACAACATTACCTGGTTATCACTGCGCTGGGTGCTGACAGGCCGGGTATCGTGAATACCATCACTCGCCACGTGAGCAGCTGCGGCTGCAATATCGAAGACAGCCGGCTGGCTATGCTGGGTGAAGAGTTCACGTTCATTATGCTGCTTTCCGGAACATGGAATGCCATTACCCTCATTGAATCTACCCTGCCGCTGAAGGGCGCAGAGCTGGATTTACTGATTGTGATGAAGCGCACTACCGCGCGCCCGCGTCCGGCTCTGCCTGCCACGGTCTGGGTACAGGTTGAAGTGCCTGATTCACCTCATCTGATTGAGCGTTTTACGGCGCTGTTTGACAGCCATCAGATGAACATTGCCGAACTGGTTTCCCGCACACAGCCGGGTGATGAGAACGCCATCCCGACGCTGTTTATTCAAATTACCGCCCACAGCCCTGCCTCGCAGGATGCGTCAAATATCGAGCAAGCATTCAAAGCCCTCTGTACAGAATTACACGCGCAAGGCAGTATAAGCGTCGTCGATTATTCGCAGCACGAACAGGATGGAGTTGAGTAATGAACCCACTGAAAGCCGGTGATATCGCACCGAAATTTAGCTTACCGGATCAAGACGGCGAGCAAGTAAATTTGACCGACTTCCAGGGACAGCGTGTTCTGGTCTATTTCTACCCGAAAGCCATGACGCCGGGCTGTACCGTACAGGCCTGCGGTTTACGCGATAACATGGATGAGTTGAAGAAAGTCGGTGTGGAAGTGCTGGGCATCAGCACCGATAAGCCAGAAAAGCTGTCACGCTTTGCGGAAAAAGAGCTGCTGAACTTCACGCTGCTTTCCGATGAAGACCACCAGGTTTGCGAGCAGTTTGGCGTCTGGGGTGAGAAGTCCTTTATGGGCAAAACCTACGACGGGATCCACCGCATCAGCTTCCTGATTGGCGCTGACGGTAAAATTGAGCACGTGTTTGACGACTTCAAAACCAGTAATCACCACGACGTGGTGTTGAACTGGCTGAAAGAAAGTGCCTGAAAGTGAGTGTCGGGTGGCGGCTTCGCCTTACCCGACCTACAAGAATAAGTAGGCCGGGTAAGCGCAGCGCCACCCGGCAAAACTACTTATCTTCCACCGCCGGCACATCCGGCCATGCGTGGACCACGGCTTTAATCAGCGTCGCCAGCGGTATGGCAAAGAACACGCCCCAGAAACCCCACAGCCCGCCGAAAATCACCACTGACAGAATAATCACCAGCGGATGCAGGTTAACAGCTTCTGAGAACAGCACCGGCACCAGCAGGTTACCGTCCAGCCCCTGAATGATCAGGTATACCGCGAAGCAGCTCCAGAACTCCGTGCCCAGACCAAACTGGAACAGCGCGACGCCGACGACCGGAATGGTCACCACAAACGCGCCGATATACGGGATCAGAACCGAGAATCCAACCAGCACCGCCAGCAGCAGCGAATAATTCAACCCAAAGATCACAAAGCCAACCCAGGTCGCCACGCCCACCACGATCATCTCCAGCACCTTGCCGCGAATGTAGTTGGTGATCTGCTGGTTCATCTCCTGCCAGACCTGCCCGGCCAGGCCGCGATTGCGCGGCAGAACGCGGCGTACCGCGTTCAGCATCTGCTCTTTATCTTTGACCAGGAAAAACACCATCAGCGGCACGAGGACCAGATAGACGGCCAGGGTCAGCAGCCCCACCAGCGAGGCCAGCGAGTACTTCACCACCGAATCGCCCATGGTCATGATGCGGGCGCGCATGTTTTCGGCCATCGCATCGATGATCCCGGCGTCCATCAGCGCGGGATAGCGGCGCGGCAGCGTGGCGGCAAAATCAGACAGTTTATTCAGCATGCCGGGCATATCGCGGATCAGGTAGATCCCCTGCTGCCAGGCGATGGGCATGACCACGAAGGACATCAGCAGCAGTATACCGACAAACAGCACCAGCACGATGCTGGTCGCCCAGCGGCGGGAACAGCCGATATGTTCCAGACGCGCGGTGGGCCACTCCAGCAGATACGCCAGCACGATCGCCACCAGCAGCGGAGCCAGCAGGCCGCTAAAGAAGAACAGGATACCGAATCCGGCAACCAGAATAACCAGTAAAGCAATGGCTTCCGGATCGCTAAACCGACGCCGATACCACTGCATTAACATTTCGAGCATACAACCCTTCCCTGAATCGAATGGCGGGAGTGAGACGGTGAATTGTATCTAACTGTCACAAAAAAGACTTTCCTTTTTGTTCCAATGTCAGGTTTCGCAAAACCCTGATGAATGGGATTTTCTTCATCTCTTAACACGGCTACACTCGCAGGGCAGCGGAGATGAACGTTATGCGGGTTCATCGGTCAAATTAGCACATCCAACATACAGGACAGTGGTTATGTTCAGGCAGTTGAAAAAAACACTGGTTGCGACACTGATTGCCGCCGTGACGGTCGGCCAGGTGTTGCCCGCTTTCGCTGACTCGTCCGATTCATTGCCGGACATGGGCACCACGGCAGGAAGCACGCTCTCCATCGGGCAGGAGATGCAAATGGGGGATTATTACGTACGCCAGCTGCGCGGCAGTGCTCCGCTGATCAACGACCCTTTGCTGGTCCAGTACATCAACGGACTGGGGATGCGGCTGGTGGCGCACGCGGACTCGGTAAAAACGCCCTTCCACTTCTTCTTAATCAATAACGACGAAATCAACGCCTTCGCCTTCTTTGGCGGGAACGTGGTGCTGCATTCGGCGTTATTCCGTTATTCCGATAACGAAAGCCAGCTGGCGTCAGTCATGGCGCACGAAATTTCGCACGTTACCCAGCGCCATCTGGCGCGTGCGATGGAAGACCAGAAGCGTAACGCCCCGCTGACCTGGGTGGGCGCGCTGGGCTCTATTCTGCTGGCGATGGCCAGCCCGCAGGCCGGGATGGCGGCCCTCACCGGGACGCTGGCGGGAACGCGTCAGGGGATGATCAGCTTTACCCAGCAGAACGAGCAAGAGGCAGACCGCATCGGCATTCAGGTTTTACAGCGTGCAGGCTTTGACCCGCAGGCCATGCCGAGCTTCCTGGAAAAACTGCTCGACCAGGCACGCTACTCGTCGCGTCCCCCTGAAATTCTGTTGACCCACCCGCTGCCGGAAAGCCGCCTCTCGGATGCGCGTAACCGTGCCAACCAGATGCGTCCGGTGGTCGTGCAGTCTTCGCAGGATTTCTACATGGCAAAAGTGAGAACGCTTGGCATGTACAACTCCGGACGTAATCAGCTCACCAGCGATCTGCTGGACGCGCTGGCGAAAGGCAACGTGCGCGAGAAAAACGCGGCGCAGTATGGTCAGGCGCTCCAGGCTATGGAGGCCAGCAAATACGATGAAGCGCGTAAAGCGCTACAGCCGCTTCTGGCGGCGGCCCCTAATAACCCGTGGTATCTCGACCTCGCCACCGATATCGATCTGGGACAGAAAAAAGCGACCGATGCGATTAATCGCCTGAAGGGGGCGAAAGATCTTCGTAACAATCCGGTATTGCAGCTTAACCTGGCGAACGCTTATTTACAGGGTGGACAGCCCGGTGAGGCGGTGACCATTCTGAACCGCTACACCTTTAACAATAAAGATGACCAGAACGGCTGGGAGCTGCTCGCCCAGGCGCAGGGGCAACTGGGTAACCGCGATCAGGAGCTGGCCGCGCGTGCGGAAGGTCTGGCGCTGGCGGGCCGCCTCGATCAGGCCATTTCCCTGTTGAGCAGCGCCAGTTCACAGGTGAAACTCGGCAGCCTGCAACAGGCCCGCTACGACGCGCGGATCGACCAGTTGCGCGGCCTGCAACAACGCTTTAAGCCGTACGAGAAGATGTAATAAAGGAGAAGTCATGACAGACGCGGTAAAAATTTACCATAACCCTCGCTGCTCTAAGAGCCGCGATACCCTCAGCCTGCTGAAGTCTAACGGCATCGAACCGGAAGTGGTGCTGTATCTGGAGACGCCGCCGGACGGGCAGACGATCCGTCAGCTGCTTAAGATGCTCGATATGGGCAGCGCGCGCGAGCTGATGCGTCAGAAAGAAGATCTGTATAAGTCGCTCAATCTGAACGATACACATCTCACTGAAGAGCGGCTGATCCAGGCAATGGTCGAGAATCCAAAGCTGATTGAGCGTCCGATTGTGGTGGCGAACGGCAAGGCGCGTATCGGTCGTCCGCCGGAAAACGTGCTCGAGATCGTCTAATCGTTACGCCGCAGCGCTTCCAGAAACGCCTGCGGCGTACGCTCTCCCAGCTTTTTCTGCGCTTTCCCCCGGTTGTAAAAATCACACAGTTGAATCAACAGCTCTCCCATCGGTTCACTGTTCACCCGCGGAATGATGTCGCGTAACGGCAGCGCCACCAGTACGGCGCGGATTTGCTGCGGATGCGCTTTCACGCTAACGCTGTGCACCGGCAGCGTCACCGCCAGTCCAAAAGTCTCAACAGATTGAATATCTGCCGGACACGCTTCCAGCACCTCATTCGCCCAGTGGGTTAACAACTGCGGGGAAACGCCGGCATAAAGCCGGGCGTAGCACCAGCCGCTGACGGGTTCACGCGCCCAGAGC
Source organism: Enterobacter cloacae complex sp. P24RS (assembly GCF_014982165.1). Classification (NCBI taxonomy): domain Bacteria; kingdom Pseudomonadati; phylum Pseudomonadota; class Gammaproteobacteria; order Enterobacterales; family Enterobacteriaceae; genus Enterobacter; species Enterobacter cloacae complex sp. P24RS. Next base: position 11,230 of record NZ_JADCKU010000015.1, read on the forward strand.
AGGTGTTGCTCGCCACCGTCGTCCATATGCAGCGACAGCGGCTGATGATGCAGGAGTAGTTTCTGCGGCATGATGCCGGCCTTCAGCGCCTTCTTGCCCTGCAACAATGCCCCCTTTTGTTTTACCGAAGCCGGCTTGAGGTAGCGGTTCAGGGTCGCGCGGGAAACGGCGATCCCGAGCCCGTCATTCACCAACAGCAGCAACTCATCCAGCGGCGCACCGGTGATATCCCGCAGGGCATTTATCAGTGACGCCTGTTCCTGTCTCAACGCTTTGTGTATCACTTTGGGCGTAGTGTGGTTATCCGATACCTGGTCACGGTTGCGCCAGCGCCTGACGGTGGTGACCGAGATCCCCAGCTCAGTGGCCAGCTCTCTGTCGCTTTTATCGGACTGCTGAAGGTAGCGACGGATACGCGGCGTGGTCGTGGCGTTGGCATGCAGTTTGATTTCCATCGCGTCTCTCTCCGCAACTAATCTTATGAGATTTATTATGCAGCAGCGAATGCTTTGTGACCGATTTCACCTTTCGCGCGCCGCGCTTCACTGATAATCCACAGACATAACATAAACCACACCCCTCAATCTTGTACGGAGTTCACAATGAACAATGTTCTGGGATTTCTTGAAGCAAAACTGATGCCGCTGGCGGCGAAAACAGCCCAGCAGCGCCATCTTGGGGCCATTCGTGGGGCCTACGTTTCATTCATGCCGTTTATCATCGTCGGCTCCATCCTGCTGGTGATCTCCTCTTTCCCTAACCAGGCCTATCAGCAGTTTATGTCTCAGGCCTTTGGTGACAGCTGGAGCGCGATTATTGAGATCCCCTTCAACGCGGTGTTCTCGACCATGTCGCTGTTTATCAGCTTCCTGGTGGCCTACCGTCTGGCGGAACACTACGGCGAGGACCGCATCTCCTGCGGCATCCTGGCGCTGGTCGCGTTTCTGATCCTGACGCCTTTTATCAAAGTGGCGGAAAACGGCGGTATTACCGTGATGCCGGTGGAGTGGATCGGCAGCAAAGGGCTGTTCGTGGCGATGATCGGTTCCCTGCTGTGGACGGAACTGTTCTGCTGGCTGAAGCGCAAAAAGCTGGTCATCAAAATGCCGGACGGCGTGCCCCCGGCGGTACAGGAGTCGTTCGCGGCGCTGATCCCGGCCCTGCTGGTGATGATTCTGGTGCTTATCATCCGCATCATCTTCGAAAACACCCATTACAGCACCATCCACCAGTTTATTTATGAAGTGGTTGCTACCCCGGTGCGCCACTACGGCACCTCCTATTTCGGTGCGCTGATGACGGTATTCAGCATCACAATTCTGTGGTCAGTGGGCATTAACTCCGGTTCGATGATCAACGGCATTATTCGCCCGCTGTGGATGGAGAACCAGACCGATAATATCGCCGCGATCCAGGCGGGGACGACGCCGCCGCACATTATCACGGAACAGTTTTTCGACATGATCTGGATGGGCGGCGCGGGCGCAACGCTGTCGCTGGTGATTGCGATGCTGATTTTCGCCCGCAGTAAAAACATGCGTGAAGTGGCGCGCCTCGGCGCAGGGGCATCGGTGTTTAACATCAACGAGCCGATCCTGTTTGGCCTGCCGGTGATCATGAACCCGATCATGCTTATCCCGTTCAACCTGGTGCCGTTGGTGCTGGTCACCGTGCAGTATGTGGCGATGAAAATTGGCGCGGTCGCCGTCACCACCGGGGTGTTTATCCCCTGGACGCTGCCGCCGGTTATCAGCGGTTTTATCGTCACCGGCCACCTGAGCGGCAGCGTGATGCAGCTGATCAACCTGCTGATTGGCGCCATGCTGTACCTGCCTTTCATGCGTATCGTGGATAAACAGTACCGCGCCGCGGAACTGACCCCGGTGACGCAAACCGACACCACCCTTGCAAAACAGGAGTAAAGCATGTGGGGAATTATCGCAACCTGGCGAATGGCGCTTGAAGGGGTAACGGAGTCTGCGTCTGCCCTGGCGGCGGGAAAACCGGTCGCTGCGGCGGTGGTTGATGCCGTCGCGGCCGTGGAGGACTTCCCGCTGTATAAATCCGTCGGCTACGGCGGGCTGCCTACCGAAAACGGTGAGGTGGAGCTGGACGCGGCGTATATGGACGGCGACACGCTGGCGTTCGGCGCGGTGGGGAATCTGGTGGATATCGCCAACCCGGTGCGCGTGGCGTACGCGCTCAGCCGTCAGCGCTACAACAGCCTGCTGGTCGGCCAGGGCGCGCGCGAGTGGGCACTGAGCCAGGGCTTTACCGACAAAACCATGCTCACGGATCGCGCCATGCAGCACTACCGTAAGCGCTGCCGGGAGACGCTGGATAAGGGGTTAAGCCCCTACGACGGGCACGACACCGTCGGCGTTATCGGTCTCGATAAACAGGGCTCAATGAGCGTTGCCACCTCCACCAGCGGCCTGTTCATGAAAAAACGCGGTCGCCTCGGTGACTCGCCGATTATCGGCTCCGGCTTTTACTGCGACAGCGAAACCGGGGCGGCCACCGCCACGGGCGTCGGTGAAGATCTGATGAAAGGCTGCACCAGCTACGAAATCGTTCGCCGGATGGCTCAGGGCATGACGCCGCAGCAGGCGGCGGATTCGGTCGTCTTTGAACTGGAAGACAGGCTGATGTCGCGCTTTGGCCGCGCGGGCGATCTCTCCGTGGTGTGCATGAACAACAGAGGCGAGTTTGGCGCCGCAACCAACATCAAAACCTTCTCGTTTGTGGTGGCGACGGCCCGTCAGCCCCTCACGGTTTTTCGTACCGAGCGCCTGCGGGAGAAAACACATTATCACGCGGTAGACGAGGCGTGGATGCAGGCCTATGCCGCGCGGATCCGCGCGCCCATTGAGGAGTCATGATGATTACGTATCAGTTTATCAGCGCGCTTGCGGACGCGAAGCCGAACAGCCATTTGATTGCGCGCTCGGCCAGTTCTCTTTTACCGGAAAGCGCGCTTGTCGATGAAATGCGCCAGCAGAGCACCGTTGCGGATACGCGCTTTGGCTGCGCGCCGTTTGCCCGCATCACCCTGCTGCCGGATGCGCTCTGGCATGACGCCCTGACCGAAGGGCTGCTCACCGCCCTGCGGCCGCTGCTTGCCGCCCCCGCCAGCGCCGATATCGTGCTGGACGTGACGGATATCGACGAGGTGGTGCTGGCGCAGGTGCTGCGATTTCTCTTTAATCAGGCGCACAGGCTGAGCGATCTGAAGCTCAAGAAAACGGACGACGCGGTGCGTCTTACGTGCATCACCGCCCTCTGTCTGCCGGAACAGCGGGCGAAGCTGGAGACGTTCTTCCGCCAGCAGCAGGCTATTGCCCTCGGAATGGTCGCGGCGCGGCGGCTGGCGGATATACCGTCTGACCGCTGTACGCCACAGTTTATGGTCGAAGAGGCGCAAAAACTGTGTGCCGACTACCCTGCCCTGCGCTGCGAGGTGCTGAACGAAAAGGCTATTGTTGAGCAGGGTCTTGGGCTGCTGCACGCGGTTGGCAAAGGGGCGGCCTGCCCGCCGCGTCTGCTCGCTGTCCACTATAACGGTGTCTCTGACGGCCCGGTACGCTGCTATGTCGGTAAAGGCATTACCTTTGACACCGGCGGCCTGTGGCTGAAGGAAGGCGCGGGCATGTACACCATGAAATATGACATGTGCGGCGCGGCTAACGTGCTCGGGCTGATGCTGGCCGTTGCGGAGCTGAAATTGCCCGTACGCATCATGGGCGTGCTGGCGCTGGCGGAAAACGCCATCGGCCCGGAGGCGATGCAGCCCGGCACGGTGGCAACGGCCTGCAACGGCACCACCGTTGAGATTAATAATACCGATGCAGAGGGCCGGCTGGTGCTGGCAGACGCCATCGCCTGGGCCAGCCAGCGGCACCCGCAGGCCCGCTATATCATTGATATGGCAACGTTAACGGGCGCGGTGGTGAAAGCGCTGGGGTATGAGCTGAGCGGATTAATGACGCAGGATGAATCGCTGCGCGCCGCGCTGACGCAGGCGGGTAAGCAGAGCGGCGACGAAGTGTGGTCCCTGCCGCTGGACGCACGGCTGAAAAAGCAGACCGACAGCGCCATCGCCGATCTGTGCAACACGCCGACCAACAATGCGGCGATCAGCGCGTCGGCGGCATGGCTGCTGCACCACTTCTGCCCGCCGACGATCCCGTGGGCGCATCTGGATATCAGCGGAACGGCGCTATGGCGGGAGAACGGCAGGAGCGTGGCGTCGGGAAGGCCGATTCCGCTGCTGGTGGAGCACTTGGTGGGGGATCTTTAGCCGGGTGACGGCTGCGCCTTACCCGGCCTACAAGGAGAGCGGTTTTCGTAGGCCCGGTAAGGCGTAGCCGCCACCGGGCAAAAAAATCAAAGCCTTAGGCCGGGTAAGGCGTCGCCGCCACCCGGCAAAACTACAGCTTAAGAATATCTTTCACAAACGGAATGGTCAGCTTGCGCTGGGCGGTAATGGACGCGCGATCGAGCTGATCGAGCGTATCAAAGAGCGTGCGCATCTCGCGATCCAGCCGCTTCAGCAGGAAACGGCCCACGTCTTCCGGCAGTTCGAAGCCGCGCAGTCTTGCCCGCAGCTGGAGCGCCTGGAGTTTGTCCTCATCCGACAGCGGTTGCAGCTTGTAGATTTGTCCCCAGTCCAGACGAGACGCCAGATCCGGCAGCCCAAGATTAAGCTGACGCGGTGGACGATCGCCGGTGATCAGCAGCCGGGTTTTGCCCGACTCCAGAATGCGGTTATAGAGGTTAAAGATTGCCATTTCCCACGGCTCATCCCCCGCCACGCATTCAATATTATCGATGCAGACCAGGGAAAGATGTTCCATGCCCTCAAGCACTTCAGGCACAAACCAGGTACGTTTATCCAGAGGCACGTAGCCGACCGCATCGCCGCGCGCCGAAAGCTCGGCACAGGCCGCATGCAGCAGGTGGCTGCGCCCCGCGCCTTCGCGTGACCAGATATAGATGTATCCGCTGTGTTCCTGGCGCAGCACGTTTTGCAGTGCAGCCAGTAAAGAGGGGTTATCACCCGGCCAGAAACTCGCGAAAGTTTCATCGTCAGGGAGATAAAGTGGCAGAGAGAGCTGTGCCGGTCCGTTCAGAAATACCTCAACCAGAGATCTTACATAAAATCGGAATGGAGTTTAACACGGAACCTGCAAGGAGAGAACCGGGCGATCCGTCGCCCGGCTTGACGATCAATGAGGCGCTTTTTCGCTTTCGTCCGCGTCCAGGACCACCTCTTCCGGGCGGATCACCGAGATCAGCTTGAAAATCAGGCTGAGGCCGACGCCCACGATGGTCGCCAGCGCCATACCCTTCAGCTCCGCTGCGCCGATGTGCACCTTCGCACCGCTCACCCCGATAATCAGGATAACGGAGGTCAGGATCAGGTTCTGCGCTTTGCTGTAATCCACTTTGGATTCAATCAGCACGCGAATACCGGAGGCACCGATCACCCCGTACAGCAGCAGCGAGACGCCGCCCATCACCGGCACCGGGATAATCTGGATCGCTGCCGCCAGCTTGCCAACGCAGGAGAGCAGAATGGCGATGATCGCCGCGCCGCCGATAACCCAGGTGCTGTAGACGCGGGTGATCGCCATTACGCCGATGTTCTCGCCGTAGGTGGTGTTTGGCGTGGAGCCGAAGAAGCCGGAGATGATGGTGGAGAAACCGTTGGCAAACATGGAGCGATGCAGGCCCGGGTCGCGGATCAGGTCGCGCTTCACGATGTTCGCCGTCACCACCAGGTGGCCGACGTGCTCGGCAATTACCACCAGCGCGGCAGGCAGAATGGTGAAGATTGCAAACCATTCGAAGCGTGGGGTGTAGAAGGTTGGCAGCGCGAACCAGTGCGCCTCGGCAATCGGCGTAGTATCCACAACGCCCATCACGAAGGAGAGCGCATAGCCCGCCAGCACGCCGATCAGGATCGGGATAATCGCCATAAAGCCGCGGAACAGCACGGAGCCAAACACCGTCACGCCCAGGGTCACCAGCGAGATAATAATGGTTTTAGAATCCGGTGACTGACCGTCCGCCGGCAGCAGGCCGGCCATGTTCGCCGCCACGCCAGCCAGCTCCAGGCCGATGACGGCAACGATAGCGCCCATCGCCGCAGGCGGGAACATCACGTCCAGCCAGCCGGTGCCCGCTTTCTTCACGATGAATGAGACCAGGCAGAACAACACGCCGCACATGATAAAGCCGCCCAGCGCGACCTCATAACCCAGCGGCAACAGCAGCAGTACCGGAGAGATAAAGGCGAAGCTCGACCCGAGATAGGCTGGAATTTTGCCTTTACAGATAAAGAGGTAAAGCAGCGTACCGACGCCGTTGAACAGCAGCACGGTAGCCGGGTTAATGTGAAACAGGATTGGCACCAGCACGGTTGCGCCAAACATGGCGAACAGGTGCTGCAAACTAAGCGGGATTGTCTGTAAAAGCGGCGGTCTTTCACTCACCCCGATAGCACGGCGCGTCATAGTGTTTTCCTCTGAGTGTTATTGTTGGTTTTTATTCAAAAAAAAGCCGACTATCAAAGTCGGCTTCTTTATCGTTATTCGATTATTTAGTACCAAAAATCTTATCGCCGGCATCGCCAAGCCCCGGGATGATGTACCCGTGCTCATTCAGCCCCTGGTCGACGGATGCGGTATACAGTTCAACGTCCGGGTGCGCTTTTTCCAGCGCCGCAATACCTTCCGGCGCTGCGACCAGGACCAGCACTTTAATGCTGCTGCATCCGGCTTTTTTCAGCAGGTCGATGGTGGCGATCATCGAACCACCGGTCGCCAGCATCGGGTCAACCACCAGCGCCATACGCTCGTCGATGTTAGAGACCAGCTTCTGGAAGTACGGGACCGGCTCAAGGGTCTCTTCGTCACGGTAGATACCCACCACGCTGATACGCGCGCTTGGCACGTGCTCCAGTACGCCTTCCATCATGCCCAGACCCGCACGCAGGATTGGCACCACGGTGATTTTTTTACCTTTGATCTGCTCAACCTGTACCGGACCGTTCCAGCCTTCGATGGTCACTTTTTCCGTTTCCAGATCGGAGGTTGCTTCGTAGGTCAGCAGGCTGCCCACTTCAGAAGCCAGTTCGCGAAAACGCTTCGTGCTGATGTCATGCTCACGCATCAGGCCCAACTTGTGTTTAACGAGTGGGTGTTTCACTTCCACAATCTTCATTCTCTTTCTCCTCTGAGGTGGCATCCGCAAAAAAATCGCGGGATTATACCGCTTTTTTCGGATTGCGCCATACCCAACTTGCTTGATGTATATCAATCAAAAACAAAAAAGCCGGAGGCAGGGCTCCGGCTTGGGTGCGGGATCTTGCCCGGTGGCGCTGCGCTTACGCGGGCCTACGTGTATTGTAGGTCGGGTAAGCGTGAGCGCCACCCGACAATTAGAGGTTATCGCCGTTGCTGGCAATCACCTGCTTATACCAGTCGAACGACTTCTTCTTGCTGCGGTTCAGCGTGCCGTTCCCTTCGTTATCTTTATCGACAAAGATAAAGCCGTAGCGTTTCTTCATTTCACCGGTGCCGGCAGAGACCAGATCGATACAGCCCCACGGGGTATAGCCCATCAGATCCACGCCATCTTCCACCACCGCTTTTTTCATCTCGCGGATGTGTGCAGACAGATAATCAATGCGGTACTGGTCGTTTACCGTGCCGTCGCTCCCCTGCACGTCGATCGCGCCAAAGCCGTTTTCAACAATGAACAGCGGCAGCTGATAGTGATCCCAGAACCAGTTCAGAGAGTAGCGCAGCCCGACAGGGTCAATCTGCCAGCCCCAGTCGGATTTCTGCACGTACGGGTTGGAGACCAGACTCTTGCTCTCGTCGTAATCCAGCGCCGGGTTATCTGCCGTCGCTTTGGTGGCGAAAGACATGTAGTAGCTGAACCCGATGTAATCCACGCAGCCCTGCGTCAGCGCCGCCTTATCTTCTTCGGTGATATCCAGCGCGAAGCCGCGACGCTCGAAGTAGTTGAGCAGATGCTGCGGATACTTGCCGCGCACGTGCACGTCGGTGAACCAGTAGCGGCGATGCATGGCGTTCATCGCCATCATCATGTCGTCCGGCGCGCAGGTCAGCGGGTAGATGGGACACATGGCAATCATGCAGCCGATTTGCAGCGACGGGTTGATCTCGCGGCCCGCCTTCACCGCCAGGGCGCTGGCCACCAGCTCATAGTGCGCCGCCTGGAACATGACCGGCTCGCGGTCTTCACCCGGCGCATATTTCAGCCCGGAGTTGGTGAACGGCGCAAAGTCTTCGTGGAAGTTGGCCTGGTTGTTGATCTCGTTAAAGGTCATCCAGTACTTCACCTTGTGCTGGTAACGCTCAAAAACGACCTTCGCGAAGCGCACGAAGAAGTCGATCAGCTTACGGTTGCGCCAGCCGCCGTATTCCGTTACCAGGTGGAACGGCATCTCGAAGTGGGAAAGCGTGATAACCGGTTCGATGCCGTACTTCAGGCACTCGTCAAACAGGTCATCGTAGAATTTGAGTCCTGCTTCGTTCGGCTCCAGCTCGTCGCCTTTCGGGAAGATACGCGTCCAGGCGATGGAGGTGCGGAAGCATTTGAACCCCATCTCGGCAAAGAGTTTGATGTCTTCTTTATAACGGTGGTAGAAATCGATGGCTTCGTGGTTTGGGTAATTTTTCCCCTCCAGCACGCCGTTGGTGATTTCACGCGGCACGCCGTGGGCGCCCGCGGTCATGACGTCGGCAACGCTTACCCCCTTGCCGCCCTCTTTCCAGCCGCCTTCAAGCTGGTGCGCCGCAACGGCTCCACCCCACAGAAAACCTGCTTTAAATCCAGACATTCGCTTTCCCTCATTCTGCGTTATTTTCTGCAAAAACAGTTACAGAAACCGGTTTCAGTTTGATGATGTGCAAAGGGGAAAGCCGTTGCAAGCAGATCGCAGAAACCGGTTTCATTTTCGTGAACAGAGTCAAGTTTGTCGCCCTTTACAGGCCTTTGAGAAAAAAAGATCTTCGCGCCGAGAATAGGCTCGCAAACGTTTGCCTGGGCTGTTAGAATTGCGCCGATTTTTCTTACTAGCTATGCAATCGCGTGGGGACTTGAGCCGTGACCAACAAAACTTCTCTCAGCTACAAAGATGCCGGTGTTGATATTGACGCAGGTAATGCGCTGGTTGACCGAATCAAAGGTGTGGTGAAAAAAACCCGCCGCCCGGAAGTGATGGGTGGCCTGGGTGGATTCGGCGCACTGTGCGCGCTGCCGCAAAAATATCGTGAACCTGTGCTGGTCTCGGGTACGGATGGTGTAGGGACGAAACTGCGCCTGGCGATGGATCTTAAGCGTCACGATACGATCGGTATCGATCTGGTGGCGATGTGCGTCAACGACCTGGTGGTTCAGGGCGCTGAGCCGCTGTTCTTCCTGGATTACTACGCGACCGGCAAACTGGACGTGGACACCGCAGCCAGCGTCATTAACGGCATTGCCGAAGGCTGTCTGCAATCCGGCTGTGCGCTGGTCGGCGGTGAAACCGCTGAAATGCCCGGCATGTATCACGGTGAAGATTATGACGTCGCAGGCTTCTGCGTTGGCGTGGTAGAAAAATCAGAAATTATCGACGGCAGCAAAGTGGCTGACGGCGATGTGCTGGTTGCGCTGGCCTCCAGCGGCCCGCACTCTAACGGCTACTCTCTGGTGCGTAAAATCCTCGAAGTGAGCGGTTGCGACCCGCTGACCACCGAGCTGGACGGCAAACCGCTGGCCGATCACCTGCTGGCCCCGACCCGCATCTACGTGAAAAACGTGCTGGCGCTTATTGAGAACGTCGACGTTCACGCCATCGCTCACCTGACCGGCGGCGGCTTCTGGGAAAATATTCCGCGCGTGCTGCCGGACAATACCCAGGCGGTAATCGACGCCTCCTCATGGCAGTGGCCGTCCGTCTTCAACTGGCTGCAAACCGCCGGCAACGTGAGCTCGCACGAAATGTACCGCACCTTTAACTGCGGCGTGGGCATGGTTATCGCCCTGCCGGCAAGCGAAGCGGATAAAGCGGTTAAGCTGCTGACAGAAAAAGGTGAAAACGCGTGGAAAATCGGTACGATTAAAGCGTCCGATTCCGAACAGCGTGTGGTCATTGAATGAAAAACATCGTGGTGCTTATTTCCGGCAACGGAAGCAATTTGCAGGCAATCATAGATGCCTGCAAACAGAAGAAAATCAATGGCACCATTCGGGCAGTATTCAGCAACAAGGCCGATGCGTTCGGCCTTGAGCGTGCGCGGGAAGCCGGTATTCCCGCGCACGCGCTGGAAGCCAGTCAGTTTGCGGGCCGTGAAGCGTTTGACCGCGAACTGGTGCAGGAAATTGACGCCTACGCGCCCGACGTCGTGGTGCTGGCAGGCTACATGCGCATCCTGAGCCCGGCTTTTGTTGAACACTACGCCGGTCGGCTGCTCAATATTCACCCTTCCCTGCTGCCAAAATATCCCGGCCTGCACACCCATCGTCAGGTGCTGGAGAACGGCGATGAGGAGCACGGTACCTCCGTGCATTTCGTCACCGACGAGCTGGACGGCGGTCCGGTGATTTTGCAGGCGAAAGTACCGGTTTTTGACGGCGATAACGAAGACGACGTGACCGAACGCGTACAGACGCAGGAGCACGCCATTTATCCCCTGGTGGTAAGCTGGTTTGTCGATGGACGCCTGGAGATGCGCAACGGCGCAGCCTGGCTGGACGGCGTGAAGTTGCCCCCGCAGGGTTATGCGGCCGAAGAGTAGTCTGTTTGAATTGCCCGGCGGCGCTTCGCTTGCACGGGCCTACGGTCCCGTAGGTCGTGGTAAGCGCAGCGCCACCCGACACCCCTCCCCCAACCCTCTAAAATCCCCAACAAAAAAAATAACTGTCATACTTTTCTGGCACTGTTGGACATATCGTGGAAATGCTCGCCATAATAAGGACGAGACGGATTTACCACGTCCTGTGATTGAACTGGAGTGTGAGCTGTAATGGGTCAGGAAAAGTTATACATTGAGAAAGAGCTAAGCTGGTTAGCATTCAACGAACGTGTACTTCAGGAAGCGGCCGATAAAAGCAACCCGCTGATTGAGCGCATGCGTTTTTTAGGCATCTATTCCAACAATCTGGATGAGTTCTATAAGGTTCGCTTTGCCGAACTGAAGCGCCGAATCATCATCAGTGAAGAACAGGGCTTAAACTCCCACTCGCGGCATCTGCTTGGAAAAATCCAGTCTCGCGTCATGAAAGCCGATCAGGAATTTGATGGCCTCTATAACGAGCTGCTGCTGGAAATGGCACGCAATCAAATCTTCCTGATCAATGAACGTCAGCTCTCCGCGAATCAGCAAAACTGGCTTCGCCACTATTTCAAACATTATCTGCGCCAGCACATCACCCCGATTTTGATCAACCGTGAAACCGATCTGGTGCAGTTCCTGAAAGATGATTACACCTATCTGGCAGTGGAAATCATTCGCGGTGAGACCATCAACTATGCGCTGCTGGAAATTCCGTCCGATAAGGTTCCGCGCTTTGTGAACCTGCCGCCGGAAACGCCGCGTCGACGTAAACCGATGATTCTGCTGGATAACATCCTGCGTTACTGCCTTGACGATATCTTCAAAGGCTTCTTCGATTACGACGCGCTAAACGCCTACTCGATGAAGATGACCCGTGACGCCGAGTACGATCTGGTGCATGAGATGGAAGCCAGCCTGATGGAGCTGATGTCCTCCAGCCTCAAGCAGCGCCTGACCGCAGAGCCGGTGCGTTTTGTTTATCAGCGCGATATGCCGGACGCGATGGTGGAAATGCTGCGTGATAAGCTGACCATCTCCCGCTACGATTCCATTATCCCCGGCGGGCGTTACCACAACTTTAAAGATTTCATCGGCTTCCCGAACGTTGGCAAAGCCAACCTGGTGAACAAGCCGCTGCCGCGCCTGCGCCATATCTGGTTCGATAAGTTCCGTAACGGGTTCGACGCCATCCGCGAGCGCGATGTGCTGCTCTACTATCCGTACCACACCTTTGAACACGTGCTGGAGCTGCTGCGTCAGGCCTCGTTCGATCCGAACGTGCTGGCGATTAAAATCAACATCTATCGCGTGGCGAAAGATTCCCGCATTATCGACGCGATGATCCACGCGGCGCACAACGGCAAGAAAGTGACCGTGGTGGTTGAGCTACAGGCACGCTTCGACGAAGAGGCCAACATCCACTGGGCGCGCCGACTGACGGAAGCGGGCGTGCACGTCATCTTCTCCGCGCCGGGGCTGAAAATTCACGCCAAGCTGTTCCTGATTTCCCGTAAAGAAGGCGACGACGTGGTGCGTTATGCCCATATCGGCACCGGTAACTTCAACGAGAAAACCGCGCGTATTTACACCGACTACTCGCTGCTGACGGCCGATGCGCGCATTACCAACGAAGTGCGTCGGGTGTTCAACTTCATCGAGAACCCGTACCGCCCGGTTAGCTTCGACTACCTGCTGGTGTCCCCGCAGAACTCGCGCCGCCTGCTGTACGATATGATCGACAAAGAGATTGCCAACGCGCAGAACGGGTTGTCGTCCGGCATCACGCTGAAGCTCAACAACCTGGTAGACAAAGGCCTGGTAGACCGCCTGTACGCGGCCTCCAGCTCCGGCGTGCCGGTTAATCTGCTCATTCGCGGCATGTGCTCGCTCATCCCCGAACTGGAAGGCATCAGCGACAACATCCGCGTGATCAGCATTGTGGATCGCTATCTTGAACACGATCGCGTCTATATTTTCGATAATGCCGGTGATAAGCGCGTATATCTCTCTTCCGCCGACTGGATGACGCGTAATATTGATTACCGTATTGAAGTGGCGGCGCCGCTGCTGGATCCCCGCCTTAAGCAGCGTATTCTGGACATTATCGAGATCCTGTTCAGCGATACGGTGAAAGCACGTTATATCGACAAAGAACTCAGTAATCGCTATGTACCGCGCGGCAATCGCCGAAAAGTCCGGTCGCAGCTGGCGATTTACGATTACATCAAATCACTTGAGCAACCCGATTAACCTATGCCAATAAACGATAATACCCCACGCCCGCAGGAGTTCGCTGCGGTCGATCTTGGCTCAAACAGTTTCCATATGGTCATCGCCCGCGAGGTGGATGGCGCGATGCAGATCATCGGTCGCCTGAAACAGCGCGTGCATCTGGCCGATGGTCTTGATGCGCGTAACATGCTGAGCGAAGAGGCAATGGAGCGCGGGCTAAACTGCCTGTCGCTGTTCGCAGAACGTCTGCAAGGCTTTTCGCCCTCCAGCGTCTGCATCGTCGGGACGCATACGCTACGCCAGGCGCTGAACGCGCCGGAGTTTCTGAAGCGCGCGGAAAAGGTCATCCCCTACCCGATTGAGATCATCTCCGGTAACGAAGAAGCACGCCTGATTTTTATGGGCGTGGAGCATACCCAGCCGGAAAAAGGCCGCAAGCTGGTGATTGATATTGGCGGCGGCTCAACCGAACTGGTGATTGGCGAAGACTTCGAGCCGCGCCTGGTGGAAAGCCGCCGTATGGGCTGCGTCAGCTTCGCGCAGATGTATTTCCCGGGCGGCGTAATCACCCGCGAAAACTTCCAGCGCGCGCGCATGGCCGCCGTGCAAAAACTGGAAAACCTGGCCTGGCAGTACCGTATTCAGGGCTGGAACGTGGCGCTGGGGGCATCGGGTTCGATTAAAGCCGCCCACGAAGTGCTGCTGGCGATGGGTGAAAAAGACGGGTTTATTACGCCTGAGCGCCTGGTAAAACTCACCGAAGAGGTGCTTAAGCATAAGAGCTTCGACGCCCTGAGTCTGCCGGGCCTGTCCGACGAACGTAAAGCGGTGTTCGTGCCGGGGCTGGCGATCCTGTGCGGCGTGTTTGATGCGCTGGCGATCAAAGAGCTGCGCCTCTCTGACGGCGCCCTGCGCGAAGGCGTGCTGTATGAGATGGAGGGCCGCTTCCGTCATCAGGATATTCGCAGCCGCACCGCCCAGAGCCTGGCGAACCAGTACAACATCGACCGCGAGCAGGCGAAACGGGTTCTGGAAACCACGGTTCAGATGTACGAGCAGTGGGAGGAGCAGAATCCGAAGCTGGCGCACCCGCAGCTCGCCGCGCTGTTAAAATGGGCCGCGATGCTGCATGAGGTGGGGCTGAACATTAACCACAGCGGGATGCATCGTCATTCAGCCTATATTCTGCAAAACAGCGATCTGCCTGGCTTCAACCAGGAGCAGCAAACCATGATGGCGACGCTGGTGCGCTATCACCGCAAAGCCATTAAGCTCGACGATCTGCCGCGCTTTACGCTGTTCAAGAAAAAGCAGTTCCTGCCGCTGATTCAGCTGTTGCGCCTTGGCGTGCTGCTTAATAACCAGCGTCAGGCAACCACCACGCCGCCGTCGCTGAAGCTGAAAACGGACGACCATCACTGGACGCTGAGCTTCCCGCACGACTGGTTCAGCCAGAACGCGCTGGTTCTGCTGGATCTGGAAAAAGAGCAGCAGTACTGGGAAGCGGTCACCGGCTGGCTGTTAAAGATTGAAGAAGAGAGCTCTGAGGCAGCCGCGTAACGGCTCAGGCGCTTTCCTCAGAAGGCTGCGTTTCGAGCAGTGTTTCAAGCTCCACCGGCAGCCCAATCAGATAGCCCTGCACATAATCGATACCTAGCGCGTGCACCGCGCTACGTATCTCTTCTGTTTCCACGTATTCCGCCACCACCAGCATTTTCTTCATCCGGGCCAGATGGCAAATGGAGGCCACAATCTGGTAATCCAGGCTGTTGCTGACAATATTGCGAATAAAGCCGCCGTCGATTTTGAGGATGTCGGCGTCCACGCTTTTTAACCGCGCGTAGCTGGCGTAGCCAGTGCCAAAATCATCAATGGCGATCCGTATCCCCATTTTTTGTAATTTCCTGAGGTTGGTTTCCGCCCGATCCGCATGACCAAAGGCGCTGCTTTCGGTCACCTCAAAAATCAGCTGCCACGCTTCAACGGCATATTTGGCTAACAGGCGGCTCACCTCAAGCGGGAACTGAGCCCGGTAGACGGTAGACGGCGCAAGGTTGATCGCAAAGCGCTGGCCCGGCAGACGCTGACGGTGCTGCGCCAGGAAACGCAACGTACGCTCGAGTACCCATAAATCCACACGCGACGATAAGCCAAACTCCTGTGCTATGGGCAGGAACTGCTCGGGAAAGATCAGCGCACCGTTATCGTCGCGCATCCGCAGCAGCACCTCATGGTAACGATCGCCGCGCAGCCCGCGAACCGGCTGAACCAGCAGGGTAAAGGCATCCTGCTCCAGCGCGGCCTGCAAACGACTCATCATCGCCACCTTATCTTTCAGGCTACGCTGCAAATGAACGGCCCCGCGCTGCTGAAGATTTTCCGGGTGGTTGGTGGACAGGGAGAGGTCGGCCACGATGCCCAGCTCCCCCAGCACCAGATAGAGATGATTGACGGGAGAGCGTACATAGCAGTAGCTCACGCCGACCTGAGGCTGTACCGGCATACCATCCCAGATAAAAACGAACTGCTTGATATGCTCGTCCAGCGTCTCAATA
Source organism: Enterobacter cloacae complex sp. P24RS (assembly GCF_014982165.1). NCBI lineage: Bacteria > Pseudomonadati > Pseudomonadota > Gammaproteobacteria > Enterobacterales > Enterobacteriaceae > Enterobacter > Enterobacter cloacae complex sp. P24RS. The sequence continues at coordinate 26,873 of NZ_JADCKU010000015.1, forward strand.
CGCTGCTGATGCGACTCCGCATCCAGACGCACCGCCATGTCATACCCGGTGAGGTGATAGACGCGCTCATTTGGCTGAAGGGTGCCATTTATCCATTGCGCCAGCTGCTGTTTATACTGGATGCGCAGCAGTACGCCGTAATTACGCCCCAGCACTTCCAGCTCGGGTACGCGCAGTAAGCAGAGCGCCGACCAGGGGTTACTGGCCAGCTCGCGCGACAGCGCCCGCAGATTCGGCATATGCACAACCGGATCGAGAAACGCCTGTCTGCGGGAACGAATATTAATGGCGCGCTGGCGTGTCGCCAGCATCGACATGTAGATGACGATAAATGAAAAGACCAGATAGCTGGAGGAGGTAATCGCCAGCTGAATGTCATAGCCCTGATGCTGCGGAATGTAGTGATAATAATAGTGAATCGACACCAGCAGGACCGGCGTCCAGATAATCGACATCAGCTTGTAGCCGAAGCGCATTGCGCCCCAGAGCATCACGGGCATCAGCAGAGACAAGGTATAGTTTGTACTGAAAATAGAGCTGTTGATGTTCATGGGCAGCAGCAGCATGCCCAGCAGCCCGCCCAGCGCTAAAAACCACGCCACAAACTCTACGACGGTGACTTTTTTGTCTATTTGCGCGCGAATTTGGGATATCAGCCCTTTGACGTAGCGCGGATGGCGAATCAGACGGATCAGCAAATAGCTGAGCGGCACGCCCGTCAGCCCGCTCACCAGCAGCGCCTGATAGTTAATGAGCGTGGGGATGTTGAAAGGATTTAACCCTGCCAGGCTCTGGCGGCTTTCGTACACGCCGAGATACACCGCAAACTGAAACAGTATCAAAAAGAGCGTTGCGGGGCAGAAAACCTGCCAGAAAATACGCTGTCCCATCAGGCGCGCGTCGCCGTACGCGGTCATATTGCGTCGGGGCGCAAACACGCGATAACCGCCCCAGCTGAGCACCAGGGGAACGATAAAATGCAGAATGCCGGCCACGGTTTCATATAGGCCAACGGAAGGGTAATAGCGTAAAAACAACGACACCACGATGCCGGGGAGCGCCTCCATGCCGAAGAACAGCATCAGCGTCAGCAGAAAAGAGAGCGGTAAATAATAGAGCGCAACGATACCCTCGCCCAGCTGCGTTAAGGTATTTGCCACGCTCAGCACCGGGAGTAACACCACGGGTAAAATAAGAGGAAGTGCCCACCAGCGGTCTTTATTTTGCTTCAGGATGTGCTGAATATTCATAGATGCTCGTTTACAACCCTTGCGCTCCAGAGGGTAAGTGAAGACAGGCATCCAACCTGACGTATAAATTGCCTGGAAAATTCCTGGCAAGCAGTGGAGGAAGGATTTTAAATACCAGAGGCGGGATTCCGTTGACCTAAATCAAATTAAATTATCTGAATAAATCTTTCTTACGTTTTTTTTGAATATTTTTCCTGTAATTATCAAGGCGATAAATAAATGCGTTGTTTTTAATAACATAAATTAATGTAAGCATTGACGGTATTTTACATTCCGCAGAATTGACCCTGACTTGCGGCTGTGCCTTAATAGCTGTATCGCCCAAAAGGGTATACTCAGGAAAAATAAAGTGAGTCAGGCTACGCGTATGCGAAAACGACATCGATTCAACACCCGGATGACCCGCATCATACTGCTCATCAGCTTCATGTTTTTCTTTGGCCGCTTTGTTTATTCCTCCATCGGCGCCTGGTATCACCATCAGGACAAAATTCAGTCGCAGCAGTCAGGTCTTGTGGTGGATACGCCCGAGCGCTAACGCTTGTTCGTTCCCGGCAGACAAACTGTATCGCACTGTATCCCGAGCGCCAGGCTGACAAACTGGTACAAAACGCCCGCAAAAGCAAACATCCCCGATACATAAAAATGGTCTTCTGTATCCCTCGCCATAATAAACTGATGAGGAGAGACACAGATGATTCGTCGATATTTCCTGCTTCCTGTATTTGCGCTGACGTCATTTGCTGGCGCACTGGCCGCACCGTTGGATGGCCTGAGCGCCGCTGAGGTTAATGGCCCGGCCGCCGTAGCGCCGCTGGAAAAACCCCCAGCCGCCCGCAAAACTGATCGTCGATCCGCCGCTGGCGGGACCGCTGAGTAAAGGTGCGGTCTTTATTCAGTACCGCGTCGAAAACCTGCGCATTGAACCTGTATTTGGACCCGACGCGCTGAAAGTCACTCCGCGTATCGGCCATATTCACGTTGTGGTGGATGACGCGCCCTGGCACTGGGCTGATACCAGCGGCGAGCCGGTGATCCTGGTCGGGCTGCCTGCCGGGAAACACAAGGTAACCATCATCGTTGCCGACCCGACCCATAAACCCATCGACCATAAAACCGTTGAATTCACCGTGCCGCCACACGCCGCGGTTCATCACTTTTAAGGAGCCTGTTATGAAAGCATTGTCTGTATTAACAGCGGCGCTGCTGGTGCACGGGGCAATGTGCGCAATCCTATTAATTAGTCACAAATGCCCCTTCCCCCTCGCTTAACCATCAGAAGCTATATGCCACCTTCAGGCTTCCCGTAGGGGACGTTTTTCGCTGAACAATTGGGCTATCGCCTGCATCACCCGTCAGCTGCGTAACGCCGGCTGCGGCAAGCAGGCTCCAGCGAGAGGTGAGCTTATGGGTCCAGTCCAGGTTCAGCGAATACGCATATATTCCGGAACCGGCTTCATGTCGGGCAAATCCCGATTCGGCCGACTGGTCGGCGCTGACGCCGTAGTACGTTTGCATGTACTTGCTGGAACCCCAACTGCCGGTCAGCGCCAGCGTTACCGTATTTTTGGGAGATGTATAAAGCGGGCTGGCAATGCCGAAATGCACAGCTTCCCCATTGTCTCTCTCCGAAACCGGAACCTCAGCCTGCATCTGCACGTTAAGCCAGTCGGTCACCTTGTATTCCAGCCCGGGCACAACGATAGCTGAGCCTTTAACGTCACCCATTCCCCGCAGGTAGTCGCTGCCGGAGGCGATCGAATCGCTGCTTACATCGCGATCCTTACGTCCTGCGCGATAGCTCAGCGCAGCGTTGTAGTTCAGGTTGCCAAAGCTATTGCCGTAGCCGATCCCCCGCGTGGTGCTGACAAAGAAACCATTCGCCATAGCGTAATCAACCACCTGAGCCGCCGTAACGCGGCTCTTATCCGAACCGGAATAGCGTGGCGCAACGTCGACGCCGCCCCCCAGGGTTAACACATTGCCCTGAGGCTGATCAGCCGCCAGCGCCGGGGCGGCCAGTAACGCCAGGACGGCCCCCGGCAGGATGCTTTTCATGCTGCGACCGATGCGTGAACGGGGGAAATTATGACGCAGTTTGATGTTTCTCATTAAAGAAGCCCTTTGGATTCAGAGAATTACGATACAAGCGGTGTTAAACGCCAGAACGAACATTCTGAATACCCACCCTGAGGTTCTAATGAGCCGTAAATGAAGAAATGCTGAAGCACGTGAACGTGCTGTAAACCCTGAATAATTCCTGTTACCGTTTTTTCTTCAGTTGTTCTTCATTCTCTGTTGATACAGTGACCAATGTGAAAATTCTCCTCATTGAAGACGACCTGGATCTCGGCAACGGCGTACGTATCGCCCTTGCAGATCAGGGATTTGATGTTATATGGGTACGCCGCAAAGAGGATGCGCTGCATCAGCTTGCGCTCTGCGTGCCGGAACTTATTTTGCTCGACCTGGGGCTACCCGATGGCGATGGCATGAGCCTGATGACGCGCCTGCGTCAACAGCTTAAGGGCGTCCCCGTCATCATCCTGACGGCGCGGGGCACGCTACAGGACCGCCTGTGCGGGCTGGATGCAGGTGCAGACGACTATCTGGTTAAACCTTTTGTTCTCGCCGAGCTGCTGGCGCGCGTACGGGCCCTTGCGCGGCGTAGCTATGGCTTTGAAAATGAAGCAATCGAAATTCGCGGTTTATCGCTTCATGTGCCGACACGCCGCGTGACCGTAAGCGCACGTCACGTTGAGCTGACGGCCAGTGAATATGCGCTGCTTGAAACCTTAATGCTGCGCGCCGACCGCGTGCTTACGCGGCGGTATCTGGAAGAAAGAATATTCGGCACAAAAGAAAACCTCAGCAACGCGCTAGACGTGCATATGGGTAACCTCCGGCGAAAGATTGGCGAGGGCTTTGTGCGAACGGTGCGCGGCGTTGGGTACGTCATTGATACCGTACCGGTTCAGAAGGCGGCAGGCTGATGCGTAAAGTTTGGTATCACCTCAGGCTCCCTACGCTGGTCAGGCGAATGATGGTCGCCCAGATGCTGCTGCTTACGCTGCTGTGGTGTCTTTTTTTAACCTTCATTTTGCTGGAGGACCTGCGCAGCCCGCCGATCCTCACGGGCAGTGAGACTTACGAAACCGTTTTTTCTCTTGTCGAGAGCATGGACGATCGCCCGCAGGCGTGTGAAGTTGTGCTGGCAGCGTTCAGCAAAGCGCTGCGGGAGGGATATGGCGGCGGCGAAGATCCGGAGCTGTCCATCAACCTCATTGTTCGCAAGCATAATGAGGTTATTTATTCATCGCCTGGCGCGCCAACGGAGGTGAAAAATAACCATCTAGGGGAAATGCAGCGTGTCGAGACTAAGGACCACGCCTGGACGAGCCGTACGCTCAAATCCGCGCACTCCGACGTGGAGGTCACCCTCTTCACCCCGGCCGGGAGCTGGAATTTCTTTATCTACCTGAACTCGCGCGGCTACTACGTCATGCCGCTGATGATATGCATCCCTTTTCTTCTGTTTCCCGCGTGGCTGTCAATCCGCATCGCGATGCGCCCCTGGAACAGGGTGGTGAATGAAATTTCATTGCGTACGCCGGACGATCTCTCTCCTTTAAAGTCCGTCCCGAGGCACAGGGAGCTTCGCCAGACGGTGGACGCGATTAATGACTTTCTCGCCAGGGTGCGGGAAAGCGCCGAAAGGGAGAGAATTTTTATTGCCGATGCCGCACACGAGCTGCGAACGCCTCTGGCCGCGATGCGGATCAACGTCGAGGCGTTGCAGTCCTGGGTCATCAGCGAAAGCCAGCAGGAGCTGCTTGCAGGCATTGTTCGCAGCAATAGCCGTGCTGCTCGTCTCGTCAATCAGCTTCTGCTGATGCAGCACAGCGAAGCGCACATCGACACGGTTATGGAGCCTGTGCCGCTGACAACGCTTATTCAGGAGCGCATGGCTGCCCTGGAGCCGCTGGCGTCGGCGCGCAGTATTGAGCTTGAGTTTTTCGCCGACGATGAAATCCGGGTCGCAGGCATCCGGGAACGGCTGGTGTCACTGATCGACAATTTGATTGAAAATGCCGTGAAGTACAGCCCCGAGGGGGGACACATAGAGGTGCAGCTGCAATCGAGAGAGACATCCGCTCAGCTGCGCGTCTCGGATGCGGGGCCCGGCATTCCGGTTGAACTGCGGGAGCGGGTGTTCGACAGGTTTTTCCGCGATCCCAATCAGATCCAGAGCGGGAGTGGCTTAGGGCTTGCCATCGTCAAAGCCGTTACGCAGCAGCACAACGGCAGGGTCAACCTGAGCACGTCAGCAGAAGGTGGCCTGATGGTAACCGTTGACTTCCCGAGCCCCGCGTTCACATGAATGGAAACGCGGCGCTCCCCAACGGCTGCGTTATTTTGCGGATGCCGCAGATTGCTTCAATAAGATTACCGTATTTGTTATATTGTTACTTATTGATTATTCACCTCTGCGGTGCCAAAAAGAACAAGATTCACCGCGACCCAGGACAGAAAAATGCTAGATTACCGCTTCCCGACAGCTTTGCAGATGGTTCTCAGCGTAGCGATGGCGGAGCAATCGGGTGAACGTTCGACGAGTGCAATCCTGGCCTACGGCCTGGAGGCGAATCCGAGCTTTATCCGCAAGTTAATGGTTCCGCTCGCTCGCGACGGCATTATTGTCTCCACGCTTGGCCGCAACGGCTCTATTCACCTTGGCCGCCCGGCAGAAGAGATTACCCTGCGTGATATTTACCTCTCCGTCACGGAAGATAAAAAGCTGTGGGCGTCCCGTCCTGACGTCCCGGCCCGCTGCGTGGTCAGCGCCAACGCCTGCTGGTATTTCAAATCCATTGCTGATGAAGCGGAGCAGGCTTCGCTGGAGGTTTTAGCGCGCCATACCGTCGCCAGCGCGCTGGAAGAGGTGAAAAAGGCCGACACCAGCGGGTGCGATCCGGTGCCGGAAATCTGTACGCAGCATAAAAAAGCGCCTTAATCCTTTACGGACGGCGAAAAAAAACCGCCTTCACTGCGAAGGCGGTTTTTTATTGTCTGCTACGTCCTACGCAGGCAACACTTCTCTTTCCGCTTTGCCGCGCGTCACGAACTTACGCAGCGTGACGTAAAAGACCGGCGTCAGGAACAGACCAAACAGCGTGACGCCCAGCATACCGGAGAACACGGTGATCCCGGTGACGCCGCGCACTTCGGCACCCGCGCCGTGGCCGAGGATGAGAGGGATCGTCCCGGCAATAAAGGCGATTGAGGTCATCACAATCGGACGTAAACGCAGGCGGCACGCTTCCAGCGCGGCTTCCATAATGCCTTTGCCCTGCATTTCCAGCTCGCGGGCAAACTCTACGATAAGAATCGCATTCTTACAGGCCAGCCCCATCAGCACCACCAGACCCACCTGCACGAAGACGTTGTTATCGCCCCCGGTCAGCCAGACGCCAAACAGCGCGGAGAGCATGGTCATCGGCACGATGAGGATCACCGCCAGCGGCAGCGTCCAGCTCTCATACAGCGCCGCCAGCACCAGGAACGCCAGCAGTACCGCGACCGGGAAGACGATCAGCGCCGTGTTGCCCTGAGTTGCCTGCTGGAAGCTCAGGTCCGTCCATTCAATATTCATTCCGTTCGGCAGGATCTGCTTAGACATGGCGTCCAGCTGCGTCATGGCCTGCGCGGACGAGAGCACGCGAGGATCGGCATCGCCAATGAGATCCGCCGCCGGATAACCATTGTAGCGGATCACCGGGTCCGGCCCGTAGGTGGTGCTGATATTCACCATACTGCCGATCGGCACCATTTCGCCGAGGTTATTGCGGGTACGTAAATTCGCAATATCTTCCACGCTGTCGCGGAACTGCCCGTCGGCCTGCGCCATCACTCGCCAGGTGCGGCCAAACTGGTTAAAGTCGTTTACGTATGACGAGCCCAGATACGTTTGCAGCGTACCGAACAGATCGGTGAGCGACACGCCCTGCGCTTTCGCCTTATCCCGGTCGACCTGCACGTCCAGCTGCGGAACGTTAGCCTGATAGGTTGAGATGGGGAAGTGCATCCCCGGCGTCTGCATTATTGCGCCGGACATGGTGTTCACCGCATTTTGCAGTGCGCCATAGCCCAGACCTGCGCGATCCTGAATGTACAAGGAATAGCCCGATCCCTGTCCCAGCCCCAGAATCGGCGGCGGCAGAATCGAGAAGCCGAAGCCCTGCTGGATTTGCGCGATTTTCGCATTGATCTCCGCGTTAATTTCCGCCGCAGAGTGTTTACGCTGGTCAAACGGCTTCAGGCCAAAAAATACCGTCCCGGTGTTCGGCGTATTGGTGAACTGGAGCGCATTCAGGCCAGGAAACGCGACCGCATAATCCACGCCTTCGGTATTCATACCGATTTCGCTCATTTTGCGGATCACCGCATCGGTCCGCGCCAGCGACGAGCCTTCCGGCATTTTCACGCCGCCGATCAGGTACAGCTTATCCTGCGTCGGAATAAACCCGCCGGGTACGGCTTTAAACATCACGCCCGCGGCACAAAGCAGCAGCAGATAAACCGCAAATACCGCCCCGCGTCGGCCAAGCGTTTTGCCCACCAGCCCCTGATAGCCGGTCGAGCTGCGGTGGAAAAAGCGGTTAAACGGACGGAAGATCCAGCCAAACAGACGATCGATAAGCCGGGTCGGGAAATCTTTCGGCGCGCCGTGCGGCTTCAACAGCAGCGCGGCCAGCGCTGGCGAGAGCGTCAGCGAGTTGATCGCGGAGATCACCGTTGAAATGGCTATCGTTACCGCAAACTGCTTGTAGAACTGGCCGGTAACGCCAGAGAGGAATGCCATCGGCACAAACACCGCGCACAGCACCAGCGCTATGGCGATAATCGGCCCGGACACTTCCCGCATCGCCTGATGCGCTGCCGCAAGCGGGGCGAGCCCCTCTTCAATATTTCGCTCGACGTTTTCCACCACCACGATGGCATCGTCAACCACGATACCAATCGCCAGCACCAGCCCGAATAAACTCAGGGTATTAAGCGAAAAGCCCAGCAGATAGAGAATACTGAACGTGCCCACGACGGATACCGGCACCGCGATCAGCGGGATGATCGACGCCCGCCAGGTTTGCAGGAACAGGATCACCACCAGTACGACCAGCACCACCGCTTCCAGCAGCGTTTGCACCACCGCGCGGATGGAATCGCGGACGAAAACGGTCGGGTCGTAAGGCGCCGCCCATTTCATATCGTCCGGAAAACGGGTGGAGAGTTCGTCCATTTTCGCACGCACCGCGTTAGACAGATCGATGGCGTTTGCCCCCGGAGACTGGAAGATACCAATCCCGACCGCGTCTTTATTGTTGAGTTGTGAACGCAGCGCATAGCTGCCGGACCCCATCTCTATGCGCGCCACGTCGCGCAAGCGGACGACCGTCCCATCCTGCGTTGTTTTCAGGACAATATTGCCAAACTCTTCTTCGGTATGCAGCCGGCCCTGAGCATTAATGGAGATCAGGAAATCGCTCTCTTTCGGCAGCGGCTCGGCACCAAGCTGCCCGGCAGACACCTGCACGTTCTGCTCCTGCATCGCCGTCACCACGTCCGAGGCCGTCAACCCGCGCGCCGCCACCTTGTTCGGGTCCAGCCAGACGCGCATCGCGTATTCGCCCGAGCCGAAAATCTGAATCTGCCCCACGCCGGGCAGGCGCGCCAGCTCGTCCTTCACCTTCAGCGTGGCGTAGTTACGCATGTACAGTGAATCGTACTTACCGCCTGGCGAAAACAAATGCACTACCAGCGTCAGCGTCGGGGACTGTTTCTGAGTGGTGATGCCCAAACGCCGCACATCTTCCGGCAGACGCGCCTCAGCCTGCGCTACCCGGTTTTGCACCTGAACCTGCGCCTGATCCGGGTCGGTACCTGGACGGAAGGTGACGGTGGTCACCAGCACGCCGTCGGAACCCGCAACGGACTTCATGTACATCATGTTTTCAACGCCGTTGATCGCCTCTTCCAGCGGCGTTGCCACGGTCTCGGCAATCACCTTTGGGTTGGCGCCCGGATACTCCGCGCGTACCTGCACGCTTGGCGGGACGACGTCAGGATATTCGCTCACCGGCAGCAGCGGGATAGCGATTAATCCGGTGATAAAAATCAGAATCGACAGTACGGCGGCAAAAATCGGCCTGTCGATGAAAAAACGGGAAAAGTCCATGGGTTGGATTCTCAGGTAAGGGATCAGTTGAGTGCGGTGCTGGCGGTCATAGAAACGGTTTTCGCGTTAACCGGCATACCCGGCATAAACACTTTTTGTAAACCATCGACGATGACTTTATCCCCAGGATTCAGCCCCTGCTGTACGATGCGTAAACCGTCGGCCAGACGCCCGGGCGTGATATCGCGACGCTGCGCTTTTCCCTCTTTATCAACGACATAAACATATTTACGATCCTGATCGGTCAGCACCGCTTTATCGTCAACAAGCGTGGCTTTAAATTCCGCGCTGCCCGGCAGGCGCACGCGGGCAAAAAGACCCGGCGTGAACTGACGCTGCGCGTTATCTAACAGGGCGCGCATGCGGATCGTTCCGGTACTCGGCGTGAGCTGATTATCAAGAAAATCCACTTTGCCCTGGTGGGGATAACCCTCCTCACCGGTCAGGCCGATCTCCACCGGCAGCGCCGTATGATGACTGGACGCCCCCTGCCCGCTGCGGGCAAGGTTTTGATAGTGAAGGTAGGTTGACTCGTCCACGTCGAAGTAGACGTAAACCGTCTTCTGCGAGACCAGGGTAGTGAGCACGCTGGCGCTGTCGCCGGCGGTGACCAGATTACCGCTGGTGATCAGTGCACGGCTGGCGCGGCCATCGATGGGCGCGGTCACTTTGGTGAAGTCCAGGTTAAGCTGCGCGGCATCAACCGCCGCCTGCGCTGCACGAATGTCGGCCTGCGCCTGAGTGGCGGCCGAACGACGCTGCTCCCACTCTTCACGGGAAACCACGTTAGTGTTGACCAGTTTATCGGTCCGGTTAGCCTCGCTTCGCGCCAGGCTGGCCTGCGTTTTGGCTCTCGCCAGCGCCGCCTGCGCCTGTTCCAGCGCGGCGCGATAGGTTCGGTCGTCAATCGTGAATAGCACCTCGCCCTTTTTCACCTCCTGGCCGTCGGTGTAATTCACTTTATCAATGTAGCCGGAGACGCGCGGGCGCAGCTGGACGCTTTCCACCGCCTCAATGCGACCGTTAAAGCTGTCCCACTGGCTAATGGATTTTACAACCACGTCAGCGGCGCTGACGGCGGGCGCCTGCGGCGCAGCATTTTGTGCGACGCTGTCATCGCACCCGACCAGCAGCGCGGAGAATAATATCACCCCCATCGCGCTCAGATGAAAGTTACCCCAGGTTTTTTGCAGGCTCATTATTTTTATTCCGGTTATTGTAGCCGCCGGGCAAGACGCAGCGGGAGGCGCCGCGCCACTTCCTTTGTCCGGGCTGGCTGAAGGCCATTTGTGTCGTTCATCGCCACAAAACTGTAACAGTTGCGAATACACTATCGCGGCGATTGTAGGAAGGCGCTTAATTAAGTGCAAGAATAATTGTTGCACTTTATGTGCTATTTGCGGTGAAGGTAAATAACCTGTTTTTAGAAGGGATTTAAATGTAACAATAATACTTGCAATTAATGCAAAAACGGGCCACCTTTAAATGCAACAAACAAAGATGCTTTTTGGTGCGTGGCGTAGGGGGAAGCAAGATGAACACGGGTGCATTCATTCACGATTTACTCGACTGGATCGACAACAACCTTGATAGCCGTCTGGACATTGAAACCGTCTCCAGGCGAGCCGGGTATTCGAAATGGCATCTCCAGCGGATCTTCAAAGAACATACCGGCTCCCCTCTCGCCGAATATATTCGCGCACAAAAGCTGCAAAAATCGGTTGAACGCCTGGCTCAAAGTGATGAACCGATTCTGAACGTGGCGATCGCGCTGGGCTTTGACTCGCAGCAGTCCTTCAACCGCAGTTTTAAGCGCCAGTACGGTCAGGCGCCAGGCGCATGGCGGCGCAGTATCGGCTGCCGTGGATCGCGGCAGGTGAGTCAGTAGCTGACGTTACGGTCGGATATCGGTTACACATTAAAAACTCTCTGTAAACAGGAAGTTTTATTCAGCTTTACCTATATATGACATTGCAGAAAAGGTTACTGTGTAGCTACCTTATTCCAATGCAATTATTAAAATAATTAATGAATTGCTTTGAGGCAAGGCAACCGTAAACAAGCCCATTCATTTAAAGGCGTTTAAGATCTGGTTAACGTTATCCGCTTACAAACAGCTCAATCGCGTGCAGGGGTACAGCAAGACGTTTCCCGAGCGGCACCGGAATACAAACCATAGCGTGCTACAGTGTCGGTGTCAGTAAATGCCTGTACGACATTTGAGTCTACACGCAGTAAATAAGCAAAACGCATTCAAGATCTGATATGAAAAAGGCCGCTATGGCGGCCTTCTTAACATGTCACGCTACGCAGTTGTTACCTCTCCAGGATACGTTTTTAATAACCTTATCATCACCAAACTCAACATAAATTGTGCAACGCATATCAACTGAATACCCCCCCGTTGAATAAGCATTGGTTGTTGAATATAAACTATTGCCAATAAGATTGGCATTTGTGTTATAGGTTGTTGTTTGCGGTATGTATACAGATCCTGAGTTATCATAAACATAGACCTTATTCCCATCGGGTGATGTCAACTCACCGTTTGGGTAACCCCATTGTTGAATCAGTGAATTTATTGGCTGTCCTCTCCAGGTCAGCATATTCCTTTCAAATTGTGCAGCCGTCTGGCATCCAGCCAAAATAACAACTGCCAAAACCAGAAATATTTTTTTCATATAAATTTCCTACTGCTTTCCCTAATTCTGGCGCTCAGCTGGCTGTGTTTCGCTTGGCTTCCACCAGCTTGTTGTAATGAATTACCGCTACGCGCGGTCCAGTCCCCTGTCGTTGCAGCCAAGGATAGGTTTCTCATGAAGCTAAAGCTGAATCAATTGAAAGGTGCTTACTTTAGCATTCCAGAGGTTGGCGAATGGAGTGATCATACGCCCGGCTTTCAGTGTATCAGTTCCGAAGAAAGTTTTTTATCCTAAAGCGTTTCTGAAGTTGGGTGTTTAGCAGTTTGGTTAAATGCATTGCGAAACTCAACACCGGGCCGCCGCATATGGCTGCGATACTCGAACCATAGCGTGTAAGGTCATGGAATAGCAAATCGTCATAATGGCCGAATGAGCCGCCTTTCACAGTATTGTCTTTACCCCCCCGCAAATCATTCAAATAGCCTGAATCTCGGTGACTGAACCGCCATGCTCGACAATACGTTCTAAAGGTCGCCCACTACACTCTTAGTTAACTCAATCTTCATTATTTCGCCGAGCGTGGGCAAAAATCCCGTTCGATTACCGTCTGCTTCCTGTCATGGATTCAGTCGGCCGGGACGACGTGTTTAATGTAGCTGTAGGTATATACCTCGAATATTTCAGCATCGGCTAACTATCATATTCCGTAGCGTTTCAACACAGCTTGCAGCTGACCTGCCTCCAACAGTGTTTTTCTAAAAATTAATTTCGCGCTAGTTTCCTACAAATTGATACCGTCACCTGTACCGTCGAAAAATGTGGTGTAGAGTGAATAGATATGAGTAGCTATAAACAAAAACCCTCTGCAATTACAGAGGGTTAGAGATGATATTGAATAGTTATGATGTGCTATGAACTAGCTATACATCATTCCCACTCGATCGTCGCCGGTGGCTTACCGCTGATGTCATACACCACGCGGGAAATGCCGTTAACTTCGTTGATGATGCGGTTAGACACGCGGCCTAAGAAGTCATACGGCAGATGCGCCCAGTGCGCGGTCATGAAGTCGATGGTTTCCACCGCACGCAGGGAGACAACCCAGTCGTACTTACGGCCATCGCCCATCACGCCGACGGAGCGAACCGGCAGGAATACGGTGAACGCCTGGCTGACCTTGTTGTACAGGTCTGCCTTGTGCAGCTCTTCGATGAAGATTGCGTCCGCACGGCGCAGCAGGTCGCAGTACTCTTTCTTCACTTCGCCCAGCACGCGCACGCCGAGGCCCGGGCCCGGGAACGGGTGACGGTAGAGCATGTCGTACGGCAGACCCAGCTCCAGGCCGATCTTACGCACTTCATCTTTGAACAGCTCGCGCAGCGGTTCAACCAGGCCCATCTTCATCTCTTTCGGCAGGCCGCCCACGTTGTGGTGAGATTTGATCACGTGCGCTTTACCGGTTGCGGAGGCCGCAGACTCGATCACGTCAGGGTAGATAGTGCCCTGCGCCAGCCACTTCACGTCTTCCAGCTTCAGCGCTTCTTCGTCGAACACTTCCACGAACACGCGGCCAATGATTTTACGTTTCGCTTCCGGATCGTTCTCGCCGGCCAGCGCGTCGAGGAAGCGCTGTTCGCCTTCCACGTGAACGATGTTCAGACCGAAGTGGTCGCCAAACATGTCCATTACCTGCTGGGCTTCGTTCAGGCGCAGCAGGCCGTTGTCCACGAAGACGCAGGTCAGGTTTTTACCGATCGCGCGGTGCAGCAGCATCGCGGTGACGGAGGAGTCCACGCCGCCGGAGAGGCCGAGGATCACTTTGTCATCGCCAACCTGCTGGCGGATACGCTCCACGGCGTCGTCGATGATTTTTGCCGGGGTCCACAGGGCTTCACACTGGCAGATGTCACGCACGAAGCGCTCCAGCATGCGCATACCCTGACGGGTGTGGGTCACTTCCGGGTGGAACTGCACGCCGTAGAAGCGTTTTTCTTCGTTCGCCATGATGGCGAACGGGCAGCTTTCGGTGCTGGCAACGGTCACGAAGTCGGACGGGATGGCGGTGACTTTGTCGCCGTGGCTCATCCACACGTCCAGCAGCGGCTTGCCGTCTGCGGTCAGGGAGTCTTCGATACCGCGCACCAGCGCGCTGTCGGTGACGACTTCAACCTGCGCGTAGCCAAACTCACGCTCGTTAGAGCCTTCTACGTGGCCGCCCAGCTGCATCGCCATGGTCTGCATGCCGTAGCAAACGCCGAACACCGGTACGCCCGCTTCGAACACGTATTGTGGCGCGCGCGGGCTGTTCTCTTCGGTGGTGCTTTCCGGACCGCCGGAGAGGATGATGCCGCTTGGATTGAACTCGCGAATCTGTGCTTCCGTGACATCCCACGCCCACAGCTCACAGTAAACGCCCAGCTCACGCACGCGGCGCGCCACCAGCTGAGTGTACTGAGAACCGAAGTCCAGGATGAGAATGCGATGTTTATGAATGTTTTCCGTCATTGACGCTAATTCCGAGGCAAGTGAAACAAAACAAAGCGCCCGGCATTGAGCCGGGCGCGGAAATTTATCAGGAGCCCAGACGGTAGTTCGGGGACTCTTTGGTGATCGTCACGTCGTGAACGTGGCTCTCCTGGATACCCGCACCGCTGATGCGTACGAATTCCGCTTTGGTACGCAGCAGGTCGATGGTACCACAGCCGGTCAGACCCATACAGGAGCGCAGGCCGCCCATCTGCTGGTGAATGATCTCTTTCAGGCGGCCTTTATAGGCCACACGGCCTTCGATACCTTCCGGCACCAGTTTGTCTGCGGCGTTATCGGTCTGGAAGTAACGGTCGGAGGAACCTTTGGACATCGCACCGAGGGAGCCCATACCGCGATAGGATTTATAAGAACGGCCCTGGTAGAGTTCGATTTCGCCCGGGGATTCTTCGGTACCGGCCAGCATAGAGCCCACCATCACGGCGGCTGCACCTGCGGCGATCGCTTTGGCGATGTCGCCAGAGAAGCGGATACCGCCGTCAGCGATAACCGGAATACCGGTCCCTTCCAGCGCTTCAACCGCGTCAGAAACCGCGGTGATCTGCGGAACGCCCACGCCGGTAACGATACGGGTGGTACAGATAGAGCCAGGGCCGATACCCACTTTCACCGCGCTGCAACCCGCTTCCGCCAGTGCGCGAGCGCCTGCGCCCGTTGCCACGTTACCGCCGATGATCTGGAGATCCGGGTATTTAGCACGGGTTTCACGGATACGTTGCAGAACGCCTTCGGAGTGGCCGTGGGAGGAGTCAATCAGCAGCACGTCAACGCCCGCAGCAACCAGCGCGTCAACGCGCTCTTCGTTACCTGCACCCGCGCCAACCGCAGCACCGACGCGCAGACGGCCATGCTCGTCTTTACAGGCGTTCGGTTTACGTTCAGCTTTCTGGAAATCTTTCACGGTGATCATGCCGCGCAGATGGAAGCTCGCATCCACAACCAGCGCTTTCTCAACGCGTTTTTCGTGCATTTTCGCCAGCACGACGTCGCGGGTTTCGCCTTCACGCACGGTCACCAGACGCTCTTTAGGCGTCATGTATACGCTGACAGGCTGGTTCAGGTCAGTGACAAAACGCACGTCACGACCGGTGATGATCCCCACCAGCTCGTTATCTTCGGTCACAACCGGGTAGCCCGCGAAGCCGTTACGCTCGGTCAGCGCTTTCACTTCGTGCAGGGTGGTGGTTGGCAGAACGGTCTGAGGGTCGGACACGATACCGGATTCATGTTTCTTCACGCGGCGAACTTCTTCCGCCTGACGCTCGATAGACATGTTTTTGTGGATAAAGCCAATGCCGCCTTCCTGTGCCAGGGCGATAGCCAGACGCGCTTCCGTCACGGTGTCCATTGCTGCGGAGAGCATAGGAATGTTCAGACGAATGGTTTTCGTCAACTGCGTGCTGAGGTCGGCAGTATTCGGCAGAACGGTGGAATGAGCGGGAACGAGGAGGACGTCGTCAAACGTCAGTGCTTCTTTAGCGATACGTAGCATGGGCAATATCTCTGACCTGGGTGGTTAAATATTGCCGTGGCATTATACAGAGCGTAACCGATTGCATCTACATTTTTTTGAAAAAAATGCTTGCGCTCCCCTCTCAGCAGGTTACTATCGACTGAATAACTTGCTGATTTAGAATTTGATCCCGCTCACATGTTATCCTCTCAATCCCCCTCAATTTATACTGTCAGCCGCCTTAATCAGACGGTGCGTTTGCTGCTTGAGCAGGAAATGGGGCAGGTCTGGATCAGCGGTGAAATCTCTAACTTCACGCAGCCCGCTTCCGGCCACTGGTACTTTACGCTGAAAGACGACACCGCCCAGGTGCGCTGTGCCATGTTCCGCAACAGCAACCGTCGCGTGACGTTCCGTCCCCAGCACGGCCAGCAGGTTCTGGTGCGCGCCAATATTACCCTGTATGAGCCGCGCGGTGATTATCAGATTATCGTCGAGAGCATGCAGCCCGCCGGTGAAGGCTTGCTGCAACAGAAGTACGAGCAGCTTAAAGCCATGCTTTCGGCTGAGGGGTTGTTTGACCAGCAGTTTAAAAAGCCCCTGCCCTCTCCTGCCCACTGCGTGGGGGTTATCACCTCGAAAACCGGTGCGGCCCTGCACGATATTTTGCACGTGCTGAAGCGTCGTGACCCTTCCCTGCCCGTCATTATCTACCCGACTGCCGTTCAGGGTGACGATGCGCCGGGGCAGATCGTACGCGCCATTGAGCTGGCGAATACGCGTCAGGAGTGTGATGTCCTTATCGTCGGGCGCGGCGGCGGCTCGCTGGAAGACCTGTGGAGCTTTAACGATGAGCGCGTGGCGCGGGCGATCTTTGCCAGTCTTATTCCTGTCGTGAGCGCCGTCGGTCACGAAACGGACGTGACGATTGCGGATTTTGTCGCGGATTTACGCGCGCCCACGCCGTCTGCGGCGGCAGAGGTGGTCAGCCGTAACCAGCAGGAGCTACTGCGTCAGATCCAGAACGCGCAGCAGCGCCTGGAGATGGCGATGGACTATTTCCTCGCTAACCGCACCCGCCGCTTTACCCAGCTTCACCATCGTCTGCAACAGCAGCATCCGCAGTTACGTCTGGCGCGCCAGCAAACCGTGCTGGAGCGTCTGCGTCAGCGCATGAACTTCGCGATAGATACCCAGCTTAAGCGCGCGGTATCCCGCCAGCAGCGCGTCACGCAGCGTCTGAATCAGCAAAACCCGCAGCCGACCATCTACCGTGCGCAAACGCGGATCCAGCAGATCGAGTATCGCCTTGCGGAAAATATTCGTTCACGCCTGAGCACCACCCGCGAGCGTTTTGGCAATGCGGTCACCCATCTGGAAGCCGTCAGCCCGCTCTCCACGCTGGCGCGCGGCTACAGCGTGACCACCGCGACGGACGGCAAAGTGCTGAAACAAACGAAACAGGTAAAAGCCGGGGATGTGCTCACCACCCGTCTTTCAGACGGCTGGGTTGAGAGTGAAGTCAAAGAGATCAAACCGGTGAAAAAAACGCGTCAGCGTAAAAGCGGATAAATCTTCGCCGGTTACAAACTATACTGCTGCTATTGCCTTTTTTAATAAGGAGAGCAGCATGCCCCATCTACATAGCGTCATCCCTCCGTATATTCTTCGTCGTATCATCGAAAGCGGGTCAGAGCCCCAGCAGCGCTGCGCCCGTCAGACGTTAACCCACGTGCAAACCCTGATGGCGCATATGCCGGGTAAGCCCGCCGCACCGCACGTCAATAAAGCCGGTCAGCTTGAGCGTGACATCTACGATGCAAAACAGACCCAGGAATTGCCGGGTACCCAGGTGCGCTATGAAGGCCAGCCGTCTAACGGCGATGTGGCGGTGGATGAAGCGTACGATTATCTGGGCATCACCCATGATTTCTTCTGGAAGGAATATCAGCGCGATTCGCTTGATAACAAAGGGCTGATCCTCACCGGCACCGTGCACTATGGCCGGGAGTATCAAAACGCCTTCTGGAACGGTCAGCAGATGGTCTTTGGCGATGGCGACGGGGAAATCTTCAACCGCTTCACCATTGCCATCGACGTGGTGGCACATGAGCTGAGCCACGGCGTGACGGAGACCGAGGCCGGACTGATCTACTTTGAACAGTCAGGCGCGCTGAACGAGTCGTTATCCGACGTGTTTGGTTCGCTGGTGAAGCAATACCATCTTAAGCAGACTGCCGATCGGGCAGACTGGCTGATTGGCGAAGGACTGCTGGCGGAAGGCATTAACGGCAAAGGGCTGCGCTCTATGTCTGAACCGGGCACCGCCTATAACGATCCCCTGCTCGGCAAAGATCCGCAGCCCGGGCATATGAAAGATTTCATTAAGACCCGCGAGGATAACGGCGGCGTACATCTCAACTCCGGCATCCCCAACCGGGCGTTTTACCTGGCCGCGACGGCAATCGGCGGTTACGCCTGGGAAAAAGCTGGTTATGCCTGGTACGACACGATGTGCGATCGCAATCTGGCGCAGGATGCCGATTTTGACGCTTTCGCAAAACTGACGATCGCCCACGGCGAGAAGCGCTCCGGTAGTGACGTTGGGGCGGCAATTAAACAAGCCTGGGAACAGGTGGGAGTACTGTAATGCAGGTACCGGAACTGACGGATGACGCCGTGGTTGAGCTGGCCCGGGAAGGCGGCGTCGCCTTTATTCCTAAGCTGAGCGGTCAGCGCACTATCGCCCTCTCCACCCTCAACGAGGCGCAGCGTCAGCGCGTGGTGAATATTCTGGAACAGGCTATCCCGCGCGGGCAGCCGCCGGGCCAGGCGTCGTCTCCGGGCAGCGGCGATCAGCGCTATTTTCGCATTCAGATCATTTGGACCCGGCACAATCAGGCGCAGTATACCGATATTATCGTGCTGGTTCCGGAGCAGGAAGCGCCGGAATCGCTGATTGAGCTGTGGCAAAAAGGCGAAGGCTGCGTGTGCGATTAAGCTTCGGCCCTGACGAACTCGACGCGTTTTTTTGAGATCAGCCCGTGGCCGTTCTGACAGAAGTAATCCACCGCGCCGCAGGCTTTGAGTACCTGAAGCGGCTGGTGACAGTCAGGGCAGCGCGCTTCGAGGGGAATATCTTTATTGCAGCTGTCGCAGTGCGCGACACCGTTTTGCGGCTCGAGCTCTGCGTGGCAGTCAGGACAGGTAATGGACATGCTCTCTCCCGTTAAGTTGGGCCGGGGCAGGATAACCGCCCCGGCAGTCTGAGAATTATCAGGCTTCAGTAGCCGGTTTAGTCTGCGCATTTTCCAGCATGCGACGTACCGGAACAATGAGGACGATCAGCACCGCAGCACAAATCAGCAGCGCGATGGAGCAACGGGCAAAGAGGTCCGGCAGCATGTCCAGCTGGTCGGCCTTCACGTGCCCACCAATGAGGCCCGCCGCCAGGTTACCCAGCGCACTGGCGCAGAACCACAGGCCCATCATCTGGCCGCGCATTCTTTCCGGTGCCAGCAGGGTCATGGTTGCCAGGCCGATTGGACTCAGGCACAGTTCCCCGAGCGTCAGCATCAGGATACTGCCCACCAGCCAGAACGGCGATACGCCTGCCCCACCGTTGCTCAGCACGTTCTGTGCCGCCAGCATCATCAGCCCGAAGCCCCCTGCCGCACACAAAATACCAATGACGAACTTGGTGATGCTGCTCGGGCGAATATTATTGCTCGCCAGCTTCGGCCATGCCCAGCTAAATACCGGGGCCAGCAGAATGATGAACAGGGCATTAATCGACTGGAACCATACCGCCGGGATTTCAAAATCACCGATCATGCGGTTAGTGTAGTCGTTGGCGAACAGGTTGAAGGAGGTTGGCTTCTGCTCGAAAGCGGACCAGAAGAACGCGGCGGAGACCAGCAGAATAAAGCACACCAGCAGCCGGGCGCGCTCTTTGCGGTTCAGACCGGCGAAGATGAACAGGTAGATAAAGTAGAGCGCAACGGAGGCGGCGATCACATACACCAGCACGCTGGCGACCGCGACCGGATTGATCACAATCACGCCCTGGGCAATCAACGTAACGATGATTGCAACACCCACCGCCAGCGCCAGCAGCCAGGCACCTACGCCGTTACGTTTCACCACCGGGCTGTTCCAGGTAGAGTCCAGACCCACTTCAGCGTCATAGCGCTTCATGGCCGGAACGGCAAACACGCGGAAGATGATCAGCGCCACCAGCATCCCGATACCGCCGATACCAAAGCCCCAGTGCCAGCCGTGCGTTTTGATCAGCCAGCCGGAAATCAGCGGGGCAATGAACGAGCCCATGTTGATGCCCATATAGAACAGCGAGAAACCGCCGTCACGACGCGCGTCGCCCTTTTTGTACAGGGTACCGACCATGACCGAGATACAGGTCTTAAACAGGCCGGAGCCGAGCACGATGAACATCAGGCCGATGAAGAACAGGTTGTCGCCCATGATGGCCGACAGCGCGATCGACAGGTGACCAAGCGCAATCAGAATCGAACCGTACCAGACGGCACGCTGCTGGCCGAGCCAGTTATCCGCCAGCCAGCCGCCCGGCAGCGCGGCCAGGTACATGGTTCCGGCAAAGATACCGACAATCGCCGAGGCGTTTTCGCGCGCCAGGCCCATCCCGCCGTCATAGACGGTGGCGGCCATAAACAGGATTAGCAGCGGGCGAATACCGTAAAACGAGAAACGCTCCCACATCTCGGTGAAGAACAGCGAACCGAGCGGATAAGGATGGCCGAAGAAGGTTCGGCTCTCTTTTTGATTAACAGAGGATTGCATAATTCTCCCGAAAAGGTATGTGTCGTGCTTGTAAACACCAGCATGTACGCCGAACGGTTACGTATCCGATCGATTTTTTACATGCGGCGAAAAGTTGGTTAACCATTTGATAACCAGGCGCTAGTTTTGTCTAGTACCGAACCCTGGACTTTAAGACGAAAATTCGACGATTGTCTACTTTCTTAGATATAAACATGGTTAAAAGTGAATAGTGATTGACATCACAGAGACTTAATAATGGCCTGCCGCCAGGCATAAAAAAACCCGCGACAGGCGCGGGTTTCAGTGGGAAGAGCAAGGCTTATTTGCTTTTCTTAATGTGCTTAATCAAACGCTTACGCTTACGCATCTGGTTCGGCGTCAGGGTGTTGCGTTTATTCGCAAACGGGTTTTCCCCTTCCTTAAACTGAATACGGATAGGCGTACCCATTACGTCCAGCGACTTGCGGAAGTAGTTCATCAGGTAGCGTTTGTAGGAATCCGGCAGATCTTTCACCTGGTTGCCGTGGATCACCACAATAGGCGGATTATAGCCACCGGCGTGGGCATATTTCAGCTTCACGCGACGACCGCGCACCAGCGGCGGCTGGTGATCTTCCGCAGCCATATTCATGATACGGGTCAGCATCGCCGTGCTCTGGCGGCGGGTAGAGCTGTCGTAGGCTTCACGCACGGATTCGAACAGGTTACCAACGCCGCTGCCGTGCAGGGCAGAGATAAAGTGTACGCGGGCAAAGTCGATAAAGCCCAGACGGAAGTCCAGGGTCTCTTTCACCTGTTCACGCACCTCGTTGCTCAGGCCGTCCCACTTGTTGACGACGATAACCAGTGAGCGCCCACTATTGAGGATAAAGCCGAGCAGAGAGAGATCCTGATCGGAGATACCTTCACGTGCGTCAATCACCAGCAGCACTACGTTCGCGTCTTCAATCGCCTGAAGGGTTTTGATCACCGAGAATTTTTCCACCACATCGGTGATTTTCCCGCGCTTACGCACGCCAGCGGTGTCGATAAGGACATACTCACGTTCATCGCGCTGCATTGGAATATAAATGCTGTCACGCGTTGTGCCCGGCATGTCGTAAACCACCACGCGTTCTTCACCCAGAATACGGTTAGTAAGCGTAGACTTACCTACGTTAGGACGACCAACGATAGCCAGCTTAATAGGCAGATCCTGCGGGTTGAAGTCGTCTTCCGGCTCTTCCTCGCCTTCTTCTCCGGTTTCAAACTGCGCCCAGTATTCGGCGTCTTCATCCACCTCTTCCGGCGGGTTCACTTCATCCACCCACGGCAGAAGAACGGTTTCCAGCAGGCTGGTCACGCCGCGGCCATGCGAAGCCGCAATAGGATAAATATCGCCCAGGCCTAAAGACCAGAAATCCGCAACGGCCTGATCGGCATCGATACCGTCAGTTTTGTTCGCCACCAGGAAGGTTGGCTTTTCGCGTGAACGCAGATGTTTGGCAATAGCAGAATCCGCCGGCATCAGGCCAGCGCGCGCATCCACCATAAACAGAACCACGTCCGCTTCTTCGATAGCCAGCAGAGACTGCTCTGCCATGCGGGTTTCTACGCCGTCTTCCGTACCGTCAATACCCCCGGTATCGATACAGATGAACTCGCGTCCTTCCACCTCTGCACGACCGTACTTACGGTCACGCGTCAGCCCCGGGAAATCCGCAACCAGCGCATCACGGGTGCGTGTTAAACGGTTAAAAAGAGTGGATTTTCCAACGTTAGGGCGCCCGACAAGCGCGACCACAGGTACCATGTTTGAAGCCTCATAAAATTCAAAATAACGTCGCTTTCGCGGCGTTTTTAAAAATGTCAAAACGGCTCCTGAGTGAACAGGAGCCGTTTAGTATACTACAACCGCCGTGTAATTAACGCGTGATCGCGTACAGCGTGCCGTCTTTTGCCTGAATCAGCAGTTTGCCGTCAGCCACAACCGGGTCGGTCAGGAAGCCTGAGCCGTCCACTTTCTGCTGCGCCACGAAGCGGCCATTCTCTGGATCGATCCAGTGCATATAGCCTTCGCTGTCGCCCACCACCAGGCTGCCGTTATACAGTGCCGGTGCGGTCAGCAGACGGTGCAGCAGATCGCTCTGCGTCCACAGCGTCACGCCACCTTCGGTGCTCAGCGCCAGCAGACGGTCGTTCTGATCCACCATATAAATACGGTTGCCGTCGACGATGAAATCGTTCACGGAGCCCAGTTCACGTTTCCACATGATCTGGCCGCTACGCAGATCCAGCGCCGTCAGGTTGCCGTTATACGCCAGCGCGTAAACGACACCGTCAACGATAACTGGGGTCGTGTCCACGTCGCTCAGACGGTCAATTTCAGTTGAACCGGTCGCCTGAGAGATACGCTGCTGCCAGATCATCTGACCCTGCTGCATCAGTACCGCACTGACGCGGCCGTTGTCACCGCCCACAATAGCGGCGCCGAAGGCGGTCGCCGGAGCAGATTCACCGCGCAGAGACAGCGCTGGCATATCCAGGTTAACGGTCCATTTGACCAGACCGTCGGCTTCGTTCAGCGCCTGAAGCTGGCCGTTGCTGGTATGGATCAGCACCAGCCCGTCGCTCACGACCGGACGAGACAAGGATTCACCGGCAACGGCGGTCTGCCATGCAACAGAACCGTCGCTGGCATTCAGCGCGTAAACCTGCGCTTTTTCGCTGCCCACGTACACATGACCACCGGCAACGGTCAGGCCGCCAGAAAGCAGTGCAGGCTTACGGGAGAACCAGCCGTCTTTTTCCGCCAGGTTAATGGACCACACTTCTTTTCCGTCATCCGCGTTCAGCGCTTTGACGGTGCCTTTGCGATCGGCTGCATAGACCACGCCGTCAGCAAACGCCGGGTGCAGGTTGGAATAAAAATCGCCAATACCATCACCCACGGAGGTATCCCAGGCGGTGGATGGCGTGAACTGGTTTTCAACCGTCGGCAGCGGGGACATTTTGACAACGTCTTCTTCACCACTGAACAGTGAACAACCGCTTAATAACGTAACAGAAAGCAGTCCTGGCAGAAGTAATTTACGCAATTGCATTGGGTCCCTCTCAGACGGACAAATTATTTATTTTCATCTGCATCATTTCGCTCAGCGCAGGTGAAGCTTTGCTATCCACGCCAGCTTGCCACGCTTTGCGCGCGCCCGCCTTGTCACCTTTGCTCAGCAGTGCTTCACCGCGGAGATCGGCAACGATGGCGGCAAAGCCTTCGCCTTTGATGGTATCAAGCGTTTTCAGCGCGTCGTCAGCTTTTTTCTGCTGAACCTGAATACGTGCCAGGCGCAGATTAATTACCGCTTTCAGATTTTCGTCACTGGCAGCAGCAAGCCCCTGGGACAGCTGCGCAGCGGCTTTGTCCAGTTCGTTTTTATCAACATACTGCTGAGCCACTTCCAGCGCAGCCAGTGCGCCGTAGGTGTTTTTGTTATCAGCGGCAAATTTTTCCGCGGCCGCCAGGGTTTGCGGCCGATCGGCACTGATTGCGCTAACGGTATTTTCGTAGTTCAGGGACGAACCGCGAGCAGAGTCAGCCTGATGATTGTTCCAGTAACGCCAGCCTACCAGCGCACCTACACCTAAAATAACCCCAACAACCAATGCCTTGCCGTTTTCGGCAAAGAAGCGTTTAACCGCATCCACCTGGTCGTGTTCGTTCTCGTAAATTTCCACGCAGTCCTTCTCCTTAGCCTAATAGAGTGCGCAAGTGTGCCGCAACGCCGTCCTGCGTTACCGTAGTTTGCTCACCAGAGCGCAGGTCTTTTACTACCACTTCGCCGTTGGCCACTTCGGACTCACCCAGCACCAGTGCGATACTTGCGCCCCACTTATCGGCACGAGCAAACTGTTTTTTAAAGTTGCCGCCGCCGTGGTTGGTCATCAGCTTAACGTCCGGCAGCGCATCGCGCACGCGTTCGGCAAGCTGCATCGCCGCAGACTGCGTATCCGCACCTGAGGCCACCAGGTATATATCGACAACAGGATCGGCTTTAAATTCCGGATTAACTGCCTGAACCAGCAAAACAAGTCGCTCAAGGCCCATCGCGAAGCCAACGGCCGGTGCTGCACGACCACCCAGTTGCTCAACCAGACCGTCATAACGACCGCCGGCACACACGGTGCCCTGTGAACCGAGGCTGGAGGTGACCCACTCAAATACGGTGCGGTTGTAGTAGTCCAGACCGCGAACCAGACGCTGGTTAACGGTATAGGCAATGCCCGCCGCTTCAAGCAGCTTGCACAGGCCGGCAAAGTGTTCGCGGGAATCTTCGTCCAGGTAGTCACCCAGTGCAGGGGCATCATTCAGCAGCGCCTGAACGTCAGGGTTTTTGGAATCCAGCACGCGCAGCGGGTTGCTGTACATACGACGCTTACAATCGTCGTCCAGCTTCTCTTTATGCTGTTCCAGGAATGCCACCAGCGCATCGCGATAGTTCGCACGCGCTTCCAGAGAACCGATTGAGTTCAGCTCCAGTGAAACGTGCTCAGAAATACCGAGCGCACGCCACCAGCGGGCAGTCAGCATAATCAGTTCAGCGTCGATATCTGGGCCTTGCAGGCCAAACACTTCCACGCCAAGCTGGTTGAACTGACGATAGCGGCCTTTCTGCGGACGTTCGTGGCGGAACATCGGGCCGATATACCACAGGCGCTGCTCCTGATTGTACAGGAGACCATGTTCGATGCCGGCGCGTACGCAACCCGCCGTCCCCTCAGGACGCAGGGTCAGGCTGTCGCCGTTGCGGTCCTCAAAGGTATACATCTCTTTTTCAACCACGTCGGTCACTTCACCGATCGCGCGTTTGAATAACGGGGTCTGCTCTACAATCGGCAAACGAATTTCGCTGTAACCGTAGCTGCCGAGCACCTGCTTCAGTGTGCCTTCAATGCGCTGCCAGATGGCGGTTTCGCCAGGCAGATAATCGTTCATGCCGCGGATGGCTTGAATGTTTTTTGCCACGTTTATTCTCTTTCTATATACAAAAAAGAACCCAAAGAATGGGCTCAATCATACATGGGAAGCAGCCTGCTTCCCATCACGTTATTTTTCAACCTGCTGAACGCTGATGCGCTGCGCTTCGTCCATCATCGTCGCTTTTGCGCGAATGCGGGCTTCGAGCTGGTCGATCATGTCGCTATTATCCAGACGATCTTTACGAACGCCATCTTCATAGAGACCACTTTTCTTGTTACCGCCGGTCACGCCCAGCGTGGACACCAGCGCTTCACCCGGACCGTTCACCACGCAACCGATGATGGACACGTCCATCGGGGTGATGATGTCTTCCAGGCGCTGCTCCAGGGCGTTCACGGTGCCGATCACGTCAAATTCCTGACGTGAACAGGTTGGGCAGGCAATGAAGTTGATCCCGCGCGCGCGGATGCGCAGTGATTTCAGGATATCGAAACCGACTTTGATCTCTTCCACCGGATCGGCCGCCAGAGAGACGCGTAACGTGTCGCCGATGCCTTCAGAGAGCAGCAGGCCAAGGCCAATCGCCGATTTTACCGAACCGCTGCGCAGACCGCCCGCCTCGGTGATCCCAAGATGCAGCGGCTGATCGATCTGTTTCGCCAGCAGGCGATACGATTCAACGGCCAGGAAAACGTCAGAGGCTTTTACGCTCACTTTGAACTGTTCGAAGTTAAGGCGATCCAGATGATCGACGTGACGCATGGCGGATTCGAGCAGCGCCTGCGGCGTTGGCTCGCCATACTTTTCCTGGAGATCTTTTTCCAGAGAGCCGGCGTTCACGCCGATACGGATTGGAATGTTTTTGTCGCGGGCGCAGTCAACCACCATGCGAATGCGTTCTTCATTGCCGATGTTGCCTGGGTTAATGCGCAGGCAATCGACACCGTATTCAGCGACTTTCAGCGCGATACGGTAATCGAAGTGAATATCGGCAACCAGCGGCACGCTCACCTGCTGTTTGATCAGTTTGAACGCCTCAGCGGCGTCCATGGTCGGCACAGAGACGCGGACAATGTCCGCGCCTACGCGCTCTAACGCTTTGATCTGATTGACCGTCGCTTCCACGTCCGTGGTGCGCGTATTGGTCATCGACTGGACGGCGATAGGCGCCCCATCGCCGATTGGCACGTTCCCAACGTAAATCCGTTTCGATTTTCTACGTTGAATAGGAGCCTGGTTATGCATGTAAAATCTCCCGCATTGCCCGTCTGTTACTGTGCTGCTGATTGTTCGGCATTAACGGTAAGACGCGCAACCTGGTTAGTTCTGATAAAGCGGCTCAGATCGACAGGTTTTCCTTGATACTGGATCTGTACCGCTGCCGGTGCGCCGATTTTAAGCTTGTAAGGTGCCTGGCCCGTTAGATTTAACGTGCCATCTTTGCGTTGCAGGCCGCTGAACAGCTTTTTACCTGTTGCGTCAGTCACTTCCAGCCAGCAATCCGCCGTAAAATTCATCACCAGCGCATTCGGGTCAACGGCAGGGGCCGCCGTTCCAGCCGGGTCAGTTGGCAGCGACGCCGCGGTGTTATCCGTCTGTGCCGTTGCCGCAGGTGCGGTATCAACATTTGCCTGTGAAGGCGATACCACCGCATTCTGATCCTGAGCCTGGGTGGCTGGCGCGGTATTCGCCGTCGCCTCTGGCGCTGGAGCAGCTTCGGTTGCAGGCGCGTTCGCTGCTGCCGTCTGCGGTTCGCTGGAGGTCGAAGCCCCTTCCGTACTCAGCGGCACGCTTTGTGCACCGTTGGATTGATTAAGCTCAGCGGAGGACTGATCGGCCATGGTGGTGATCTCTTCCTGCTGCGCTTTGTGGTTTTGCCACCACCATGCGCCCGTCAGGCCGACAACCACAAACAGAACCAGCCAGGTAAAGCTCATCAGCCAGCCATCGCGTTTTTTACGACGCTTACCCAGCGAGAAGCTTTGCATCGGCGCCACTTTTGCTGCACGTACCGGCGCCTGCTTCTCCATCATCGGCAGTAATTCGTCTTCAGGGATATGAACCAGTTTGGCGTAAGAACGGATATAGCCGCGCAGAAACGTTGAAGCCAGATCGGCAGGAGCCTTATCTTCTTCAATGTCGCGAACGGTGGACACCTTCAGGCACAGGCGTTCTGCAACGGCTTGCTGGCTGAGTCCGAGTTGTTCACGGGCGTTGCGAAGACGAACGCCAGTGGAGAGTGCTGCATTTTGATCGTGAGTGGCTTCAGTATTCATTCGCTACAACTACTGGTACGTGAAAATAAGGGTTCAGGTGCCGGTGAGTCACAATGCCACCCGCACCGCGAAACTTCAGGTCAGTTAACCTGGAACAAACAGTATAAGACTGTCGGGCCGCAGATGACAGCGCTGGCGGGCCTTCACGCTAAACTGTTGTTACGTCGTTACATACTGCCCGAAAGTCGTATGAAACGCACCGTAATTATTAATCAGTTGTAATGATTGTGGCTGATTATTCAGTAAATTAATGCTTCACGGCGCAAAAAATGCGCCGTGTCTGCATAATAATCAGACGGTTTTAACCGCGATTGACTCACCCTGCATGCGCTTGCGCAGCGTACGTTTGGTACGGTCAATAACGTCACCCGCCAGCTGACCACAGGCTGCGTCAATATCATCACCACGCGTTTTACGCACGATGGTGGTGAAACCATACTCCATCAGCACTTTGGAGAAGCGATCGATACGGCTGTTTGAGCTACGGCCATACGGCGCGCCCGGGAACGGGTTCCATGGGATCAGGTTGATCTTGCACGGCGTATCTTTCAGCAGTTCTGCCAGCTCGTGAGCATGCTCGGTACCGTCGTTGACATGATCCAGCATCACGTATTCGATGGTCACGCGGCCCTGGTTGGCGTTGGATTTCTCCAGGTAACGGCGCACGCCGGCCAGGAAGGTTTCGATATTGTACTTTTTGTTGATCGGCACAATTTCGTCACGGATGGCGTCGTTTGGCGCGTGAAGGGAGATTGCCAGCGCGACGTCAATCATGTCGCCCAGCTTGTCCAGCGCAGGCACAACGCCGGAAGTAGAGAGCGTCACGCGGCGCTTGGACAGACCAAAACCGAAGTCGTCGAGCATGATTTCCATCGCTGGCACGACGTTGGTCAGGTTCAGCAGCGGTTCACCCATCCCCATCATCACCACGTTGGTGATGGGACGCGTACCGGTGACTTTCGCCGCGCCCACGATTTTCGCGGCACGCCAGACCTGGCCGATGATTTCCGACACGCGCAGGTTACGGTTAAAGCCCTGCTGCGCCGTCGAGCAGAATTTGCACTCCAGCGCACAGCCCACCTGAGAAGAGACGCACAGCGTGGCGCGATCGTCTTCCGGGATATACACGGTTTCAACGCGCTGATCGCCAACGGCAATGGCCCACTTGATGGTGCCATCCGAGGAGCGTTGCTCTTCCACCACTTCCGGCGCGCGGATTTCCGCCACTTCTTTAAGCTTATTGCGCAGCACTTTGTTGATGTCCGTCATGTCATCAAAGTTGTCGCTGCAATAGTGGTACATCCATTTCATGACCTGATCGGCACGAAACGGCTTCTCGCCCATCTCTTTAAAGAACTCGCGCATCTGCTGACGGTTCAGGTCCAGCAGGTTAATTTTTCCATTTTTATTGGGAACCGCAGGAATGGCGACTTCGGAGGTATTCACTAATTCAGACATAATATTTTCCGGCCTCGTTGTTACACGTTGTGGCCCTTGGTGGGTTGAAAAGAAACGCCCCGGTAAGCAGTCTGCTCGTCCGGGGCGTTGCATTGTACAAAGTCTGGCGCAGGGATGCCACGTTTGCACGCGGCATTTACGAAATTATTAGCGAGTGCGCGGGCACACTTCGCCTTCAGCGAAGAAGAACGCGATTTCGCGCGCAGCAGATTCAACGGAGTCGGAACCGTGGGTGCCGTTCTCGGTGAAGCTGTCTGCGTAGTCAGCGCGCAGAGTACCGGCCAGCGCGTTGTCCGGGTTGGTTGCACCCAGCAGGTCACGGTGACGCTGTACCGCGTTTTCGCCTTCCAGTACGGATACCACGATTGGGCCAGAAGTCATGAACTCGACCAGACCGTTAAAGAATGGGCGACCTTCGTGCTCAGCGTAGAAACCACGAGCCTGCTCAACGGTCAGGTGCAGCATTTTGGTGCCAACGATCTTAAACCCTGCTGATTCAAAGCGAGCGAAGATGCTGCCAATAACGTTTTTTGCCACCGCGTTTGGTTTGATGATGGAAAAAGTACGTTCAATAGCCATTGATAACCTCTGTAAAATGTTCTGTTGTTTTTGCATACCTGAGTATGGTGTGGCGCGGATTATAAAGAGCAATAGCGCCATTGCCTATGGTTATACATAACATTTTTTTAAAATGAGACGAAGATTAGCAACAGCCCATATTTCGCATACCGTATTGATGGTGAAAACAGAGCGGACACTGCTTTTCATCAGGCGTAAATGACCAGAAATGACGGTGGCACGCCAGGCAAACGGCTTCATATGCCGGTATGGCCACGCTTTTCGCTGTCCCCTCAGTTTGCGTCACTTTTATCGCCCCATGCTGGCACACCGCTTCGCAGCCGCCGCAGCCGGTACAGCGCCCGGTTTCCACGACCAGTTCAGCGTTTTCAAACCGAATCGCGTTTTCCGTACAGCTCCGCCAGCACGCGCCGCACAGTACGCACGTTTCGGCGTCGAGGGTGATATCTGCCTCGCTAAACGCAGAAAACGCCCTGCGCAGTTCACGCTGACCGGGCACGACGCTACAGGCCCGGACATCTTCGCGGGGTACGTGCATCAGCGCGCGGCGGGCGATATTCACCTCGCTGGCGGGTATCAGTTTAAACGCCCACGCCGCTTCACCGCGTCGACGAAGCGCAAGATTGAGCCGGGCAATCGCCAGCAACCAGTCAGGGTACTGCTCCGCGTCGATACTGATAAAACGAACGTGGTGCTGCACGTGCCACAGCAGCAGCTCATTCACCCCGGGCGCGCGTTCAGTAAAAGGCCCAACCAGCGTATCGCCATACAGAAAGCGTTTTCGCGGCGTGATGCCGGCGATCGCCTCCGTAGGGCAGACAAACAGGCAGTCACCGCATTCAATACAGCGGCTCTCATCAACCGAGATGCCTGCGTCCGTAAAAGAAAAAGCCTGCACAGGACAGGCGTCCGCACAGGCGCAGCAGGAAGCGTGGCGAAAACGGCGACGGACGCACGCCTGCGTCACGTCCATCGCCGGGGCAAACGTTAATCCGCCCATCAGCCAATACTGAAGAAAACGAAGCGCAGCATCAGCTCACCCACAATCAGCAAGGCGCTGCCCAGCAGCATTGTGCCGCGCGCCACTCTTAAGCCACCCGCAGCAAAGCACAGCAGACCCGCAACAGAAACGCACCAGCTCAGCAGATGCACGGTGCGCAGTTGCTCCAGCATCCGTAGCGGAGCGTGAGGGAACGTCACTACGGCGTTGTCCATGGCAGTGATGTCCGCCAGCCAGACGGGCTGCATCACCAGACGCACAAGCACCAGCAGCGTGACAACGCCCACCGCCGCACGGACGTTGATGCGGGCATGCGGCGCACAGGCCATGCAGGCTGAGCCGATGATCCCCACCGAGCCGATAAACAGCACCAGCGTGTTAATGTGCTGCCACGTCACCACGGACGCATGCATGTAGATTTGCGCCATGCAGAACACGTCGACCAGCCCCACCAGACCTGCCACAACCAGCAGCGGCTTCCAGCCCGGCTTTTTGACAAACATCAGCAGCACGGCGAGACCAAGCGCCGCAAGGTAAAGGCTGGCAAAGATGATCTCACGGCTCAGCCAGGAGCTGGAGACGTGGCGCAGCGCGTTAAGCGCATTGAGCGGATAGCCCATGTGCAGCGCTGAGGCGAGCAGCCCAAGGCTTGCCAGCATAAACGCGCCGACAGCAGGAAGCAGCGCGCTACGTTGCGAAGCGTACGCGCCCCCGAACGCCAGCCAGAGCGTAACGCCAACCGATCCTTGCAGGAACAGCGTAAAAATCAGCAGCGGTAACTCATGCATGACGTTTCCCCTCTTTCTCTGCGCCCTGATGCGCCTTGATCACCAGGTTTGGTTTGGTGATGGAGGAATCAGGTAACCCTTTCACATCACAGACCGCACCATACTTCGCCCGCAGTTCATCAATCGGCCCGAATTTAATCGCTTCGAGTGGACAGGTTGCCACGCAGACGGGCTGTTCTTCCTTCGCCTGGAGATCCACGCAGAAATCACATTTGGACATCTGCCCGGTCTGCTCGTTGAGCTGGGGCGCGCCGTAAGGGCAAGACCACGCGCAGTACCCGCAACCCACGCACTTATCCGTATCAACACGCACAATGCCGTCCCCCTGACGCTTATGCATCGCGGTGGTCGGACAGTTTTTGGTGCAGATTGGGTCTGCACAGTGGTTACAGGAAATAGAGAGCGTGTAGGCAAAAACGTTATTGCTGACGCCGCCCTGCCCGGTCGGGATAAAGCTCCCGCCGTTCACTTCATAAACACGACGGAAACGACGTCCGACCTCAAGGTTGTTTTTATCTTTGCATGCCACCTGGCAGGCCTTGCAGCCCGAGCAGCGAGAAGAGTCGATATAAAAACCCAGCTGTTTGTCGCTCACCGGCGCGTAGTGTTTAAACTGACTCATGCTTTAGCTACCTCCACCAGCATGGTTTGATGGGAATTCCCTTTCGCAAGCGCGGTAATACGGGCAGAACTGAGCACGTTCGCGCAGCCGCCCTTATCGATACCCTGCGCGTCCGGCTGCCACCAGGCGCCAGCCTGCATGGCGACAACGCCTGGAATAATGCGCGGCGTGACCTCCGCCGGGATCTCGCAAATGCCGCGGGCGTTATGAATACGCACGGTATCCCCCTGCGCAATGCCGCGCTTCTGCGCGTCCTGCGGGTTGATCCACAGCTTTTGCTGCTGAGCTTCAATCAGCCACGGGTTGGCGTACTGGGTGGAGTTAGCGCGGTTTTTCCCCTTCCAGGTGATCAGCTGGAGCGGGAAGCGTTTCGCCAGCTCGTCTTCCGGCCCTTCATGGGCAGGCACGTAGTGCGACAGCGCCGGAATTTCCGGATGATGCATGTCGTACAGACGCTTCGAGAAGATCTCAATTTTCCCGGAGGGCGTCGGGAACGGATGATTCTGCGGATCGCGAATGTTGTCTTCAAAGGCGACAAACGGCGCGCTTTTGAAGAGGTGCTGGCGCGTCTTCTGAAGCGTCGCGAAGTCCGGCAGATTTTCGTCTGGCATGGCGAGCCGCGTCTGTTCCCAGATGTGCTCAATCCAGGCTTTTTCATCACGGCCTTCGCTGAATGCAGGTTCGACGCCAAGCTTAGCAGCAACTTCCCGCAGCCAGTCGTAATCTGAACGGCGTTCGAATTCGGGTTCAATCAGCTTCTCTGACAGGATGAGATAGCTTGCGGTGCCCCAGGTTTCGCCGATATTCCAGCGTTCCATGAAGCTGGTTTCCGGTAAAAGAAGGTCGGCGTACCTGGCGCTCGGCGTCATAAACAGATCGCTTGCGACGATGAACTCGATTTTCGACTCGTCTTCCAGAACACGGGTTGCCTGATGCAGATCCGGGTTCTGGTTAGCCAGATAGTTGCCCGCCAGCGAGAACAGGATGCGGATATTGCTGTCCAGCTTCGCGGCATCTTTAAGGCCGTCTTCCGCGGTGACCTTAGAAGCATCATCGGCGGCCTGCACCCAGTTCATTACCGATATTTTGGCCTTCACCGGGTTTTCCGGCATTTCGGGACCTGCGGCAAATTTCCGGTTTGCGCAGCCGCCATAGCCTGCTGCCCAGCCGCCCTTTACCCCGACGTTACCCGTCAGCGTGGCCAGCAACGTCGAGCCGCGTGCGGTGCGCTCGCCGCAGTTATGGCGCTGCGGCCCCCAGCCCTGGATCAGCGCGGCGGGTTTGGTGGTTGCGTAGTCGCGCGCCAGTTGACGAATGGTCTGCGCAGGCACGTGGGTGATTTTCTCTGCCCACTCGGGCGTTTTCGCCACGCCATCTTTTGCGCCGCTCAGATAAGCCATCAGGGATTCATTAGCCGGAACGCCTTCCGGCATGGCGTCTTCGTCAAAGCCCAGGGTATAGCGCTGAATAAAGTCGCGATCGTGCAGATTCTCCGTGACGATCACGTACATCATCGCGTCCATCAGGGCGTTGTCTGTTGTGGGGAGCAGCGGGATCCACTGGTCGGCCAGGGAGGAAACCGTATCGGAATAGCGTGGGTCAACAACGATAAAGCGCGTCCCGTTTTGCTTCATCTTCTGATAGAAGTGATTGCTGTGCCCGAAGATCGTTTCAGTCGGGTTATGCCCCCAGAGAATGACCAGCTTGGTGTCCAGCAGCGTGTCCAGAGAGCTGCCGCTGGCGGCGGTGCCGTAGGTATACGGGGTGGCTGCCGCCGTGTTACCCATACTGACCGAGTGATAGCTTTCGAGATAGCCGCCGGTTAAGTTCAGCAGACGACGAACCATCTTGTCGCCGGAGAACGTCCCGCCGGAAACCGCCGTACCCACATGAACATAGCGTGAAGCCGCACCGTATTTTTGCGTAAT
This sequence comes from Enterobacter cloacae complex sp. P24RS, assembly GCF_014982165.1. Taxonomy (NCBI): domain Bacteria; kingdom Pseudomonadati; phylum Pseudomonadota; class Gammaproteobacteria; order Enterobacterales; family Enterobacteriaceae; genus Enterobacter; species Enterobacter cloacae complex sp. P24RS. The sequence goes on from NZ_JADCKU010000015.1 coordinate 61,406, forward strand.
GGTTTTTAAATGATTCGCAATTAGGGTGGTGGCTTCATCCCAGGTAATACGCTCGAATTTTCCTTCGCCACGTTTACCGACGCGTTTCATTGGATATTTTAGCCGATCGGGATGATAAACAAATTTCCGATAAGCCCGACCACGAACGCAGGCGCGCATTATCGGCATTTGCGGATCCAGCGCGTTATCCGGACGCGTTGAAATTCGGGTCACGACGCCTTCACTGACGTGAGCACGAATATCGCACTTACCGCCGCAGTCAAACGTGCTACAGGTTTGCACCACTTTTTCTTCAGGCGTAGCGTCCGATACCGCCGCGCCCTGTGCCTGTGCTTTGCCCGTTTTGATGACAAACGGCAGGGCGGCGAGCGCCGATCCTGCCTGAATAAACTGACGCCGGGATATGGCGGGAATAATCCCCTCTCCCTGATGTTTATTTTTTTTCATTGCTCGTTCCTGAAAATAAAAACGCATTCTCGTTTTTTTTCAGGAACGAATATTGATAATTATCAAGCTAACTCTTCAGGAGTAACACTTAGCGATCTAATTCAAAATTCACCGTCGCCGTTTGTCCTGTTTCATCTAATACAATTAATTGATATTTACCCGGCAAATATAATTGTAATGAATAATTCTTTTGATGGCCGTCCAGCAGCTCGCCGTTCAAAAACCACCATCGCTGCCCCTCCCCGCCGCTGGTTGAAACGAAGAGGGTCATATTTTTCTCGCCCGGAAGACGTTTAATGACCGCCCCTTCCCTGATGCCTGACAGCATCAGCGGTGCTGCATTGTGGTTATCCAGCGGGGGGCAAACCCCGGAACGGGCGGGGAGACGAGCAGCCCGTTTTTCGGCAGCAGGCAGCCAGGGCTCCAGCGGCAACGGCCAGACATCCAGCACTTTCTCTGTGGCATCCGGACAATCCGCCGCGACGCGTTTTCCTGCCTTATCCAGCCAGACCGGGAAACGGATCCCGCGAATCCCTTCCTGTTCCGGCAACAGCAGCGTAGGTGGTTCACTGCCTTCAAGCAGCCAGGTTGACAGCCGACGCCGACAGTTTTCGCTGCCTTCAGGCAGAAACTGGCCGCCTGGCCAGCAAATCACGCCCCGTCCAACGCTGGCAGGACGCGGATCGCGCGGCAGACGCGCTTCATCCACCATTGAGCGTGACTGAAGCATGTTATTCACCTGATTAAGGAGCGGAACCGCGCTGGCGAAACCAAATTGCCCCGCAACGGGCGTACCGTCCGGACGTCCAGTCCAGATACCGATGACATAGCGGGCATTCAGCCCGATGGCCCAGGCATCCCGGTAGCCGTAGCTGGTGCCCGTTTTCCAGGCCAGCGGCGCAACCTGGGGCAGCGCGCTGTCCGGCAGGGGCTGCGCTTCGTTGGCAAGTATGCGACGAATAATCCACGCCGCGCCCTGCGACAGCAGCGGACGTTCGATCAGCGGATCGCCAGGCTGTAAACGCAGTCGGCCCGCCTTACCCTGACGCGCAAAAGCGCTGTAGGCGGCAGCGATATCAGCCAGGCGCGCCCCGGCGCCTCCCAGAATCAGGGAGAGATTGGGCTGCGCACCCGCAGGGAGAATGAGCGGTAATCCCGCGTTGCTCAGCATGCCTGCAAAGCGTTTTGGACCGTACGCTTCCAGTACCTGCACAGCAGGCAGGTTGAGGGAACGCACCAGGGCTTCGCTCATGCTGACCGGCCCGTGAAAGCCACTGTCAAAGTTGCCGGGACGATAATCTCCCGTTTTTCTTGGGACATCCTGAAGCAGCGAGGCGGGATGGATGAGACCCTCGTCCAGCGCCATGCCATAGATGAATGGCTTGAGAACCGATCCCGGGGATCGGATCGCATTGACCATATCCACGTGGCTAAAACGGCTGTCATCATTGATATCTACCGAACCAACCCAGCCACGTACCTTCATGGACGTATGATCCACAACGATCATCGCCAGCGAACTGCGGGCGGGCAGGCGCGATTTCCAGTTCATTGCCAGCTCTTCAAGCTGTCTTTGCAGAGCTGCATCCAGCGTGGTGACTATTTTTGTGTCATGACTTTTACTGAGCATCATGCGTGAAAAGAGCGGCGCCAGCTGCGGCATCTGCCGGGGAGCCAGCCACACCGGTTCTTCACGGGACTCTTTCACCTGCTTCTCTGACCACACGCCCTGAGTCAACATGCGGTCGAGCACTTTGTTACGCGCCGCTTCCGCACGCGCCGGCCAGCGGTCCGGGCGCAGACGGCTTGGCGCCTGCGGCAGCACCGCCAGCAGCGCCGCGTCGGAATAGCTCAGCCGTGAGGGCGGCTTTCCAAGATAAGTCCAGCTTGCAGCGCCCACGCCCTGCAACGTGCCGCCAAACGGGGCACGGTTTAGATACAGCGTAAGAATGTCACGCTTGGAGAGATGCCACTCCAGCTGCATCGCCCGCCACAGCTGGCGAATTTTGCCGCCAAAGGTACGCGGATGCGGATCAAGCAGGCGCGCCACCTGCATGGTCAGCGTGCTCCCGCCTGACACGACTCTCCCGGAAGTGAGATCCTGCCAGGCGGCACGCAGTACAGAAAGCGGATTGACGCCAGGGTGGTTCCAGAACCAGCGATCTTCATACTGGATCAGCGCTTCCAGATAGCGTGGGGAGACATCTTCAATGGTAACCGGATAGCGCCAGATACCTTCGCTGTCGGCAAAACGCCATAGCGGGACGCCCTGCTCATCCACGACCACTCGCGCAGGGTTGACCTCTTTCAGGGGCAACGGCCAGACGCGGTCAGCGACGACAATCAGTCCCCCTAAAACGAGAAGCGCTCCCGCCAGCCACAGCCAGCGGGAGCGAATCAGGCGCGTTATCCGCATTTTACGGTACAACGATCAGCGGGCCACTGGCCGCCCCCGTTGCTCGCCACTGCGGAACGTACATGGACTCGACCATCGGAACAGGCACCTGGTAGGTTCCCGGCGTAACGGCACGTGCCAGATAAACCAGCGTGACCGGCTGACCTTCGTTGACCGGCACGGCGGCCACAAAGCGATCGTCGCGGAATTCCATGTGCTGGATATCAGACTGCTGCATCTGATTAAGCAGGTTTTGCACCTCACTGCCACTGTCCGGCAGGCTGGCGCTGCTGCTCGCCAGATTCTGATTTTCCAGCTCCAGACCTGCCGGGAGCAGATCCACCACCAGGGCATCCGGCACGTTCTGGCTGGCCTTCACTTCCAGCCACACCAGAACCAGTTCCCCGCTCTTCACCGATGAGAGCGATTTCGTGCTGCCGTCCAGGGACAGTATATGACGCTGGATGCTCAGAACCTTCGAAGAGGGCTGCGGGGCATATTCCGGATAACCGGTACTGTCGAGGCGCACCCACAGCGGCGCGGCGCCAATGTTGGTGACCTGCAAACCGTCAAGCTGAGCACCGTTCACGTTTTGTACCTGCGATTTTTCACTGTTCAGCGTCTGATCGGAGAGGCTGGTGGTGGCCTGCCAGGCGCCGCTGAGGTTTTGCAGCGAACGTCCGGCAAGAAACAGGGCGTTACTTTCCTGCGTGGAGAGCCAGCGCTGGCTAAATGCCTGTTCAGACAAGCCGTTCAGTAACGTAATTTGCGCCTCCGGCAGCAGCTTATTCTCTTCAAGGAGAGCGAGCATCAGGGCGTTATCGCGAAGCTGGCTGCCATAATCCGCAATCCAGGTTTTGCTCTCTTTGCGCGGCGTTTTCATCGCCTGATCCATTGCCTGCTGGCTGCGCGGCCCGTCGCCCATCAGCTTCAGCGCCACGCCCAGCTGCATCAGCGGGAGCCCGGAAGCAGCCTGGGCCTGACGATCCCAGATTTCACGCAATGCCCCAAGCGGCGCTTTTTGCTGGCGCGCCAGCACCAGCGCAGCATAGGCCTGCACGGCGAATTTACTGGCCTGGGTGTCGTCACTGTAGCGGATGGACATCATGCCCGGATCCTGCAAATAGCGCAGCAGGCGGTTATTGGCTTTATTGACCGCGTCAGCGGGAACGCTGTAGCCCTGTTCTCCCGCACGAACCAGGAAATCCGTCACATAAGCGGTCAGCCAGTACTCTTCCGGACCATTTCTATCCCACAGCGCAAAACCACCGTCGTCACGCTGCATTTGCAGCAGGCGGGAGATCCCGATATCAATGGCGGTGCGGCGTTTATCATCAGTGTCGCCCTTGATGCCCAGCGCCGCCAGCTGCGCGGCGTTAGTGTAGAGCGACGGGAACAGGCCGCTGGTGGTTTGTTCCAGACAGCCGTACGGATACGCCTGTAGCTCACGAATATAGCGCGCCAGGTTCAGCGGCGGTTTGCCGCTCAGCAGCAGTTGCCCCTGTAAAGTGGCAGTCGATAAGCCGCTGCTGTGCTGCACCGGCGCGGTCCAGGACTCGCCGGGGTTGAGCATGGCGCCGGTATTCACCGTTTGCGCCGGGTATGCGGGACGCACGCCTATCTTCCAGCTCTTGTGCTGAGGGACAAACGTTTCACCCGGCAACTGAAGCCCGGTAACAAGCGCGATAACTTCCCCTTCACCGTAACCGTCCTGCGCGCGCACCGGGATGTACAGCGTGCTGCGCGCGCCGGGCTCTAGCTGAACCGGGCGCGGCGGCGCGCTACTTTCAATCGCCAGCTTGCCCGTAGAGGTTAATACGACATTGAGCGTTTGTGGCTTGTCAGTCAGGTTCGTCAGATCCAGCGTCAGCCTTGAGGTATCCCCGCTCGCCAAGAACCGCGGCGTGTTAAGCTCGGTGATAACCGGCGCAGCCACTACGACTTTGCTTTCGCTGCTGCCGAAATCGTCTTCCGTCCAGGCCTGTGCCATCAGACGCAGTTCGCCGTTGAAATCACCAATCGGCAGCGTGATAGTGCCTTCGCCATTGGCATCAAGCGTAACCGGCTGCGCCTGCTGGGCAATAATGGTGACATGGTTCACCGGTGGCTTACCGCCGCGTTTCAGTTCATCGCCGTCCCCCCCAAAGCGCAGTGCGGCCATGCGGCCCTGGCCCTCAATAACCTGGCCGTAAACATCATAGATATCCGCGCCATAGCGCTTCTGGCCAAAGAAAGCTTCCCACGGATCCGGCGTAACGTAGTCGGTGATGTTCAGCACGCCGCTATCAACGGCCGAGACCAGCACATTGACTTTCTGCGGCACAGCTCCCTCTTTCACGCTGGCCTTCACCTTCACTGAGAGCGTCTGGTTCGGGCGCATTTTTTGCGGGTTCTCAAGGGCAATGTTGAGACGACGATTTTCGTCGCCCATCGGCAGGTGCAGCAATCCAACCGCGCGCTTCGGCGTGGCGGATTTGGATTTATCGCCGGGACGAACCACCAGCGTGCTGAGATAGAGATCGTGACGCTTCCAGGCTTTATCCACCGGAATAGAGAGATCCAGACCGTTTGCCGGCACGTCGATCTCTTTCCACCACAGCGGTCCTTCGCTGGATTCGATCATCGCATAGCCCTTGCCTGCTGCCGGGGCCGCAATGTGCAGGTTAATGGTATCGCCCGGCTGATAAGCGGGTTTATCCAGCTTCAGCGTTACGCGGTCTGGACGTGCAGCGCCCGTGCCATCGCTGTTATCCTGCCAGCTGTAACCGGCCCAGAAGCGTACGCTGCTGACCATGTCATCAGGCGCTTTCACTTCCAGACGGTATGAGCCCCACTCCACCGGGAAGGTGACTTTTCCGGTTTCATCGGCCTTGAGGTTAAGCTCCTGCTCGCCCTCAACCAGATCTTTTTGATCGAACTGGGACTGCCAGCCCTCACTCTCGGACCAGTTCCAGAAGTAGTCACGACGCTCACGGATAAGACGCACCTGCAAGCCGGATACCGCTTTTTTCGCCCCGCTGGCATCGGCATAGACAATGTCAAAACTGGCGTTGCCGTTCTCATCGACGTTCGGCTGGTTGACGGTGGTATCGGTACGGTAGTCATAAACGGCCTTGCTGGCGAACTGTGGGCGGATCCCCGGGAGTTCAGCCGCAGGCCAGATAGCCTGCTCAGCGCGTCGTGTCACCGGACGCCCGCCTGATTCCAGCAGGCTGGCCTGCAAAATCAGTTGCAGCGGCGAGTGCGTATCTTTCCACTGGCTTTCGGTGGTTACCTGCCCGCGTCCCTTTTCGTCCAGCGTAAGCTGCACTTCATCCAGGCTGCGGCTCAGGTTTTCCTCGGCAATATCACCAAACTGGAAGCCAGGCAGTGCAGGAACGGCGTCGCGTAGCGGGCGCAGGAAAAGCTGGCCTTGCAGAGCATTGCCGTTAGCCGGTGCGCCATACAGGTAATAGCCCACAACGTTAAAGTCCACATCATCCTGCGGGGAAACCGGTGTTTTTTGCCCGGTCAGATTCAGCGCCATACGCTCAGGCATAAAATCTTCGACGTGGAAATCCCACATGCGCTGCTGGTTATCGCCCGTATTCGCACGAATATGCCACATGCCGGTCTGGGCGCCGCTATCAAGCGGATAGTTGAAGCGATAGAGACCGTTCTCGGGTTGCACAACGACCGTACGTGCTACCTGTCCGTCCGGACGCAGCACGTCAAGTTTTACCGGCTGATCGGGAAGCGGTTTTCCGTCGCTGTCGCGCAGCAGGCCGTTAAGGATCACCGTTTCACCCGGACGATAGAGATCGCGCGGGCCAAACATAAAGAACTGCTTGCTGTACCCGGGCTTGCCGGCGATATCAAACTCCGCCAGATCCAGCGCCGGAAGCTTGAGGTCAAGAAGCGTGGTCTGGCCGTCTTTGCTGGCCAGGATCAGCGCGGCTTCTTTATCGGTTTCCAGTTTCGCATGGCCGTCGGCGTCGCTGTTCGCCTCGGCAAGGGTCTGCCCTTTATCGTTCAGCAGGGTAATGGTCACGCCTGACTGCGCCGCACCGTTTTCAAGACTCTGGGTGAAGATGTCCAGGCGGTTATGATAACGGTGAGCGGACAGCCCAATATCACTTAAGGTAAAGAGCGTCGCGGCGTTACTGTAGTTATAGTGACCGGCCTGATTCATCACGGCGATATAGACGCCAGACTGCTGGAGCGGCTTAATCTCTTTGAGCGGCAAAAGCAGTTTTTCACGCGTGTTGCGCGCCGGGTTGAGGTCGAAACGGCCGGTGTAGACCAGTTCCGCCATCTTCAGCAGGTTGTCGGATTCCCAGTTGGTAAGCGAGTTACGGTACTCCCACTGGCTGACAAACGAGGCCAGCGACTCCGGCTTCACGCGGTAGAAGTTGACATCCACGTTGCTGACGTTAAGCGCCATCACCGGCAACCCTTCCACCACTTTGCCCGGCAGCAGCGAACCGCGGCTGGCGAATCCGACCGTCGGCTCAATATCCCGTGTCGTAAGCGCCTTTTCATAGTTCTTATCGAAGGTTGCGTTATTCAGTGCCTGTAGGCCATGCTCAACGGTGACGACCAGATTACGATTCGGCTCCAGGTGGCGCAGGCGCAGCTCCTTAAGATTGGGCGCCAATTCCCATGCACCGTCCACCTTCCCGCTTTTCTTATCCACCACATGCACCGTTTTGGCAAAATCCTGATCGGGTTTCAGAGGTACAGAGAAGGACAGAACCAGCGTCGCGGCGCCGTCGAATTGCACTTCAGAAGCATCCAGCAGCGTCAACGCCTTGCCCTGACTCTGCGCGGCCAGCTTAGCCAGCTTTTCAGGATCAGCTTTTTCCGGGGCTTTCTGTTGTGATGCCGTAGACGCTGCGGGCGCAGCGGCCTGAGGTTTATCGTCGCTGTTATCACAGCCGACAAGCGTAAAGGTGGTGAGCAGCGCGAGAGAGATCGCGGCTAAGCGAAACGGTTTCATCCTGTGTCCCTGGCCTGAGGGGGGCCTGTTGGTCGTCGTCCGGATAAGTATTATCCGCAAGTTTCGTTAATACAAAAAGTCCAATTTTATAATCTGGAAAGCGCCTCGCAGAATTGCATCTCACTGATCTACCGGGTTGGAACCGCGATCACACGGCGTAACGTAACATGTTACCTTTCACGTCATTTGTTTTTAAAACAAGAGGATAGCTGGATAAACTCGCGCTGAGCCTGCTAGTTTTATGACCATGACGCACCCCGAGTGCGCGGTTCAATAAGAGAGAAAGCCATGAAACGAGCCGTGAACGCCCTACAAAATTTCGGAAAATCACTTTACGGACCTGTACTTATCTTACCCATCGTCGGCCTGTTTATCGCCTTTGGCAATGTACTGGGTAACGGCAATCTGGCCGAGTACCTGCCGTTTCTCGGCCATCCGCTGATCCAGAATGTTGGCCAGCTGATCGCCAAATCTGCCGTGTCGGTGCTGGTCAACCTGGCACTGGTGTTTGCCGTCGGGATCCCCATTGGACTGGCAACACGAGACAAAGGCTACGCGGCGCTGATTGGGCTGGTGACCTTTATCGTGTTCATTAACGCGATGAACGTGACGCTACAGCTTCAGGGTGAACTGGCTCCGGCTGAGCAGATGAAAGCCGCCGGACAAAGCATGGTGCTGGGCGTCCAGGTGCTTGAGATGGGCGTTTTCGCCGGGATCCTGACCGGGGCGCTCTCCGGTTATCTGTACAACAAATATTCCGGCGTACAGTTTAACGGCGCGATGGCGATTTACTCGGGCCACTGCTTTGTGGCGATTGTCATGCTGCCCGTCTCTATGCTGCTCGGCGTGGTCATGAGCGAACTCTGGCCTTACGCGCAGCATGGGATTAGCGCCCTGGCGCTGGCTATTAAAGGCTCTGGCCCGTTCGGGGTGGCGATCTACGGTTTCCTTGAGCGCATTCTGGTACCGACGGGCCTGCATCATCTGCTCTATACGCCGTTCCTGTATACCGAACTGGGCGGCACGCAGGAGGTGTGCGGCACGGCTTACCAGGGGGCGCGCAATATCTACTTCGCCGAGATGGCCTGCCCGGACGTCAAACAGCTCAGCCGTACCGTGGTGTGGGATGCGCGCGGCATCAGCAAGATGTTTGGCCTGCCCGCCGCCGCGCTGGCGATGTACATGACCGCGAAGCCAGAGCGTAAGGCGATTGCGAAGGCCATTCTGATCCCGGCGGCGCTGACCTCGCTGCTGGTCGGCGTAACCGAGCCGATTGAATTCTCCTTCCTGTTTGTCGCCCCGCTGCTGTTCGTGGTGCATGCGGTGCTGACCGGCATCGGCATGATGCTGTTCTCGCTGTTTGGCGTCCACGCTATCGGCGCCAACGGAATTATCGATTTCATCCTCTATAACCTGCCGCTCGGCACGGAGAAGTCCAACTGGCCAATGTACATCGTGGTGGGGCTGATCATGTTTGCCCTCTACTTCGTGGTGTTCCGCTTCCTGATCCTGCGTTTCAACATGAAAACGCCGGGCCGTGAAGATGAAGATCGGGAGACGCGCCTCTACAGCAAGCAGGAGTACCAGGCGAAGGGGAATAACGACGGGCTGGGCGAATCCATCGTGGTGGGTCTGGGCGGCCGGGAAAATATTGAAGTCGTTGATAACTGCTACACCCGCTTACGCGTCACGGTGAAGGACGTCGACATCATCGACGAACCGCGCCTGAAAGCGACCGGCGCGAAAGGGGTTATCAAACAAGGTAACAACGTTCAGGTGGTCTACGGGCTGCATGTCAAAAAAATGCGAGAAGCCGTTGAGACGTTTCTCTGAAAGGAGCTAAAAATGTTTACACCCCCCTTTATTCTGTCGATTGCCGGCGGCGGCAGCACCTACACGCCGGGTATTGTGAAAAGCCTGATGGTACGCCTGGACGATTTCCCTCTGGCAGAGATCCGCCTGTACGACATCGACGAGGCGCGTCAGAAGACCATTGCGCCCGTGGTGGAGAAGGTCATTCGCGACCACAGTCAGAGCATCAAATTCACCGTCACCAGCGACCCGGAAGTGGCCTTCAGCGGCGCACACTTTGTTTTTGCCCAGATGCGCGTCGGGCAGTACAAAATGCGCGAGCAGGATGAAAAAATTCCGCTGCGCCACGGCGTGGTCGGCCAGGAAACCTGCGGCCCAGGAGGGCTGGCGTATGGCCTGCGCACAATCCTGCCGATGGTCGAGCTTATCGATCGAGTGGAACGCTACGCACATGAGAAAGCGTGGATCGTGAACTACTCCAACCCGGCAGCGATTGTTGCGGAGGGCGTGCGTCGCCTGCGCCCCAACGCTCGGGTGCTGAACATCTGCGATATGCCGGTCGCGGCGATGCGTAATATGGGGGCCATACTGGGCGTGGATCGTCGCAGGCTGGAGGTGGACTATTTTGGTCTCAACCACTTCGGCTGGTTTACCCGCGTGCTGGTGGACGGCGAGGACAAATTACCGGAGCTGCGTAAACATATCGCGAAGTTTGGACTGCTGACGGAAGATGCCGCAAAAACCGACCCGCAGCACTCGGATCCGTCGTGGGTAAAAACCTGGCGCAACATCAAGCCGATAATGGATAACTTCCCGGAGTACCTGCCGAACCCGTATCTACAGTACTACCTGATGCCGAACCAGATTGTGGAGCATCAAAACCCCGACTATACCCGGGCCAACGAAGTGATGAACGGGCGTGAGAAAAAGCTGTTCGCCGCTGCCGAAGAGTACCAGCGCACCGGAATTTTACCGGATGCCTTCCACGTAGGTGTCCACGGTGAGTTTATCGTCGATGTCGCCTGCTCGCTGGCGTTTAACCTGCGCCAGCGTCACCTGGTGATGGTCGAAAACCGCGGGGCGATTACCAACCTGCCTTATGATGCGGTGGTGGAAGTGCCTGCCTATATTACCTCCGAAGGACCAGAGCCCGTCCGCGTGGGTCAGGTGCCGCTGTTTCACCAGACGCTTTTACAGCAGCAGCTGGCCTCTGAACAGCTGCTGGTTGAGGCGACCATTGAAGGCAGCTATGAAAAAGCGTTGCAGGCGTTCACCCTGAACCGCACCGTGCCGACCATGGAACACGCGAAGGCAATCCTGGATGAGATGATCGAAGCCAACCGCGACTACTGGCCTGTACTGCAAAAAGCCTGGCAGGACGGCGAAGCGGTGAAAAAATAGGGGCTTGCTCGCGAGTTGAACGTGGTTAGCTTGTCGGTGTCAGAAAAAACACCGACAATCCTTTTTTACGGAAAAGAATGGAGGCAACCATGTCCACCTCATATTTTGTCGCCGCCGACTGGCTGATTGAGCACGGTGACGATCCGGAAGTTCAGATTATTGATGCGCGCATGGCCCCTCCGGGGCAAGAGCATCGTGACGTTCCCGGTGAGTACCGCGCAGGGCATCTGCCAGGCGCGGTATTTTTTGATATCGAAGCGCTTTCCGATCACACCTCTCCCCTGCCACACATGCTGCCGCGTCCGGAAGCGTTTTCCGTGACGATGCGCGAGCTGGGCATCAGCAAAGACAAACATCTTGTTGTTTACGATGAAGGCAATCTGTTCTCCGCGCCGCGCGCGTGGTGGATGCTGAAAAACTTCGGCGTGGAAAAAGTGTCGATTCTGGCGGGTGGGCTTGCGGGCTGGAAACGCGATGAGCTGCCGCTCCAGCAGGGTGACGTCACGCTGCCGGAAGGCGATTTCGACGCGTCGTTTGACGCACACGTGGTGAAGCGTCTGACCGATGTGCTGGTCGTCAGCCACGAAAAGACGGCGCAAATCGTCGATGCGCGCCCTGCACCCCGCTTTAACGCTGAAGCGGATGAACCACGACCGGGGCTGAGGCGAGGCCATATTCCGGGTGCGCTGAACGTGCCGTGGGGCGATCTGGTGTTTGAAGGCGAGCTGAAAACCACCGATGAACTGCGTGCCGTATTTGAACGTCAGGGCGTGGATCTGCATCGTCCGATTATTGCCAGCTGCGGCTCCGGCGTGACGGCCTGCGTGGTGATTCTGGCGCTGGCAACCCTTGGCGCGAATGACGTGACGCTGTATGACGGCGCCTGGTGCGAATGGGGCGCGCGGGACGATCTGCCGGTTGAACCGGCGAAATAATGGATAACCGCCTGGCAACGCTGTTAACGCGCGGGTCCTCACTGACCCGCGCGGAGTATCGCGTCCTCGCCCACCTCACGGAGCATCCGCTGCTGGTGGGCAACATCACCGTGCGCGAGCTGGCGCTGGCGACATTTGTCTCCACCGCGACGATTATGCGCCTGTGTCAGAAGCTCGGATTCAGCGGCTTTAGCGAGTTTATCTGGCACTGCAAGCAGCTGCTTTCAGACACGCCGCACATCACCGTGCAGCCTGAGCAGCATGCGGAATTACCGGCGCTGTTCGCTCAGTTTATTGCCAACTATCAGCATACCTTTCAGTGGGTCACCCAGGCCAAACGCCAGCAGTTTGCCAGCCTGCTGCGCCAGAAAGAGAGCTTCTTTCTTTACGGCGCCGGGTTTTCGTATCTTTTTGCCGAGTACCTGACCAAGAAGTTGCAGGTGCTGGGTAAAACGGCGTTCATCTCCGGGCCGGGGGACAGCCGGAATATTTTTCTCAGTAACGCCGCGCGTTATCAGGTGTTTATTGCCGTCTCCCGCAGCGGCGAAACGGAGCAGGTACTGGATAAAGCGCGGATAGCCAAAAACGTCGGCATGACGGTCGTCGCGTTTACCCGAGCCTCCGCCAATACGCTGGCGGGCATGGCGGATCTGCATTTCGCGCTGTATGACGAGGCGGTGCACTTCGCTGCCGAAGCCGCGGGCGTGACGTCGTTTGAGTCGAATCTGGTGCTACTGATGGATTTACTGCTGCTGGAGGCAACGGGGTGAGGCTCACCCCGCCGTAATTAAATAATGCGGTTGGTTTTAAGATCGCGCAGGAAGCCGCCCCAGCGACGCTCGTAGAACGGGGTGATGTGCTCGGTAATAAAGTGGCTGATCCCTTTCTCGCCCTTCTTCACCTGACAGATATCGATCGGCTCATCGCCCGGCAGCGTGTCGGTCGCTACGCTTCCCGCTGCCTGAATGATGGCTTCAATATCGCCGTCCGCTTCAATACCAATCAGCAGCACGGGCTGTTCATCAGCTCCCTCTTTGATGGAGCAGAGGAAAGCGCGTTTCACCGGCTTGATGGTACTAAACAGCGTGGTCAGGGAGTCAATCATCTGCGCGGGCGGCTCGGCCACTTCAGAGAGCAGCAGCGTTTCTCCCCCTTCCAGCACCTCCTGGGTGCTGAGCGGGTTGCCCTCCTCACCAATCAGGTGGCTGATTTCGCGCGGGGTGAACTCTTTCCCTGTTGGCAGTTTGGCGTTGAGGAAAAGCGTCTGCCCCAGCGTCATTTCGAACAGCGTGCGCACCGGCATCACCACGAACGCCTGTTCGTCGTCTACCGCTTTCTGCAAGGCTTCCAGCGAGGTAAAGAACGGGATCACCGAGGTGCCGTCATCTTTCTCCCAGTGCAGCAGATCCAGCGCGCTGTCTTCCACTACCTGCTCCCCTTCTGCCGCCGTTCCCGGCACCCAGACGGTAGATTCCAGCAGCGTGCGGAAAAAGGCCGGACGGTGGGCGGGCTCGGTCGCCGCCTGCTCCAGCAGGGTCTCTAATTCGTTTTTAGTATCTGACATAGTTTCGCTACTTCAAAAAAACGCCGGGTGGCGCTTTGCTTACCCGGCCTACAAAACCGTAGGCCCATGCAAGCGCAGCGCCGCCCGGCAAAAAAGATCACTCAGCCGTCAGCAGGTTCGCCACGGTACGCACGCCCAGACCGGTCGCACCCGCAGACCACTGTTCAACCGCCGCTTTACGGTAGGTTGCAGAGCAGTCGATGTGCAGCCAGCCTTCATGATAGTTCTCAACGAAGTGAGACAGGAAGCCCGCTGCGGTGCTTGCACCCGCCGGATACGCCGCGCTCGCGGTGTTGTTCAGCTCGGCAAAGTTAGACGGCAGCTGGCTGCGGTGGAACTCGGCCAGCGGCAGGCGCCAGAACGGCTCGTTTTCCGCCGCGGCGCTTGCCAGCAGGCGAGCGGCCAGCTTGTCGTCGAAGCTGAACAGCGCGTGGTAGTCGTTACCCAGGGCCGTTTTCGCCGCGCCGGTCAGGGTCGCCATGTCGATAATGAGCTCTGGTTTCTGGGCAGAGGCGTCGATCAGGCCATCGGCCAGCACCAGACGGCCTTCGGCGTCGGTGTTCATCACTTCGACATTTTTACCGTTGCGGTAGCGAATGATGTCGCCCAGCTTGAAGGCGTTACCGCTCACCATGTTATCCGCGCAGCACAGGTACAGCTTGACGCGCTTGTTCAGGCCACGAGTGATGGCGAACGCCAGCGCGCCGGTGATGGTTGCCGCGCCGCCCATGTCGGACTTCATGGAATCCATGAATGCGCTCTGCTTCAGGCTATAGCCGCCGGTGTCGAAGGTAATGCCTTTCCCGACCAGGCAGGCAAAGACCGGCGCTTCTTTATTGCCGGTTGGGTTGTAATCCAGCGCCAGCAGGACCGGAGGACGTTCGGAGCCGCGGCCCACGGTATGAATGCCCATGTAGTTCTGCTCGCGCAGATCTTCGCCTTTGGTGATGCGGTAGGACATGTTATCCCCCGCCACGCCGGACAGCAGGTCAACGGCGCGCTGCGCCAGCTGCTCAGGGCCAAGCTCTTCCGCCGGGGCGTTAATGGTGTCGCGCACCCAGTCGATAATTTTTAGGCGGCTTTCCAGCTCTTTCTGACCAGCTTCGTCGAGGTTCGCCCACTCAATTTTACGGGTGCCTTTCGGGCCTTTGTATCCCGTCCAGAACGCCCAGCTGCGGTCAGTATCCCAGCCTTCACCCTCCAGCGACACATGCTTAATGCCCAGGCCGTCAATTTTACGCGCGGCGCGCTGGATCAGACCCAAATCATCGTTGCCCGTCAGGTGCAGGGTGATACCGTCGTTGTTGATGCTGTAGGTGGCTTTTTCGCCCCAGCGCGCGTCAGCAGGCTGTGTGGCGAGCGTAATCTTCATCGCTTCGGTCATTTTATTTATCCTTATTAGCAACTAGCAAACGGGCCGCCTGAAGGCAGCCCGTTTTGTTATTTATTCTGCTTCATCTAACCAGACTAACAGAATCGCCTCCAGAATTTTTTCATTGGATGCGTTAGGATCGTCGTCGAAATCCTCTAAAACGCAGATCCACTGGTGCATGTCAGTGAATCGTACGGTCTTCGGATCGAGATCCGGGTTCGCGTCGTAGAGCGCTTCGCCGATTTCACGGCTGTCTGTCCACTTCAGTCCCATATTAATGCTCGCGTGCGTGGTTGATGGTGTAGCGTGGGAATTCCACGACCAGATCTTCATCGGTCACCGCGGCCTGGCAGCTCAGGCGGCTGTCTGGCTCCAGACCCCATGCTTTATCCAGCATGTCGTCTTCATCTTCGGTGCTCTCGGCGAGAGAGTCGAAACCTTCACGCACGATGCAGTGGCAGGTGGTGCAGGCACAGGATTTTTCACAGGCGTGTTCCACTTCGATACCTGCACGCAGGGCAACATCGAGAATGGTTTCACCGGTCTTCGCTTCCAGAACAGCACCATCCGGACAGAGGTCCGCATGAGGCAAAATAACAATCTTTGGCATATTAAACCTCGTCCACGGACTGGCCTTTCAGCGCGACGCGGACAGATTTGTCCATGCGGCGAGCGGCGAAGTCCTGGGTTTGTTTATCAACGTTTTTAATGGCTTCTTCTATTGCGTCAGCGTCATTGCCTTCTGCGACTGCGCTTAGGCGCGCGGCAGCCTCGTCAATCACCTGGCGCTCGGCGGCGCTTAACAGCGCGGCATCGGCAGCGAGCGCCCCGTTCAGACTTTCCAGCACGCGTGCGGCTTCAACTTTCTGTTCAGCCAGCATACGCGCCTTCACATCCTGCTCGGCGTAGCTCATTGAATCCTGGATCATGGAGGCGATTTCGCCATCGGTCAGGCCGTAGGACGGCTTCACCTGAATGGACGATTCCACGCCGGTGGATTTTTCCATCGCCGTCACGCTCAGCAGGCCGTCGGCGTCCACCTGGAAGGTCACGCGAATATGCGCCCCGCCCGCCGGCAGCGCCGGGATACCGCGCAGCGCAAAGCGCGCCAGAGACCGGCAGTCCTGCACCAGTTCGCGCTCGCCCTGCATCACGTGGATGGACATCGCGGTCTGGCCGTCTTTGAAGGTGGTGAACTCCTGCGCGCGCGCCACCGGAATGGTGGTGTTACGCGGGATCACTTTCTCCACCAGGCCGCCCATGGTTTCTAAACCGAGAGACAGCGGGATGACGTCCAGCAGCAGCATTTCGCTGTCCGGCTTGTTGCCAACCAGAATATCGGCCTGGATAGCGGCGCCGACGGCAACCACTTTGTCCGGGTCGATAGAGGTCAGCGGCGTGCGGTCAAAGAATTCGCCCACGTGCTCGCGCACCAGCGGCACGCGCGTTGAGCCGCCTACCATGACCACTTCCAGCACCTCGTCAGCCTCCACGCCCGCATCCTTCAATGCGCGACGGCAGGCCAGCAGGGTGCGTTTAACCAGAGGCGTAATCAGCTCGCTGAACCGATCGCGGGTGATTTCACCCTGCCAGCCTGCGACATTAACGCTGACCGACTGCGCATCGCTCAGCGCAATTTTGGCGTCGATAGCCGCATCCAGCAGTTCGCGCTGAACGCGCGCATCGCTGCGATCGCTGATGCCCGCCTGCTCGCGGATGTAGTCCGCCAGCAGATGGTCGAAATCATCGCCGCCGAGCGCGGAATCCCCGCCGGTCGCCAGCACTTCGAACACGCCGCGGCTCAGGCGCAGGATAGAAATATCAAAGGTGCCGCCGCCCAGATCGTAGACCGCAATCACCCCTTCCTGACCGGAGTCGAGGCCGTAGGCAATCGCCGCCGCCGTCGGTTCGTTCAGCAGGCGCAGCACGTGCAGGCCCGCCAGACGCGCGGCGTCTTTGGTGCCCTGACGCTGTGCGTCGTCAAAATAGGCCGGAACGGTGATCACTACGCCGTCCAGATCGCCGCCGAGCGTCGCCGTCGCGCGCGCCGCCAGCGCTTTGAGGATGTCAGCGGAAACACGAATTGGGTTCAGCAGGCCGGCCGCCGTGGCAATCATCGGCAGGCCGTTTTCACTGGCCTGAAGCTGATACGGCAGGTGCGGGTAGCGGGTCTGGATATCAGCCAGCGAGCGGCCCATCATGCGCTTTACGGAACTGATGGTGTTGGCCGGATCGCGCGCGGCGTTGGCGCGGGCGTCGTAGCCAACCGCGTGCCCCTGCGGCTGATAGTGGACCACGGAAGGCAGCAGATGGCGGCCCTGCTCGTCAGCCAGCGTTTCCGCCTGGCCGCTGCGCACGGTCGCCACGAGGGAATTGGTGGTGCCCAGGTCAATACCGACCGCCAGACGACGCTGGTGCGGTGCGGCGCTTAAGCCAGGCTCACTAATTTGTAATAAGGCCATAATTGCTTCCGAAATTAAAAATCGAGCAGCTTTTCTTCGAGTTGTTCAGCACTGCTTCGCAGTTTATCGAGAAAACGGAGTTTGCGCACAGTGTCTGCCGCGACGTCCCAGGTCTCGTTGTTCAGTTGCTCCACCATCTGCTGATGGCGGGTATCGAACATGCCCTTTACGCGCGTGATAAAACGTTCCAGACGCGCTTCATCTTTGGCCTGTTCAATCTCATCCAGCTCTTCGCGCAGCTCCAGCTGTTCCATCAGAAAGGCGGTGTCGCGCACGGTATGCTGTTCGCTCGCCAGATCGAAGCCGTGGAGCGAAAGCAGATATTCGGCACGCGTCAGCGGATGACGCAGCGTTTGCCAGGCCTGATTGATGGTTGCGGAGTGCGATACCGCAGCCAGCTGCTCTGCCTGCGTCCCGCTGGCGAATTTATCCGGATGGTACTGACGCTGTAGATCCTGGAAACGGATCGTCAGTGCCTGAAGATCGATCGGGTATTGAGCGGGTAGTCCGAAGAGAGTGAAGTAATCCATAACAATCTCAGGGGTAGCCTGTTAGAACAAACCCCACGCGCAGCAAAGCCACGGTGGGGTTTCGGATGACGCGCGGTTAAACGTGGAAGCTTTCGCCGCAACCACACTCGTCTTTGACGTTCGGGTTCGTGAATTTGAACCCTTCGTTCAGGCCTTCTTTTACGAAGTCCAGCTGAGTGCCGTTGAGAAATTGCAGGCTTTTGCCATCGACCACCACCTTCACGCCCTTGTCTTCAAACACGGTGTCATCAGACGCCGGCTCGTCAACAAACTCCAGTACGTAAGCCATACCAGAACAGCCGGAGGTACGTACGCCCAGTCGCAGGCCAAAGCCTTTACCACGGTTCGCCAGAAAAGAGCTTACTCGCGCGGCAGCGCTGTCGCTAAGGGTAATCGACATACTCAAACCTCAATTATTTTGCTTCACGTTTGCTTTTGTAATCCGCAATGGCGGCTTTGATCGCGTCTTCTGCCAGAATAGAACAGTGAATTTTCACTGGTGGCAGTTCGAGTTCTTCAGCAATATCCGTGTTCTTGATTGCCTGTGCTTCGTCCAGAGACTTGCCCTTCACCCATTCGGTGACCAGGGAGCTGGAGGCAATAGCAGAACCGCAGCCGTAGGTCTTGAAGCGCGCGTCTTCAATGATACCTTCATTGTTGACTTTAATCTGCAACTTCATCACGTCGCCACATGCTGGCGCACCAACCATGCCGCTGCCGACAGAGTCGTCGCTGTTGTCAAAAGAGCCAACGTTGCGCGGGTTCTCGTAATGATCGATAACTTTTTCGCTGTATGCCATGATTGAATTCTCCTTATGTACCGATTAGTGATGTGACCATTCAATGCTGTTCAGGTCCACGCCCTGCTTGAACATTTCCCACAGTGGAGAAAGGTCGCGCAGACGGCCAATGGAGTTACGAACCAGCTTGATGGTGTAGTCAATCTCTTCTTCGGTAGTGAAACGACCTAAAGAGAAACGGATTGAGCTGTGTGCCAGCTCGTCAGTCATGCCCAGCGCACGCAGCACGTAGGATGGCTCCAGGCTTGCAGACGTACAGGCAGAACCGGAAGAAACGGCCAGGTCTTTCAGCGCCATGATCAGCGATTCACCTTCAACATAGTTGAAGCTGACGTTGAGGATGTTTGGCGCGCCCTGCTCGAGATCGCCGTTCAGATACACTTCTTCCATATCTTTCACGCCGTCCCACAGACGGTTACGCAGCGTACGCAGGCGTGCCATCTCGGTTTCCATTTCTTCTTTCGCGATACGGTACGCTTCGCCCATGCCCACGATCTGGTGAACAGGCAGCGTACCGGAACGCATGCCGCGCTCGTGACCGCCGCCATGCATCTGTGCTTCGATGCGGATGCGTGGCTTACGACGAACGTACAGCGCGCCGATACCTTTCGGGCCATAGATTTTGTGGCCGGAGAAGGACATCAGGTCTACCTTCAGCTGGCTCAGATCGATAGGCAGTTTGCCCACGCTCTGGGTCGCATCCACGTGGTAGATGATGCCGCGCGCACGGCACATTTCGCCGATGGTCGCGATGTCCTGCACAACGCCGATTTCGTTGTTAACGTGCATGATGGAAACCAGAATGGTGTCGTCACGCATCGCCGCTTCGAGCTCTTTCAGGTCGATGATCCCGTTGCTCTGCGGCGCCAGGTAAGTCACCTCGAACCCTTCACGCTCCAGCTGACGGCAGGTGTCCAGCACGGCTTTGTGTTCGGTTTTGCTGGTGATGATGTGCTTGCCTTTTTTCTGATAGAAGTTGGCCGCACCTTTGATCGCCAGGTTGTCGGATTCGGTCGCACCGGAGGTGAAAACAATTTCACGCGGGTCGGCGCCAACCAGGTCAGCAATCTGATTACGGGCGATATCTACCGCCTCTTCAGCATGCCAGCCAAAACGGTGTGAACGGGAAGCTGGGTTACCAAAGTTTCCGTCCAGGGTCAGACACTGCATCATTTTCTCGGCAACACGCGGGTCCACCGGCGTGGTTGCGGAGTAGTCGAGATAAATCGGTAATTTCATTGCTCTATAAACTCCGTACATCGCTTCAATGCAAGGAATCAGGCAACCGGCTGGATGTACGACCGAGTACGCGGGGTGTGACCACCCCGGCCTGATTCTGAATACTTATCTTTTTAATTACGCGCGCAGTTTAACGTCGATGGCGTCCTGCGAACGGGTGCTGCGTTGTGAATCCTGACTGTGCTGACGACCAGAAACGTCCAGAACTTCCTGGTTATTCACCAGTTCACCCAGGGTGATGTTGTTCAGGAAGCCGGTCAGACGGTCGCTCAGATCGCGCCACAGCGCGTGGGTCAGGCATTTATCGCCGCCCTGACAGCCGCCTTTACCCTGGCAACGGGTTGCATCAACGGATTCATCCACCGCGCTAATCACTTCGCCAACCGCAATACTGCCCGCGTCTTTACCCAGCAGATAACCGCCGCCCGGGCCACGAACGCTGGACACCAGTCCATTTTTACGCAGTCTGGAGAACAGCTGTTCCAGGTAAGAGAGGGAGATCCCTTGTCGTTCAGAAATATCAGCCAACGGAACCGGGCCCGCTTCGGAGTTGAGCGCAACGTCCAGCATCGCGGTCACGGCATAACGCCCTTTAGATGTCAGTCTCATGTCTTACTTAACCTCAAACTCGCCCCTGCCCGGGGTTTTTTATTGTAAAATGGGGGTATTGCATAGCAGGGCCAAGTCTGACATTCCTGACTAAATTGGTCAACTATTTACTTGACTGTTTTAGTCAGGTATTTAACCTTCTGTGCCGTATTTTTTGCCCGGCGGCGCGGCGCTTGCACGGGCCTACGGGCTTTGTAGGCCGGGTAAGCGAAGCGCCACCCGGCGAACACACGGCACTACTCTTTATTCTTCTGCTCAATCGACGCCAGGATCCCGCGCAGGATGTTAAGCTCCTGGCTTTCCGGACGGGCGCGGGTAAACATACGGCGCAGCTTGTTCATTACCTGGCCCGGGTGGCCTTCACGGATGAAACCGGTAGAGAGCAGTGTCTGCTCCAGGTGGCCGTAGAAACGCTCCAGGTCGTCCACCAGCGGGTAGGCCGTCTCTTCTTTAGGTTCGACCTGTTTCTCCTGCGTCGCCAGCCATGCCATGCGCACTTCGTAGGCGATTACCTGCACCGCCATCGCCAGGTTAAGCGAGCTGTATTCCGGGTTGGCGGCAATCGCCACGTGGTAGTGGCACTTCTGTAGTTCCTCGTTGGTCAGGCCAACGCGTTCGCGACCAAACACCAGTGCAACCGGCGCCTGCTCCGCTTCTGAGACGCTTTTCAGGCCGCATTCGCGCGGGTCCAGCATCGGCCACGGCAGCGTACGGGAGCGCGCACTGGTGCCCACCACCAGGCTGCAACCGGCCAGGGCTTCATCCAGCGTGTCCACGATCTGCGCATTACCGATCACGTCGCTGGCGCCGGCCGCCAGGGCAATAGCCTGAGAGTCTGGTTTCACCAGCGGATTAACCAGCCACAGGTTCGTTAAGCCCATGGTTTTCATAGCGCGGGCCACAGAGCCCATGTTGCCGGTGTGCGATGTTTCGACCAGCACGATTCGAATGTTTTGCAGCATAATTTTTAGATGTCTGGGTTCAGTGTCTGAAGAATATTCGGGCATATTATCATAAACGAGAGACATAATCCGATCCCGCTGCTATACTCTGCGCCGATTTTCCTGTTCTTTAACATCCAGTGAGAGAGACCGATGCATCCGATGCTGACCATCGCCGTGCGCGCAGCGCGCAAGGCGGGTAATGTAATTGCCAAACACTACGAAACTCCAGACTCCGTAGAAACCAGCCAGAAAGGCAGCAATGATTTCGTGACTAACGTCGATAAAGCCGCAGAAGCGATTATTATCGAAACGATCCGCAAATCTTACCCGCAGCACACCATCATCACCGAAGAAAGCGGTGAACATGAAGGTACCGATCAGGATGTTCAATGGGTTATCGATCCACTGGATGGCACAACCAACTTCGTTAAACGCCTGCCACACTTCTCAGTTTCTATCGCAGTACGCATCAAAGGCCGTACTGAAGTCGCCGTTGTCTACGATCCAATGCGTAACGAACTGTTCACCGCTACCCGCGGTCAGGGCGCACAGCTGAACGGCTACCGTCTGCGTTGCAGCAATGCACGCGATCTGGACGGCACTATTCTGGCGACCGGCTTCCCGTTCAAGGCGAAGCAGCACGCAACCACCTATATGAATATCCTGGGCAAACTGTTCACCGAATGCGCGGACTTCCGTCGCACCGGCTCTGCTGCACTGGATCTGGCCTACGTGGCGACCGGTCGCGTTGACGGTTACTTCGAGCTGTCCCTGAAGCCGTGGGACTTTGCAGCGGGCGAACTGATCGCACGTGAAGCAGGCGCTATCGTGTGCGACTTCACCGGCGGTCATAACTATATGTCTACCGGCAACATCGTTGCAGGTAACCCGCGCGTCGTTAAAGCCATGCTGGCAAACATGCGTGATGAACTGAGTGATGCGCTGAAGCGGTAATTCAGCATGTTAAGCCCGGTGGCGCTACGCTTACCGGGCCTACAAATCCCTCAGGTACGGCTAAAAAGGCCGCAGCCCCTTTCCCACCGGCACCGCGCTCATCCACATCGTGACCGCAGCCACCAGCAGAATCAACCCGCCCGCCAGCGCAAGCGTCGTCCAGCCAACCTGTCGCCACAGCACCGGCGTTTTATTGCCGCTGAGTTTTACCGCGAGCTGACGGAAGCTGTGCACCAGCAACGCTAACGAAGAGATAGTCAGAGATGTTCCCGCCGCCATCGCCAGCGCCGAGAGCATACCCCAGCCAAATACCCCAATCACTTTGCTGAACAACAGCACCATGATCGCTCCCGAGCACGGGCGCATCCCCATAGAGAGCACAATCATCAGGCGCGCGCGCCAGTCGTCGCCGCTCTGTAATTGCGCCTGCGTCGGCAGATGCTGATGCCCACATCCGCAGTTTTCATGGTGAACGTGATGCGGCGTAAAGGCTTTGAATTTCGGTTTTTGCAGCAGC
Source organism: Enterobacter cloacae complex sp. P24RS (assembly GCF_014982165.1). Lineage (NCBI taxonomy): Bacteria > Pseudomonadati > Pseudomonadota > Gammaproteobacteria > Enterobacterales > Enterobacteriaceae > Enterobacter > Enterobacter cloacae complex sp. P24RS. Next base: position 84,365 of record NZ_JADCKU010000015.1, read on the forward strand.
GCGCGCAGCTTTTTCAGCGCCCGCCAGCAGAGGATCAGCCCCAGCACGCCCACCAGCGCGTAACTCCCCTTCTCCAGCCAGAAGCTGCTCATATGCAGCTGACGGGCCGGCAGCTGCAACAGCGAAAGGACTATCACCACGAGCGCAATCGCCACAACGCCCTGAAGTAAAGAGGACGCCAGCGTCAGGCCAATACTTGATTTCAGCTTCGACGGATGGGTGGCAAGCCAGGTGGTGATGACGATTTTGCCGTGCCCCGGCCCCAGCGCGTGCAGCACGCCATAGATAAAGCTGAACGCCAGAAGAGAACCGCCCGCTTTGGTCGGGTTCTCCGCCACCGCTTTCAGCAGCCCGCTCATCTGCTGATTGACTTCACGCTGCCAGATAATGCTTTTTATCATCACCTGCGGCCAGGCCTGCCACAGCCAGAGCGCGCCGCAGACGGCTAACAGTAAAAAGAGCGCCAGAGGCCAGAGGTGCAGCCAGCGACGCGGCTTGCTGACGGGAGAGGAGATCACTGACATTGCAACGTCACCTCCTGCGCAAACTGTTTTCCTAATTCCATGTCTTCTGGGGGCGCATCTTCTTTATCAAGGGAAACGGCAAAATTCAGCGTCTCTTCGCTGGGCGTCGGCGTGTGCACCGCAATTTTGCAGATTTTTTGCAAATTTTCCGGCAGCTGCACGTCGCTGTCCTGGGCGTAATGCATATCGACGTAGTAGGTTGGATCAAACGTGGAGAACGTGTACTTCTGCCCTGCCAGCGGCTGAGGGTGCGCCAGCGGAAGGATAAACGTCAGCACCGCCTGATGACCGTCGCGGGTCATGCCGTACTCCGTGGGACGATTAAGAAACTTCACCTTTTGTCCGTTGTGCCAGAACTCGGTGAAGTAGTGCTGACCCAGCACGTTGGCCATCACTTCTGCCGCCAGCTTTTTCCAGATTTCGTCGCCGGGCTTTGCGTTTCCGGCATCGTACAGCAGATCGGCGGAGGTGATTTCATCCATCGTCCAGCGCATTTTCAGGCCGCTGAGCTGCGTGCCGTCCGTCACCAGCTCGGTTTTCAGGCTGATAAAACTGTGAGGATGGGCGCCGGCGGCGAAAGTGAAAACCGCCAAAAATAACGCTACCGCGCTTTGTTTAACTATTTGCATCTGTTCCTCACGTCAAAAATTCTGTGATGTTCGCCAGCAATCCTGAGTGAAAGGCCTGCCGGCGCGCTTTTCAGCGCCCATCCTTTAGCTATTCTTATCAAACATTCACACTGGATACCCGACAGATGATGACGACACTTGAAATTCCATCTGTGCTTTCCAGTTCGCAGCGCCGCTGCCAGGTGCTTTTGATGCTTTACCTGCCCGATGCTGCCGTCACCGCACAGAGCATAATCGCTGCCAACGGCGTGGACGACGCCCTGGCACGGCAAGATATAGCCGAGACGCGCGATGAAATCCAGCGCTATCATCGGCTTGATATCGTCACGCACCTTGATGGCTGCTACCGAATTGAGGGTTCTGCCCTGAACCAGCGCTTGTGCCTGCTGCACTGGCTGCGCAGGGCGCTCCGGCTGTGTCCGCATTTTGTCTCGCAACAGTTTACCCCTGCCTTAAAAACCGCGCTTAAACAGCACGGTATCGCCCGTCCTCTTTATGACGATGCGAATCTTCGGGCGCTTATCAGCTTTTGTTCGCGCAAGCTTCAGCGCGAGTTTGAGGCCCGCGACGTGCAGTTTTTACAGCTCTATCTGCAATACTGTCTGATTCAGCATCATCTGGGCAATACGCCACAGTTTTCTCCCGTTCAGCGCAGCTGGACGCAGTCCAGAGGGGAGTACTTTACGGCGCAGGAAATTGTTCGCCACTGGAAACGGCGCGTTCCACAGGGCACACACGGCGATGAACAGCTGTTTCTGGCGCTGCTGTTTATGATGCTCCGCACACCCGATCCGGTGCTGGATAAACATCAGCAGGATCAGCGCCTGCGTCGCGCCATCGTGCGTATGATTGCCCGTTTCCGGGCGCAAACAGGAATGAACTTCAGCGATGAGCAAGGGCTGACCGATCAGCTTTATGTTCATCTGGCTCAGGCGCTGGACCGCTCCTTATTTGACATTGGCATCGACAACAGCCTTCCGGAAGAGATCCACCGCCTTTACCCCCGGCTGCTGCGCACCACCAAAGAGGTGCTGTCTGAGCTGGAAGCCGAATTTGGCCTGCGATTCTCAGGTGAAGAGAGGGCTCTGGTGGCGGTGATTTTCGGTGCCTGGCTGATGCAGGAAACCGATCTGCATGAAAAACAGGTGGTGCTGTTAACGGGGGAAGATAAAGCCTGTGAGGAACTGATTGAGCAGCAGCTTCGCGAACTGACGCTGCTGCCGCTCAATATTCGATATCTCAGCCTGGAAGCGTTTAAGAAAGAGGGCGCTCCTCGCGAGGCAGCGCTGGTCATTACTCCCTATCCAACCGCCCTGCCGCTGTTCTCGCCGCCGCTCATTCATGCCGTTGAGACCCTGAATTCGCAGCAGCAGGAACATATTCGCGTTATGCTCGAATCATAGTCACGCGCGAGCAGCCACCTTCGGGCGGATGACGATGGCCGGTAAGGCCACCAGCGCCATCACCCAGAACACCCCGTGCCCGAGATGCTGATAGAGGAAACCGGCGAAGACCGTCATCACGGCGATACTGCCCCCCATCGCCACCGCTGAATAGACCGCCTGGAGACGAATAACGTCCCCGCCCTCTCGCGCCGCGATGTAGCGCATCGCCGCCAGATGGCACACGGTAAAGGTTCCGCAGTGCAGAATTTGCGCCACAATCAGCCACGGCAGCTCCGTCGTCCAGCCCATGATGCCCCAGCGCGCCACGCCGCAGACGGCGGAGAGCAGCAGCAGATCCCGCGCACCGAAACGGCTGAACAGTTTTTTGCTGAGCGCAAAGATAATCACTTCAGCCACTACGCCAAGCGACCATAAATAGCCGACGGCGGAGGCGGAATATCCCGCGCCCTGCCAGTAGATGGCGCTGAAGCCGTAATAGGCCGCATGCGCGCCCTGAAGCAGGCACACGCAGGCCAGAAAACGCCAGCTTTGCGCCACCAGGCTTCGCCAGGCGGGCCAGCCCGCGCTTTCCTGATGACGGCTTTCCCCTTGCGGCATCACCGACGGGCGCAGCAGCATCCCCAGAAGCATGGAGGCGATCCCGATACTCAGCAATGCCAGGATCGCGCGGTAATCGTAGAGGCTGACCAGTTTGCCCACCAGCGCAGAGCCGATGACGAAGGCAATCGATCCCCACAGGCGCACGCGGCCATAGTCCATGGTGATCTGCTTTTGCCAGGTGTTCGCCAGCGCATCCGTCAGCGGCACCAGCGGGGAGAAGAACAGGTTAAAGCCAACCATCACCACCATCAGCCAGGCAAACTGGTGGCTGACCCAGAAACAGGCCGCGAAGATCAGCGTCAGCAGGGCCAGAATGCGCACCGCTTTAATCAGTAAGGAGGGATCGCTGACGCGAGGGGCAATCAGCAGGCTACCGAGAAAACGCGCCACCAGCCCTGCGCCCAGCAGGATACCGATGGTTTCAGGCGTCAGACCAATTCCCTTGAGCCAGACGCTCCAGAAAGGCAAAAAAATACCGTAGCTAAAGAAATAGGTGAAATAGCTGAGCGCCAGCCAGCGCGTGGAATGCAAGACCATGAATCCCTCCCGAAATGGAGGCGATAGTCTGGCGTTTATCCTGTACTTTAGCAAGTCGTTAGCGCGCTATAAATTTACGAAAAATTAACATCATGCACAGCCGGTCGGCGTATGGCGAGAGCGGTAAAACTGTATTACGTTTAAAGGACATCGCCTGAAGAGGTCGTTTGCCATGAACAGCTTACGTTATTTTGATTTCGGCTCCTCCCGTTCGCTCCTGCTTTTAATTGCCCGCATTGCCATCGTGGTTCTGTTTATTATTTTCGGTTATCCAAAGCTGACGGGGTTTAGCGGCACCGTTCAGTATATGACGTCGCTCGGTGCGCCCATGCCCATGCTGGCGGCCATTATTGCCGTCGTGATGGAGATTCCCGCCGCGATACTGATTGTGCTTGGCTTTTTCACCCGCCCTCTCGCGGTCATCTTTGTCTTCTATACGCTGGGGACCGCAGTAATTGGTCATCACTACTGGGATATGACCGGGGATACGGTCCTGCCCAATATGATTAACTTCTACAAAAATGTGAGTATCGCGGGCGCCTTTATTTTGCTGGCGATTACAGGGCCGGGGGCCATCTCCCTCGACCGACGTTAGCCCACAAAAAAGGCCGCATAAGCGGCCTTTTTCAGTTCTGCAACGCAGAGGATTAAGCGTACACCGGGAAGCGTGCGCAGATTTCCAGAACTTTACCCTTAACGCGCTCGATAACCGCATCGTCATTGATGTTGTCCAGAACGTCACACATCCAGCCCGCCAGCTCTTTCACTTCCGCTTCTTTAAAGCCGCGACGCGTCACTGCTGGAGAACCGATACGGATACCGGAAGTCACGAACGGGCTCTTCGGATCGTTTGGCACGCTGTTTTTGTTCACGGTGATGTTGGCGCGGCCCAGGGCAGCGTCAGCTTCTTTACCGGTCAGGTTCTTATCAACCAGGTCGAGCAGGAATAGGTGGTTTTCCGTCCCGCCAGAAACCACTTTGTAGCCACGGTTCAGGAACACTTCCACCATCGCTTTAGCGTTCTTAGCAACCTGCTGCTGATACACCTTGAACTCTGGCTCCATCGCTTCTTTCAGCGCCACCGCTTTTGCCGCGATAACGTGCATCAGCGGGCCGCCCTGCGCGCTTGGGAACACGGCAGAGTTCAGCTTTTTGTACAGCTCTTCGTCACCGCCTTTCGCCAGGATCAGGCCACCGCGTGGACCCGCCAGGGTTTTATGGGTGGTGGTGGTCACAACGTGAGCGTGTGGAACCGGGTTCGGATAAACGCCTGCGGCAATCAGGCCGGCAACGTGCGCCATGTCGACAAACAGGTACGCGCCGATGCTGTCTGCGATTTCACGCATTTTGGCCCAGTCAACGATGCCGGAGTAAGCAGAGAAACCACCGATGATCATCTTCGGCTTGTGCTCTTTAGCCTGCTTCGCCATGTCTTCGTAGTCAATTTTACCGGACTCATCAATACCGTAAGGAATGATGTTGTACAGTTTACCGGAGAAGTTAACCGGGGAGCCGTGAGTCAGGTGGCCGCCCTGTGCCAGGTTCATACCCAGAACGGTATCGCCCGGCTGCAACAGCGCGGTGTAAACAGCGAAGTTAGCCTGAGAGCCAGAGTGCGGCTGGACGTTTGCGTAGTCAGCGCCAAAGAGTGCTTTCGCACGGTCAATTGCCAGCTGCTCAACGATATCAACGTACTCGCAGCCGCCGTAGTAGCGCTTGCCCGGGTAACCTTCAGCGTATTTGTTGGTCAGCTGAGAGCCCTGCGCCTGCATAACGCGCGGACTGGTGTAGTTTTCGGAGGCGATCAGTTCGATGTGCTCTTCCTGACGTACTTTTTCCTGCTCCATAGCCTGCCACAGTTCGGCATCATAATCGGCAATGTTCATTTCACGCTTTAACATCCGCATCTCCTGACTCAGCTAACAAGTAAATTTTTGGCCTGAAAAGGCAGTCCTGTTGGACGACGGGCAACAGTATAACTGAATAGTTCTGCGATAACAGGTCTTGACAAACGATTTTACGCAAACGTTTACCTTCACGCCACGCAAGGGTTTGAGCGATAAAGCTCTCGCCATTTTCAACGGATTTCTTTTCAGCTTTGTGATGCATATTTTTCACGATGCAAAGAACCATTTACATTGCATGGGTATTTTTATAAGATGCATTTAAAATACATCATTAAAGTAACATCAGAAGGAAGCTGCTATGCTCGACGCTCAAACCATCGCTACCGTGAAGGCCACGATCCCCTTGCTGGTTGAAACGGGTCCTAAGCTGACCGCCCATTTCTACGATCGCATGTTCGCGCATAACCCGGAGCTCAAAGAAATTTTTAACATGAGCAACCAGCGTAACGGCGATCAGCGTGAAGCGCTGTTTAACGCTATCGCCGCCTATGCCAGCAACATCGAAAACCTGCCGGCTCTTCTGCCTGCGGTGGAAAAAATTGCCCAGAAGCACACCAGCTTCCAGATCAAACCTGAACAGTACAACATCGTCGGCAGCCACCTGCTGGCCACGCTGGACGAAATGTTCAGCCCGGGCCAGGAGGTGCTGGACGCGTGGGGTAAAGCCTACGGCGTGCTGGCAAACGTGTTTATCAACCGTGAAGCGCAGATCTACAGCGAAAACGCCAGCAAGAGCGGCGGCTGGGAAGGCACTCGTGCCTTCCGTATCGTTGAGAAAACCCCGCGCAGCGCGCTTATCACCAGTTTTGAATTTGAGCCGGTTGACGGGCAGCCAGTGGCGGATTATCAGCCTGGGCAGTATCTGGGCGTCTGGCTGAAGCCGGAAGGCTTCCCGCATCAGGAGATCCGCCAGTACTCCCTGACCCGCAAGCCAAACGGCAAAGGCTATCGCATTGCGGTTAAACGTGAGGAAGGCGGTCAGGTATCGACCTGGCTGCATAACGTCGCTAACGTGGGCGATATCGTTCATCTGGCCGCGCCGGCGGGTGACTTCTTTATGGCGGTGGAACCCGGCACGCCGGTGACGCTGATCTCCGCGGGCGTGGGCCAAACGCCAATGCTGGCGATGCTGGATACACTGGCAAAATCCAGCCACAGCGCGCAGGTCAACTGGTTCCACGCGGCCGAAAACGGTGATGTCCACGCCTTCGCGGATGAAGTGAAAACGCTGGCGGCCAGTCTGCCGCACTTTACCGCGCATACCTGGTACCGTTTGCCAACGGAAGCCGACCGCGCAGCGGCACGTTTTGACAGCGAAGGGCTGATGAATTTAGGGCAGCATGAAGGGGCGTTCAGCGCACCGGGAATGCAGTTCTACGTTTGCGGACCGGTGGCGTTTATGCAGTATGCCGCGAAGCAGCTGGTAGACCTGGGTGTGGACAAGGACAACATTCATTACGAATGCTTCGGCCCGCATAAGGTGCTGTAATCGCCCGGCGGCGCTTCGCTTGTACGGGCCTGCGAAGGGTTTTGCAGGCCGGGTAAGCGCAGCGCCACCCGGCAAGCGTGTTAAATCGCCGCGTCGTCTTCTTCGCCGGTACGGATACGGATCACGCGCGCCACGTCAAAGACGAAGATTTTTCCGTCGCCAATTTTGCCGGTCTGTGCCGTACGGATAATGGTATCCACACAGGTATCGACGATGTCATCGCTCACCACGATCTCGATTTTCACCTTCGGCAGAAAGTCCACCATGTACTCTGCGCCACGGTACAGCTCGGTGTGGCCCTTCTGACGACCAAAACCTTTCACTTCAGTTACGGTCATCCCGGTGATGCCCACTTCAGCCAGCGCTTCACGTACATCATCCAGTTTGAAAGGTTTAATAATCGCATCAATTTTTTTCATGGTCGGTCCTTAAACTCTTGCCTGTAAGCTGCCTCGTAATCGGTTGCTCACAGTATCATATTCAGGCGGATTTTGCGGTATTACTCTTTAAAATCGTTCGCTTCCAGCTCGTGGCGTGAGAGGAGTTTATAGAACTCGGTACGGTTACGCCCGGCCATGCGCGCCGCGTGGGTCACGTTGCCTTTGGTGATTTGCAGCAGCTTGCGCAGATAGTTAAGCTCGAACTGATTCCGCGCTTCCGCAAACGTCGGTAAGGCCGTGTTTTCCCCTTCCAGCGCCTGCTCCACCAGCGCATCGCTGATCACGGGCGATGAGGTCAGCGCCACGCACTGCTCAATCACGTTCACCAGCTGACGCACGTTGCCCGGCCAGCTTGCCGTCATCAGGCGCTTCATCGCATCGGTGGAGAACGCGCGCACAAACGGTTTGTGGCGGTCTGCGGCCTGGCGCAAAAGATGGTTTGCCAGCAGCGGAATATCTTCCGCCCGCTCGGCCAGCGCCGGAATTTTCAGGTTGACGACATTCAGTCGGTAGTAGAGATCTTCGCGGAACTCATTGCGCGCCATCGCCTTGGGTAAATCACGGTGGGTGGCGGAAATAATACGCACGTTGATGTCGATATCGCGGTTGCTGCCGAGCGGACGCACTTTTCGCTCCTGCAACACGCGCAGCAGTTTGACCTGCAACGGCGCGGGCATATCGCCAATTTCATCGAGAAACAGCGTGCCGCCCTCAGCCGCCTGGAATAGCCCTTCACGGCTGCTCACCGCGCCGGTAAAGGCGCCGCGGGCGTGACCAAAGAGCTCAGACTCAAGCAGCTGTTCCGGCAACGCGCCACAGTTAATGGCAATAAAAGCATTTTTACTGCGCGGGCTGGCGTTGTGGATCGCCTGGGCGAGGATCTCTTTCCCGGTCCCGCTCTGGCCGTTGATCAACACGCTAACGTCTGATTGCGCCACCATCCGCGCCTGTTCCAGCAGGCGCAGCATAACCGGGCTTCGCGTTACGATCGATTCACGCCAGGCGTCGTCGCCAGAGGGCGCCGCGTGCTCAAGGGCGCTGTCGATCGCTTTGTAGAGGGCGTCTTTGTCCACCGGTTTGGTGAGGAAGCTGAACACGCCCTGCTGCGTCGCGGCCACCGCATCCGGAATGGATCCGTGTGCGGTGAGGATAATCACCGGCATCCCGGGCTGCTGCTTCTGGATCTCCGCGAACAGTTGCAGGCCGTCCATTTCATCCATGCGTAAATCGCTGATCACCAGATCGATTTTCTCACGGCTGAGCACTTTCAGCCCCTCCTGCCCGCTTTCAGCGGTGACCACGCTGTAGCCTTCGCTGACCAGACGCATTCCTAACAGCTTTAATAAACCGGGATCGTCATCCACCAGTAACAGATGAGCAGGTTTACGGCTTGTCATGGCTTCACATCCTCTTGTTTCGGCGTCTCACCGTCTGGCGTCGTGGCAGAGTTGCCTTTCGACCCGTCGGGCAGATAGCTGCCTGCCGGCTTACGTGTCGAGAGCTGTCTCTCGATATCGGTCAGATTCTCAAGCTTGCGCGTGGTGGTATCAAGCTGCTGGCGCAGCGACTCCTGCTGCTGGCGCAGCGCATCAAGCTCGCTGTCGCTCGACTGCTGCAATTTGCTGTAGCGGAAACGCTCTTCAGACAGCTGTAATTGCAGGGTTTGTCCGTCCCGCCAGAGCTGATAGACCGGGCGCACCTGCGAGGGAATATTGATTACGTAAGTATCAAGCCGCGTAACATTGGCGCGGCGTTCGACGGGGGTGATTCTGGCATCGGCCATTACGATCCCACGTTTAAACGCGTCCTGCCAGGTGTCTTCCACCAGCATCGCCGCCTGTGCACGGGCCTCGGCGGGGGCCAGACGCTGGGCGCAGTCTATTCCCCGCAGCCAGAACAGCGGGTTGGATTCGACATCGTGCCCCGACAGGCTCCAGATATCATCGCAACGTGTTGAAAGGAAGTCGGCCAGCTGTTTTTGCGGCCATTTATCTTCCTGTTTGTGGCTAATTGCACTTTTTGGTGCATGGGTGACACAGCCTGCCAGCAGCAGGCAGGGCAGGCTCAGGCGCACATTTTTGCTGGAAAACACCGCGCGCAGTGCGCGATAAAAGACGTGTGACATACTCACCAGGTTGTTATTCATTTCATTGATTTTTCCGGCTCAAGAGGCAGTTCGATACGAAAACAGACATCGGCGCGTTCATCACTCACGATGTTAAGCTCACCCTGCATGCGTCGTATGCAGTCGCGGGCAATACTCAGCCCCAGACCACTTCCTTTTACCGCACCTTTTCGCTGATGACTCCCCTGGAAGAAGGGTTCAAAGATCATCGTTTTTTCATCATCCGGAATCGGGCTTCCCGTATTCGCTACGTCAATAAATACCCGCGAACCGTTGTTATTGCTTCTGATATAAATGGTACCGGATTCAGTACCATAGTGCACCGCATTGGAATAAAGATTATCCAGCACGCTCATTAACAGCATCGGTTCTGCAAGACAGGCTGGCGCATTGAGATCCACCTGGGTATGCATCATTTTAGCTCTTGCTGGCAGGCTATGGGCGGAGATAACCATATCCACCAGCGGTTCAATTTCAACGCTCTCGAGCACCACAGCACCATCCGCCAGCTTGCGGTTATAGTCCAGCAATTGTTCGATAAGTTTCTGTAAATTGCGGCTGCTGGCATCCAGGATCGCCACGATCTCTTTTTGCTCAGGCGTTAACGGCCCCGCCACTTCGTCGGCCAGCAGCTCTGTGCCTTCACGCATGCTGGCCAGGGGGGTTTTGAGTTCGTGTGAGATATGGCGCAGAAACTGGTGACGCTGGGATTCCAGCCACGCCAGACGCTCTGAAAGCCAGATAATGCGCTGGCCGACCGAACGCAGCTCGCGCGGGCCTTTAAAAACGACGGTATCCCCGAGGGATTTGCCCTCTCCCAGGCGGTTAATCATCCGCTGGATCCCCTTCACGGGGCCGATGATCATGCGGGTAAAGAGCAGCACCAGACCCAGGCTGACCAGAAACAGCACCAGCGCCTGCCAGCCAAAGAACTGGCCGCGCTCGGCAATCTCCTGCTGGAGCTGCTGCCCGCGGGAAAAGATTACCGTACGGGTGGACTGAACCATCTCCGTGTTGGCATTCGCGAAGGCTTCAAGCCGTGCAGCGGCGGCGGCATCAGGACCACTGTTTTTGCACTGGAGCTGCGCCAAATCGTTCAGATCCTGACGCAGCGCCTGATAGAGTTTATCATCCGGCAGCACCCCGGCATGGGCGTCCAGCATTTCGCTGTAGCGTTTACGCTGATTCTGATACACCCTTTCCAGCGTGCGGTCGTCCAGCACGCAGTACTGGCGATAGCTACGCTCCATCTCCAGCGCGGCGTTGGTCATCGCCTCGCTACGGCGGGCATCAATAAGCGTGGTGCGGTTAGTCAGCGCCGCCTGGGCACTTAACGCGTTCAGGCTTTGCCAGGCCTGCCAGGCCAGAACCAGCAAAGGTAGCAGGATCAGCAGGAAGGCCATCATAACGAGCTGTCGCAGGGAGCGAGGGAAAGCGGGCCAGCGTTTCAACACATTACTCTCTTCATCCGGGTTTGAGGAGAGCGTAACTGAGTCTGCCCTTCAGATACAACAAAGCCGGGTAAAAACCCGGCTTTGTCATGGAATAAGGCGGTGCCTAACTCGACGTTTCGCCCTGGCCTGATAAAGCATTGCAATAATCAGTAGTTGGACGGCAGGCACCTTTTTGTGCGTCATTCGAAGTTTATGTAGCACGTCCCGAAGGGGCTGACATAAGAAGGTGAATGAGCCACTGACTACTGTAATGCAACTCGCGTGCCAGAATGCAAAACAATCGATTATCTTTATGATTACAAAAGATTTTATTACATAAGTGTATTGAAAGCGGCGTGAATGATTTCCAGGCTAAGTGTCGCTATTAAGCAACACCTTAACGGGAACCTGTCATGCCATATATAAATCAATAAGTTAAATGTCTCCTTTTGGAGACACTCAAACCGGAGGATTGTCGCGATTTTGCGACAGGTACAAAAAAGCCCGGTGGCGCTCACGCTCACCGGGCCTACAGGTAGTACGCTAAACCTTAACCCAACTGTTTACGCGCGTTGCGGAAAATGCGCATCCACGGGCTGTCCTCGCCCCAGTTGTCCGGGTGCCAGGAGTTGCTCACGGTACGGAAGACTCGCTCCGGGTGCGGCATCATGATCGTTACGCGACCGCTTTCGCTGGTGACCGCAGTGATACCATTTGCCGAACCGTTCGGGTTAGCCGGATAGGTTTCAGTAACCTTGCCGAAGTTATCAACGAAGCGCAGCGCCACCAGCCCTTTGCTTTCAAGCTGAGCCAGATGCGCCGCATCGCGCACTTCAACCTGACCTTCACCGTGCGACACCGCGATTGGCATCTGAGACCCCACCATCCCCTGCAACAGCAGAGACGGGCTCTGAGTCACCTCTACCAGGCTAAAGCGCGCTTCGAAGCGGTCAGACTGGTTGCGCACAAAGCGCGGCCAGGCTTCACTTCCCGGGATCAGCTCGCGCAGGTTAGACATCATCTGACAGCCGTTACAGACGCCCAGCGCCAGCGTCTGCGGACGGTGGAAGAAGGTCTCGAACTCGTCACGCACGCGGCTGTTGAACAGGATGGACTTCGCCCAGCCTTCGCCCGCGCCCAGCACGTCGCCGTAGGAGAAACCGCCGCAGGCCACCAGCGCCTGGAAATCATCCAGCCCGGTACGTCCCGCCAGCAGGTCGCTCATGTGAACATCAATGGCGTCGAAGCCCGCCCGGTGGAAGGCAGCCGCCATCTCAACGTGGGAGTTAACGCCCTGCTCGCGCAGCACGGCCACTTTCGGACGTGCGCCGGTGGCAATGTACGGCGCGGCAATGTCTTCGTTGATGTCGAAGGAGAGCTTCACGTTCAGGCCTGGATCCTGGTCATTGGCCTTCGCGTTATGTTCCTGATCGGCGCATTCCGGGTTGTCGCGCAGGCGCTGCATCTGCCAGGTGGTTTCCGCCCACCACATACGCAGCGTGGTACGGCTTTCGCTGAACACCGCGTGGCCGTCGGCTTCAATCACGAAGCGGTCACCCTGCACTGCTTTACCCAGGTAGTGCACGCAGTCTGCCAGACCGTGCTTCGCAAGGAGAGCTTCCACCGCCTCGCGGTCTGCGGCGCGGACCTGAATCACCGCGCCCAGCTCTTCGTTAAACAGCGCTGCCAGGCGGTCTTCGCCAAGAGCGCCAATGTTCGCTTCCACGCCGCAGTGGCCGGTGAAGGCCATCTCTGCCAGGGTGACCAGCAGGCCACCGTCGGAGCGGTCGTGGTAGGCCAGCAGCTTGCGCTGTGCCACCAGCGCCTGGATCGCGTCGTAGAAGCCTTTTAGCTGGGCGACGTCACGCACGTCGGCTGGCTTATCGCCGAGCTGACGGTAAACCTGCGCCAGCGCGGTTGCGCCCAGTGCGTTATGGCCTTTGCCGAGGTCAATCAGCAGCAGGGCGTTATCTTCGGTCGCCAGCTGCGGCGTAACGGTATGGCGTACGTCTTCTACGCGGGCAAACGCGGTGATCACCAGCGACAGCGGAGAGGTCATCTCGCGCTGCTCGTTACCCTCCTGCCAGCGGGTTTTCATCGACATGGAGTCTTTACCCACCGGAATGGTCAGGCCGAGCGCAGGACACAGCTCTTCGCCCACCGCTTTCACCGCTTCGTACAGGCCTGCATCTTCGCCAGGATGTCCGGCAGCGGCCATCCAGTTTGCGGAAAGCTTGATGCGTTTGATGTCGCCAATCTGCGTGGCGGCAATGTTGGTCAGTGCTTCACCAACGGCCAGTCGCGCAGAGGCGGCGAAGTCCAGCAGCGCCACCGGCGTACGTTCGCCCAGCGCCATCGCTTCGCCGTAGTAGCTGTCGAGGCTCGCGGTGGTCACGGCGCAGTTAGCGACCGGGATCTGCCACGGGCCAACCATCTGATCGCGGGATACCATACCGGTTACGGTACGGTCGCCGATGGTGACCAGGAAGGTTTTCTCTGCCACGGCCGGGAGGTGCAGTACGCGATTCACCGCGTCCGCAACGGTAATGCCCTGGCGGTCCAGCGCTTTGCCCGCCGCTTTGCGGGTGGTGACGTCGCGGGTCATCTTCGGCGTTTTGCCGAGCAGCACGTCCAGCGGCAGATCGATCGGCTGGTTGTCAAAGTGGGTATCGCTCAAGGAGAGGTGCTGCTCTTCGGTCGCTTCACCGATGACGGCATACGGCGCGCGCTCGCGGCGGCACAGCTCGTCAAACAGCGGCAGCTGATCGGCGGCCACCGCCAGCACGTAGCGCTCCTGGGATTCGTTACACCAGATTTCCAGCGGGCTCATGCCCGGCTCGTCGCTCAGGATGTCGCGCAGGTTGAAACGGCCGCCGCGACCCCCGTCGCTCACCAGCTCCGGCATGGCGTTGGACAGGCCGCCCGCGCCCACGTCGTGGATGAACAGAATCGGGTTGGCGTCACCGAGCTGCCAGCAGCGGTCGATGACTTCCTGACAGCGACGCTCCATCTCCGGGTTGTCGCGCTGCACGGAGGCGAAATCGAGATCCGCATCAGACTGGCCGGAAGCCATAGACGAGGCTGCACCACCGCCCAGACCGATGTTCATGGCCGGACCGCCGAGCACGATCAGCTTCGCGCCGACGACGATCTCGCCTTTCTGTACGTGATCGGCGCGAATGTTGCCGATCCCGCCCGCCAGCATGATCGGTTTGTGGTAGCCGCGCAGCTCTTCGCCGTTGTGGCTGTCCACTTTCTCTTCATAGGTACGGAAGTAGCCGTTCAGCGCCGGACGACCAAATTCGTTGTTGAACGCCGCGCCGCCCAGCGGGCCTTCGGTCATGATATCCAGCGCGGTCACGATGCGCTCTGGCTTGCCGAAATCTTCTTCCCACGGCTGTTCAAAGCCCGGGATACGCAGGTTGGAAACGGAGAAACCGACCAGACCCGCTTTTGGTTTAGCGCCGCGACCCGTTGCACCTTCGTCACGGATTTCACCGCCGGAACCGGTCGCCGCACCCGGCCACGGCGAGATTGCCGTCGGGTGGTTGTGGGTTTCCACTTTCATCAGGATATGCGCAGGCTCCTGATGGAAGTCATAGCGCCCTGCCTCGCGGTCGGCGAAGAAGCGGCCCACCTCGGAACCTTCCATTACCGCGGCGTTGTCCTTATAGGCAGACAGCACGTGGTCAGGGGTTTGCTCCATGGTGTTTTTGATCATTTTGAACAGCGACTTCGGCTGCTGTTCGCCGTCGATAATCCAGTCGGCGTTGAAAATCTTGTGGCGGCAGTGCTCAGAGTTGGCCTGCGCGAACATATACAGTTCGATGTCGTTCGGGTTGCGGTTCAGCTTAACGAATGCATCCTGAAGGTAGTCAATTTCATCTTCTGCGAGTGCCAGACCCAGACGCAGGTTTGCGTCGATCAGCGCCTGACGTCCCTGCCCCAGCAGGTCTACGCTCTGTACCGGCGCAGGCTGATGGTGGGAGAACAGCTTCTGCGCCTCATCCAGAGAGGCAAACACGCTCTCCATCATGCGGTCGTGCAGCTCCGCCGCAACGGCCTGCCACTGCGCGTCGCTCAGGGTGGACGCTTCCACATAGTACGCTACGCCGCGCTCCAGACGGTTAATCTGGCTCAGGCCGCAGTTGTGGGCGATATCCGTTGCTTTGGAAGACCAGGGGGAGATGGTGCCCGGACGTGGCGTGGCAAGGATCAGTTTGCCGGTCGGCGTATGGCTGCTCAGGCTTGGGCCATATTTAAGCAGGCGTTCCAGCTGTACGCGCTCCTCTGCATTCAGAGGGGCATTCAGGTCAGCAAAATGGACATACTCAGCGTAAATATTGCTTACCGGAAGGTCGGCCGCCTGAAAACGTGCCAGCAGTTTGTTAATACGGAAGGCAGACAGTGCAGGCGAACCACGCAGAATTTCCATCATAAGTCTCTCGTCTTCGAAGCGCCGGGGCGCTTACAGTGTGCGCAAGGGGGGGAAAACGGGCGTCATTATAGAGAATCCTGAGCGCCGACGAAACCGTTTGCGTCGAAATAAAATCATCCATTATGTTTAACAATAGATGTGACCTGTCTCTCTAATTGGTTGCCAACTGGCGCTACTTTGCGCAAAATGCCGCTCAATCAATGGCAAACCCTATTCATAACATGGCTACAGCACACTGAGGCATCCGGCGTCGCAGAGAATTAACTAATTGAAAAAATTAAAGATTAATTATCTGCTCATCGGCATTGTTACGTTGCTGCTGGCAGTGGCCCTCTGGCCTTCTATCCCTTGGTTCGGCAAAGCCGAGAACCGTATCGCCGCCATTCAGGAGCGGGGGGAGCTGCGCGTCAGTACCCTCTCTTCCCCGCTTATTTATGACGATATCAACGGTAAAACCATTGGGCTTGATTACGAACTCGCACAGCTATTTGCAGACTATCTGGGCGTGAAGCTGAAGGTCACCGTGCGACAAAACATTAACCAGCTCTTTGACGACCTGGATCATAACCGCGCCGATATCCTTGCCGCCGGACTGGTGTACAACACCGAGCGGAGCAAAAACTATCAGCCGGGCCCAACCTATTACTCCGTGTCGCAGCAGGTGGTTTATCGTGTGGGTAGCCTGCGCCCGCGCTCGCTGGCCGACATCACCGAACAGCAGTTAACCATCGCCCCCGGCCACGTGGTGATTGACGATCTGCGGGAATTAAAAGAGAAAAAATACCCAAACCTCAGCTGGAAGGTTGACCCGAAACTGGGCACCAACGCATTGCTGGAGCAGGTAAAGGATAAAAAGCTGGCCTATACCATTGCTGATTCGGTAGCGATCAGCCTTTTCCAGCGCGTTCATCCTGAAATCGCCGTGGCGCTGGATGTGACCGACGAACAGCCGGTGACCTGGTTTACCCCGCTAGACGACGATCAGACCGTTTCTGCGGCCATGCTCGATTTCTTTAATTCCATCAATGAAGACGGCACCCTGGCGCGTCTGGAAGAGAAATATCTCGGTCACGGTGACGATTTTGATTACGTGGACACCCGCACCTTCCTGCGCGCCGTGGACAGCGTGCTGCCGGAGCTGCAACCGCTGTTTGAGAAATACGCACAGGAAATTGACTGGAAGCTGCTGGCGGCGATTTCTTACCAGGAATCACACTGGGATGCTCAGGCCACCTCCCCGACGGGCGTGCGCGGGTTGATGATGCTGACCAAAAATACCGCCCAGAGCCTCGGCATCAGCGACCGGACCGATGCGGAACAGAGCATCAGCGGCGGCGCGCAGTATTTACAGGATATGATGGCAAAAGTGCCGGAGACGGTCCCGGAAGGGGAGCGGATCTGGTTTGCGCTGGCCGCCTATAACATGGGCTATGCGCATATGCTCGACGCGCGCGCGCTGACGGCGAAAACAAAAGGTAATCCGGACAGCTGGTCTGATGTAAAACAGCGCCTCCCGCTGCTTAGCCAGAAACAGTGGTATAAAAAGCTGACGTACGGCTATGCGCGCGGGCATGAAGCGTATGCCTACGTGGAGAATATTCGTAAATATCAGATAAGCCTGGTGGGGTATTTGCTGGAGAAAGAAAAAGAGGCAACCGAGGCACAACAGCTGGCTGAAAGCTATCCGGTGGTTGCACCGGACGAGCTTAATCACCCTGAGGCTTCAATTCTGCCTTTTGTTGCTTTTTCTGCTGCCGACGCATTCGAAAAAAGTCACTTAACAGACCCGAACATTCTGGTGCAAGTACCCCACCGATAGTTTTCACCTGGTGGTTCATCCCCGGATGCCCAAGCACGTCCATCAGCGAGCCGGCAGCGCCCGTCTTTTCATCTCGCGCGCCAAATACCAGCGTGCCGATTCGGCTGTGCACCATTGCTCCGGAGCACATCACGCACGGTTCAAGGGTGACGTAGAGTGTGGTATCAAGCAGACGATAGTTTTGCAGCACCAGTCCGCCCTGACGAAGCGCCATGATTTCAGCATGCGCGGTAGGATCGTGGCGGCCAATAGGACGGTTCCACCCTTCGCCAATCACCTGATTGTTATGAACCAGCACCGCGCCCACGGGCACTTCGCCCTCTTCCCAGGCGCGCTGAGCCAGCGCCAGCGCGTGGCGCATCCAGTATTCATGATTGTGTTCAGGGTTGGACAAGGGCTGATACTCCAGTCGAAAAGCGGGCGGCATTATACACAGCCCTTATAGATAAGACTATTCGAGTTGCTGAAGTTCACCCAGAGGCGTGACGCGCCAGCGGTGCTGGCAAAAATAGAGCAGCGGGTTGTCCTGCTTGCTGTCGCTGTAGCCGCTGTACAGACGCAGCGGCGTGCCGATGCGTTTTTCCAGCTGGACCACTTTTTCATGCCCCAGGCAGCGCATCGTCAGGACCCAGCCGCCGTAGCCGCGTGAGATTTGCGTGGCGATAAGATTCACGCGCGGCAGCCAGGGCGTATCAAAATAGACCTGCTCCACCAGCGTCTGCGGGGAGCCGGTAATCAGCCAGATATCGGCGTCGTTGGCGTCGAGGTAGCTGGTGAGGCGCGCCTGTACCACGGGAAACGCGGCCACGTGCCCGCGAAACCAGTGGGCAAAATCCCGCTCAAGCTGCTTAAGACGCGCTTCGCTATGACCAAACGTACATCCCCAGAGCAGCAGGCTCATCGGCCAGCGCGCTGCACGGCCTTTTACCAGCAGCGCGATGCCAATAATGGGTAACAGGGGCAATACCAGCAGCGCGTTAAGGGGCTGGCGCCGCAGCAGGTAGCGCATAAACGTGCCGAACATATCCTGCTGGTGCAGCGTTCCATCCAGATCGAAAAAAACAACGCGACGCTCGTGATTGGCCAAACCTTACTCCTCTGGGTCGTTGAATCCTAACAGCCAGGTAAACAGGAACCCGGCGATCACCGCTACCAGATAGCCTAACAGATAGAGCATGACTTTTCCGGTCACGATGGTTAATGCCAGCGGTAAACCGGAGATCCCAAAGGTGATAACGGTCGCCACTTTCCAGTAGCTGATCAGCGCCCCACCCACCGCACCGCCGAGGCAGGCGGCCAGGAACGGTTTACCCAGCGGCAGCGTAACGCCGAAAATTAGCGGCTCGCCGATACCGAGTAACCCGACCGGCAGCGCCCCTTTAATGACCTTTTTCAGACGTGCGTTGCGGGTTTTCATCAGTATCGCGATGGCCGCACCGACCTGCCCAACGCCCGCCATCGACAGGATCGGCAGCAGCGCGTTATAGCCGTGCGCCTGTACCAGTTCGACGTGAATCGGCACCATCCCCTGATGCAGACCGGTCAGGACTAACGGCAGGAAGGTTCCGGACAGCACGGCGCCTACCAGCAACCCGCCGCGATCGATAGCCAGTGACGCGCCGTGGGCGATGGCTTCCGAGATCCAGCCGCCCAGCGGTTGCAGAGCCACAATCGCCACGCTCCCGGTAATCAGCGTGGTCAGCAATGGATTGAGGATCAGCTCAATCGAGCCGGGCAGTACCGCGCGCAGCTTTTTCTCGATCCAGCACATCAGGATCACCACCAGCAGCACGGCAATCACCCCACCTCGGCCAGGCTGAAGCGCCTCGCCAAACAGCGTAATTTGCGCCAGCTGCGGGCTGGAGAGGATCCCGGCCATCACGCCGCCCATCGCCAGCGAGCCGCCGAACACTTTGGCGGTATTCACCCCCACCAGAATGTTCATGATGGCAAACACCGCGCTGCCGAAAATGGCGAGAATGCCCAGCAGGTTCGGATACTGCGTGGCAAAATCCCCGACAATATCCGGACGCTTAAGGATATTGATAATCCCGGTGATCAACCCCGACGCGATAAACGCCGGGATCAGCGGAATAAAGACGTTGGCCAGCTGGCGCAGCGCGTCGCTCATAGGGGCTTTATACCTGGCTTTCGCCTGCGCTTTGGTGCGCTCCGCGTCGTCAACGGCGTGAACCGTTTCCCCGCCCGTCATCAGAGCGCGCATGGCGTCAACCACCTGCGCCGCTTTGCCCGGGCCGACAATCAGCTGATGCTGTTGCCCCTGCTTAACGTACCCGCTCACGCCGGGAAGCTGCTTCAGGCGCATGACATCGAGCTTGTCGTCGTTATGCACCTCGACGCGCACGCGCGTCATGCAGTTTTCCAGACGCTGAATATTGTTTTCCCCACCGATCCCGAGCAGGATGTCGCTGGCGAGCGCTGCTGTTTTGTCCATACACGCCTCTTATTCGTGTTCTAATGCCGCCCGTAAAAACCCGTGATGGGCATCGAGTCTGGCTCTGGCCGCGGCTGCATCCAGCCCGGTTAATATCATCAGAATGGCCGGTTTGACGTCGTGATCGGTCTGCTGAAGCACCCTTTCCGCCTCATCACGCGCGGCGCCCGTCGCTTCCATCACCATGCGGCACGCTCTGTCCACCAGCTTGACGTTGGTCGCCTGCATGTCCACCATCAGGTTTTGGTAGACCTTGCCGAATTTCACCATCGCGCCGGTGGAGATCATATTGAGCACCAGCTTCTGCGCGGTACCCGACTTCAGTCGCGTCGAGCCGGTTAACGCCTCGGGCCCAACGACAGGCGAGATGGCAATGTCCGCTACCTGCGCTATCGGCGAGCCGGGGTTACAGGAGATGGCGACCGTGGTGCACCCGATCTTCCGGGCATATTCCAGCCCGCCAATGACGTACGGCGTACGCCCGGATGCCGCCAGCCCGACCACCAGATCCTGCGCGGTCAGGTTCAGCGTCCTGAGGTCATCTTCCCCAAGCTGTTTATTATCTTCTGCTCCTTCCACCGCTTTCAGCAGCGCGCCAGGGCCGCCGGCAATCAGGCCCACAACCAGGCCGTGCGGAACGCCAAAGGTCGGCGGACACTCAGAAGCATCCAGCACACCGAGGCGTCCGCTGGTTCCCGCCCCCATATAAATAATGCGTCCTCCGGCTTTCAGCGCGTCGGCAGCGGCGTCCACGGCTTTTGCTACCTCAGGCAATGTCTCTTTGACTGCCAGCGCGACGAGGGTATCCTGTTGATTAAAGCGGTTTACCAACTCAAGCGTGGAGAGCGCGTCAAGATCCATGGTTTGCGGGTTACGCGTTTCAGAAACAAGAGAGCCTAGATTCATGTTATGTACCTCTGGAATTTTTAATTCATAATAAACGCACTATAATGGAATATAAAATTCATTCAGGCGAGCAAAATCCGTATTTGCGCAGGCAATCACATTTTCGCCAGGAGATCGTATGAACTGTTTAATTCGCATTCGTCAGCGCTACGCAGGCTTTGCCCAGAGTGACAAAAAGCTCGCGGATTTTTTACTCTCTCAGCCCGATCGCGCGCGGCACCTTAGCTCGCAGCAGCTGGCGGGCGAAGCCGGAGTGAGCCAGTCAAGCGTGGTGAAGTTTGCCCAGAAGATTGGGTTTAAGGGCTTTCCGGCGCTGAAGTTGGCCATCAGCGAAGCGCTGGTGAGCAACCCTAACCCGCAGTCTATGCCGGTGCATAACCAGATCCGCGGCGACGATCCGATGCGTCTGGTCGGTGAAAAGCTGATTAAGGAGAACGTGGCGGCAATGCATGCCACGCTGGACGTGAACACCGAAGAGAAGCTGCTGGAAAGCGTCGCCATGCTTCGCGACGCGCGGCGCATTGTGTTGACCGGAATTGGGGCATCCGGGCTGGTGGCGCGTAACTTTGGCTGGAAGCTAACCAAAATCGGCTATAACGCCATCGTTGAGCAGGATATGCACGCGCTGCTGGCAACCGTTCAGGCGATGGATCCTGACGATGTGCTGCTGGCCATCTCCTATTCCGGCGAGCGCCGCGAGATAAATATGGCCACCGACGAGGCCCTGCGCGTAGGGGGGAAAATTTTGGCCATTACCGGCTTTAGCCCCAATGCGCTCCAGCAGCGGGCAACGCGCTGTCTGTATACCATTGCCGAGGAACAGGCCACTCGCAGCGCGGCTATTTCCTCAACGAGTGCGCAAATGATGCTGACGGATCTGCTGTTTATGGCGCTGGTTCAGCAGGATCTGGAGCGTGCACCAGAGCGAATTCGTCACAGCGAAGAGCTGGTAAAAAAACTGGTCTGAGCACAAAATGCGCGTATAATGCCCGCCCTGTTTGTGATGTTTCTGAGAATTTCCCGATGGCGCTGTTAATCACTAAAAAATGCATCAACTGCGATATGTGCGAACCCGAATGCCCTAACCAGGCGATTTCGATGGGCGACAGCATTTATGAGATTAACAGCGACCGCTGCACCGAGTGCATCGGCCACTATGAAACGCCGACCTGCCAGAAGGTGTGCCCAATCCCCAATACGATCTTAAAAGATCCGGCACACGTCGAGAACGAAGAACAGCTGTGGGATAAGTTTGTCCTGATGCACCATGCGGACAAAATTTAACTCTCGATAATTACCGTTGCACAGGCATAGTGGCGTTCATCTGCCAGCGTTACGTGCATGTGCGCCACGCCCAGCGTTTCCGCCAGCTTAAGCGCCTCGCCCCATAAGCGCAGACGTGGTTTACCCAGCTCATCGTTAAAGACTTCAAACTGGTTAAACGCCAGGCCGTTACGAATGCCCGTGCCGAACGCTTTCGCCGCCGCCTCTTTTACCGCAAAACGCTTTGCCAGAAAGCGCACCGGCTGTTGATGCGCCTCCCAGATGGCCCATTCGTTATCGCTCAGCACGCGTCTTGCCAGGCGATCGCCGCTGCGGGCGATCACCGCTTCGATGCGGGCTATTTCAACGATATCGGTGCCTAAGCCCAGAATGGCCATTACTGACGCGCTTCCAGCATCAGGCGCTTCATCTCTGAAACCGCCTCTTTCAGGCCGCTCATTACCGCCCGGCCAATAATCGCGTGGCCGATGTTCAGCTCGTGCATTTCCGGCAGGGCGGCGATGGCCTTCACGTTGTGATAGGTCAGGCCGTGTCCGGCGTTAACCTTCAGGCCCAGACTGGCCGCGTAGGTTGCCGCTTTGGCAATACGCTCCAGCTCTTTAGCCTGTTCAGCGTCATTTTCAGCATCAGCATAGCAGCCGGTGTGAATTTCAATATACGGCGCGCCCGCGTCGGCCGCGGCTTTAATCTGGGTGAAATCGGCGTCGATAAACAGGGAAACCTGGATACCGGCATCCGCCAGGCGTTTGCAGGCGTCGCGCATTTTGTCGAGCTGCCCCGCCACGTCCAGACCGCCTTCGGTCGTCACTTCCTGACGCTTTTCCGGCACCAGACAGCAGAAGTGCGGCTTCGTATCGCAGGCAATCGTCAGCATCTCTTCCGTTACCGCCATCTCCAGGTTCATGCGGGTATCCAGCGTCTGGCGCAGGATGCGCACATCGCGATCGGTGATGTGGCGACGATCTTCACGCAGGTGGACGGTAATGCCGTCCGCCCCAGCCTGTTCAGCGATAAATGCCGCCTGAACCGGATCCGGATACGCGGTGCCGCGCGCGTTGCGCAGGGTGGCAATGTGGTCGATGTTGACGCCTAACAGTAATTCAGCCATGACAATCCTCGGTTTTCTTTCTGATGCTGTGGTCTAACGTTTCGGCATAAACTGCCTGAATAATTCGCGGCTCTTTAAGGGCTTGCCACCAAGATACGGCTTGAGCGCAATTCGGGTAAAGCGTTTTGCGGCGCGCAGGGTGTCAGCGTCCGGGAACTCGCGTTCATACAGTGCTCTGAGCTGGCGTCCGGTAAAGGTGCTGTTATCAACGACGACGCTGGCAATAAAGCCCTTTTCCTCACGATAGCGATAGGTCATGGTATCTTCTACCTCGTCCCCACTCCCCGCACAGTGCAGAAAATCGACGCCGTATCCAAGATGTCCGAGCAGCGCCAGCTCGAAACGACGCAGCGTAGGCTCAGGGGTGCCGGTTGCGCCAGCGAGCGACTGAATACAGTGCAGGTAATCGAAGAAAAGTTCAGAGAAGCGGGTCTCATGTTCAAGCACCCGTGAGATGAGTTCGTTGACGTACAAACCGCTGTAGAGCGTGATGCCAGAAAGAGGAAGCGCGAGGGAAACGGCTTCAGCACTGCGCAGGGTTTTGACTTCCCCTCGCCCGCCAAAGCGAACCAGCAGCGGGGTAAAAGGCTGTAAGGAACCTTTGAGATTAGAACGTTTGGAACGTGCGCCTTTAGCAACAAGGCGCACGCGACCGGACTCTTCCGTGAAGACGTCCAGCATCAGGCTGGTTTCGCTCCAGGGACGACTATGCAGGACAAAGGCGCGCTGCCATCCATCCATATGCTCGCCGTCTTTGTTTACTGGTCTTCGCCGTAACCGAGGCTGCGCAGCGCACGCTCATCATCGGCCCAGCCAGATTTCACTTTCACCCACAGTTCCAGGTGAACCGGTGCTTCAAACATGTCCTGCATGTCTTTACGGGCTTCGATTCCGATAGTTTTGATCTTGGCGCCTTTATTGCCGATCACCATCTTCTTCTGACCTTCACGCTCAACGAGGATCAGACCATTGATATCGTAACCGCCGCGCTCGTTCGACTGGAAACGCTCGATCTCAACCGTGACCGAGTACGGCAGCTCTGCGCCCAGAAAACGCATCAGCTTCTCGCGGATGATTTCAGAGGCCATAAAGCGCTGCGAGCGATCGGTGATGTAATCTTCCGGGAAGTGATGAGTCGCTTCTGGCAAGTGCTTACGTACGATGCCGGCAATGGTATCAACGTTCAGACCGGTTTCCGCAGACAGCGGAACGATGTCCAGGAAGTTCATCTGGCTGCCCAGCCACTGTAGGTGTGGCAGCAGATCGGCTTTTTCCTGCACGTTGTCCACTTTATTGACCGCGAGGATCACCGGCGTTTTGCCGTCGCGCAGCTTGTTCAGGACCATTTCGTCGTCCGGCGTCCAGCGGGTGCCTTCCACAACGAAAATCACCAGCTCTACGTCGCCAATGGAGCTGCTCGCCGCCTTGTTCATCAGACGGTTGATGGCGCGCTTCTCCTCCATGTGCAGGCCCGGGGTATCGACGTAAATCGCCTGATACGCGCCTTCAGTATGGATACCGACGATGCGGTGACGCGTGGTCTGCGCCTTACGCGAGGTAATAGAAATCTTCTGCCCAAGCAGATTATTCAGCAGTGTGGATTTGCCAACGTTCGGACGTCCGACGATGGCAATAAATCCGCAATAGGTTTTGTCGATGCTCATTCCAGCTCCAGCATTTTTAACGCCTGTTCGGCGGCAGCCTGTTCAGCCTTACGACGGCTTGAACCCGTGCCGACCACCGGTTCACTCAGGCCACTGACCTGGCAATGGATGGTAAATTCCTGATCGTGCGCTTCGCCACGCACCTGCACCACCAGATAGGATGGCAGCGGGAGGTGACGACCCTGCAAATATTCTTGCAGACGCGTTTTCGGATCTTTTTGCTTATCGCCCGGGCTGATTTCGTCCAGACGGGTCTGATACCAGTTCAGGATCAGCTTTTCTACGGTCTGGATATCGCTGTCCAGGAACACGCCACCGATTAAGGCCTCGACCGTATCGGCAAGAATGGATTCACGACGGAACCCACCACTTTTCAGCTCACCCGGCCCCAGACGCAGACATTCACCCAGCTCAAACTCGCGTGCGATTTCAGCGAGGGTGTTGCCGCGCACCAGCGTGGCGCGCATGCGGCTCATATCACCTTCGTCCACACGCGGAAAACGATGATAAAGCGCATTCGCAATCACGAAGCTTAAAATAGAGTCGCCTAAAAACTCGAGACGCTCATTATGTTTGCTGCTGGCACTGCGATGGGTTAATGCCTGTTGCAACAACTCCTGATGATGAAAAGTGTAGCCCAGCTTCCGTTGAAGCCGATTAATTACGATGGGGTTCATGCGATACCAATAAATGAATGCGTCAAAAATGCAGCACACGAAACCGACCTGAGAAAACCAACGCGGTTTCGTGTGCCGTGGCACCCTTGCAGGGCCAACCTTAAACTTCGGGGGAATATTCTATACACAACGACAGGGGATGTCGTTAGTTCAAAGAGATTTATCGCTGAAATAATTCACGTAGCGGCTAATAAAAGCCGCTACGCGTTATTTTTCACGAAAATTAATGGATTCCGCCAATACGATTCAGGCGAACGCCGGTCGGCCACTCGCCTTCCTGCTTCTCGAAGCTCATCCAGATAGCGGTTGCTTTACCGACCAGATTCGCTTCCGGCACAAAGCCCCAGTAACGGCTGTCCGCGGAGTTATCGCGGTTATCACCCATCATGAAGTAGTGTCCCGGCGGCACAATCCAGGTCGCCAGCTGCTGGCCCGGCTGCTGGTAGTACATTGCCAGCTGGTCCTGCGCGATTGGCACGGTCAGAATGCGGTGAGTGACATCGCCCAGCGTCTCTTTGCGCTCAACCAGACGAATGCCGTTCTCTTTGGTTTCACCTTTTGGCACCTGGAAGAAACCGCTGGTCGCTTCACCGCCGTTACGACGGGCGAAGGTCTGCACAAAATCACTTGGCTCGACGTTGGAGTAAGTGATTGGCAGCGCATTTTCGCATGCAGTACCAGAGCTACAGCCAGGCTGAACGGTCACCTCTTTCGCCACCGGATCGTAGGTCACTTTATCGCCCGGTAAACCTACCGCGCGCTTGATATAGTCCAGGCGCGGATCGTCGGGATATTTAAACACCACGATGTCGCCACGTTTCGGATGACCCGTTTCGATCAGCGTTTTCTGATAGATCGGATCTTTAATGCCATAGGCAAACTTCTCAACCAGAATAAAATCACCGATCAGTAACGTTGGCATCATCGATCCTGACGGGATCTGGAACGGTTCATAGATAAATGAACGCACCACCAGCACAATCGCCAGCACCGGGAATACTGATGCCCCCGTTTCCAGCCAGCCCGGTTTAGGGCCAACTTTCTTCAGGGTTTTCGCGTCCAGCGCATCGTCAGTGGCTGCCTGCGCGGCAGCCTGACGTTCACGGCGTTTTGGGGCGAAGATAAACTTATCCAGGCACCACAGCAGGCCTGTCACCAGGGTAGCGATGACCAGGATCAGGGCAAACATGTTCGCCATGCCAACTCCTTAAGGTTATTTACCGTTACCGTCTTTACCAACATGAAGGATGGCAAGGAATGCTTCCTGCGGCAGCTCTACGTTACCGACCTGCTTCATACGCTTCTTACCTTCTTTCTGCTTCTGCAACAGCTTTTTCTTACGGCTGACGTCACCGCCATAGCATTTCGCCAGAACGTTTTTACGCAGCTGCTTCACGGTTGAGCGGGCAATGATGTGGTTACCGATGGCCGCCTGAATCGCAATGTCAAACTGCTGACGCGGGATCAGATCTTTCATCTTCTCAACCAGCTCGCGACCGCGGTACGGTGCGTTATCGTTGTGGGTGATGAGCGCCAGGGCATCAACGCGTTCGCCGTTGATCAGCACGTCCACGCGGACCATGTTCGAGGCCTGGAAGCGTTTGAAGTTGTAGTCCAGCGACGCATAGCCGCGGGAGGTGGACTTCAGACGGTCGAAGAAGTCGAGCACCACTTCCGCCATCGGAATTTCATAGGTCAGGGCCACCTGGTTACCGTGGTAAACCATGTTGGTCTGCACGCCACGCTTCTCAATACACAGGGTGATCACGTTGCCGAGGAACTCCTGCGGCAGCAGCATGTGACACTCTGCGATAGGCTCACGCAGTTCCTGAATGTTATTCAGCGGCGGGAGCTTGGACGGGCTATCGACGTAGATCACCTCTTTCGACGTGGTTTCTACTTCGTAAACAACCGTCGGGGCGGTGGTGATCAGATCCAGATCGTATTCACGCTCCAGACGTTCCTGAATGATCTCCATGTGCAGCAGGCCGAGGAAGCCACAGCGGAAACCGAAGCCCAGCGCCGTTGAGCTTTCTGGCTCGTAGAACAGGGAGGCATCGTTGAGGCTCAGCTTACCGAGCGCATCGCGGAAGTTTTCGTAATCATCGGAACTGACCGGGAACAGACCCGCATAGACCTGCGGTTTCACCTTTTTGAAGCCGGGCAGCGCTTTATCTGCCGGGTTACGTGCACCGGTCAGGGTATCCCCCACCGGCGCGCCGAGGATGTCTTTAATGGCACAGACCAGCCAACCCACTTCGCCGCATTTCAGCTCGGTACGGTCAACCTGTTTTGGCGTGAAGATGCCCAGACGGTCAGCGTTGTAAACCTGTCCGGTGCTCATGACCTTGATTTTGTCGCCTTTACGCATGGTGCCGTTTTTAATACGCACCAGCGAGACAACGCCGAGGTAGTTATCAAACCAGGAGTCGATGATCAGCGCCTGCAACGGCGCATCCGGGTCGCCTTCCGGCGGCGGAATGTCACGCACCAGACGTTCCAGTACATCCGGAACGCCGACGCCGGTTTTTGCCGAGCAGCGCACGGCATCGGTCGCATCAATACCGACGATATCTTCAATCTCTTCCGCTACGCGCTCAGGATCGGCGGCTGGCAGGTCGATTTTATTCAGAACCGGCACCACTTCGAGATCCATTTCCATGGCGGTGTAGCAGTTTGCCAGCGTCTGGGCCTCTACGCCCTGCCCGGCATCCACCACCAGCAGCGCGCCTTCGCAGGCCGCCAGCGAGCGTGATACTTCATAAGAGAAGTCAACGTGCCCTGGGGTGTCGATAAAGTTCAGCTGGTAGGTTTCACCATCGGAAGCCTTATAGTCGAGCGTTACGCTCTGCGCTTTGATGGTGATACCGCGTTCGCGTTCCAGGTCCATGGAGTCCAGAACCTGGGCTGCCATTTCACGATCAGACAGGCCACCGCAAATCTGGATAATACGGTCAGACAGCGTCGACTTACCGTGGTCAATGTGAGCTATGATCGAAAAGTTACGTATGTTCTTCATATAGTTAAATAATTATGCCTTACGAATTCCTGGGGGCCGCTGTTCTTAGCCTGACGTTTTTCAGTGCGAAAACGCAGCATTCTACACTACATCCTCGTCTGCTGGAAATGCACTTAGAGCCAGGTATAGCGCGAAGAGTCGGCGTTTTCTTTATTGCGGTGTAAATAATAATAAAGCCCGGCAGATCACCGGGCCTCAGAAGAGAGCGTCTCAACACGAAGTTGGTCGGGTGCCAGCGCAACGCTGAGGATAACAGGCTGCCAAGCTTCCCGGGCGGTAAGTCTCGGGGAGAGGCCTTTAGCAAGCCAGAATCCGCCCACGCCGCCTAAAGCGGCTCCGCACATGGCGGCCAAATCCGTGCCAAACAGCATCTGGAAAACCCCGCCCATCACGAACAAACCCGCCAGCGGAGAAAGGTAAACCAGCATGGCCGAGGTGAGCAGGCTACCTTCAGCGATGCCCAGCTCCACTTTTTGCCCTGCCACCAGCGGCTGGTCACTTGGCACCGCAATAGTATGCGACGTCTGCGGCCCCAGCTTATTCAACACGCGGCTGCCGCAGCCGGCTCGGGAGGCGCAGCTGCTGCATGATGCTTTAACATCACAGCTGACGAGCGCTACGCCATCCTGCCAGGAAACGACCGTGGCCCACTCTTTAATCATTGTGCCGCCCTGAATTTGATGCTGTCTGAAATGCGTTTTGCCGTTGGCGGCGGTAATTCACCGACAATGGTGATTTCCGCGTTATCGCGCACCGTGGTACTAACCGTCCGGCGGCCGGTACGGAGCATCTGTTCGGAACTGTTCGCCGTAGCGCGATTGATGTTCACCGAGAAGCTAAACAGACCATCGGAGTAGAGTCGTGACTCAACCGGCGTTTCGATGGTAGGCAACTGGCGACGGCTGCTGGAAACTTCGCTGAACCCTTGCGGGATCCAGGAAGGTACCCAGTTGAAATTAACAGAATCGCCGGCAGGAACGGAAAGCAAAGGCGGCAGACTGGCTTTGGCCAGATTTTGCATGCTGTTGCCAACCTGGCTGTTCACGTCGAAGGAGATCACGCGGAACTGTTCAAGCGTTTCACCGTCGCGATCGAGCAGATCAACGCGCATCGGCAGCTTCGTCTCTGCGTCAATCCAGACGATATAGCTGTAACGTGTGCCATCCCGCGCGACAACGCGGATCACTTCGCACAGTCTGTCGGCAATACGCGTTCGCCCCACCGAGATAAAATCATAGTAGGGAGCGAGACGTTTAAAATCGGTATAAATGAGCGACGGCAGAGAATCAACGATGTAGTCGCCATTGAGCGTAAACGGCTCAAGGCCAGGCTCGAAATAGCTGATTTCGTTCCCACGCTGGACCACTTCCCGACGCGGGCCATCCATCTGTAAAAGCTGGGCGAGCGGCTGATTATCAAGGCGGGCGTGGCGATAGCGTAACGATTCGACACCCTGCTTATTGATGCTGATAAATGCCAACTCATAATTGAGTGACTGGCTGGCCAGATTCATTTGCTGCAACAACGCCCCGGATGAAACATCAGCCGAGGCGTTAGCAGAGAAGAACAGGCTACCCGCCATCAAAGACATGGCGAACCAAAGTTGCTTCATTACTGCGATTGCGTTCCTAAAGTTTGGTTTCCTGGCACCTGCACAGCAGCCTGCTGGGTTTGGGCCTGCTCAAACTGAAGCTGCTCGGAGTGCAGACGACGCTGCAACTCGTAATCCTGCAACATCGCATTAATGCGACGACGCTGCTCCTGTACCTGCTGTTGCTGTCCGCCGCTTGCGGAGGCATCTGCCGGTACGCCCAGGCTTACCGGGCTGGCTTTACCCATCATCGGCAGCGTATTGAACACTGGCGCTTCAGGCTGCTGGCTGGCTTCAGACTGAGTATTATAGTGCTGGACCCCAACGATAACTGCAAGCGATACACACGCAGCGACACCCATCTGGGTGAGCTGGCTCGCCCACGGACGCACCTTGTGCCAGAACGGCATTTTCTGCCACTGGTGAGGTGCAGGCTGCGCTTCAGGAATCAGCGGCGTGGTCTGATGAACAGGTTCGTTCTCAATGGCCGCCATAACGCGAGCTGAGATATCGAAATGGAGAACCTCGCTGGTATCACCGCGCAGCGTGTCACGGATGAGGTGATAGTTCTCCCAGGTCTGTTGCATTTCGGGAGAATGAGACAGCTCATCAAGCAGCTCACTATCCAGCGTTTCACCATCCATTAAAGCGGAAAGTTTTTCTTTCTGCATGCCTAATACCTTTTCCAGTATCCCGCTATCGTCAACGCCTGATAAGCGGTTGAACTTTATTATCAATGGCTTCTCGCGCACGGAAAATTCGTGAACGAACCGTGCCGACCGGACAATCCATGATGGCGGCTATCTCTTCATAGCTTAGGCCATCCAGCTCCCGTAACGTAATTGCCATGCGTAAATCTTCCGGGAGCGACTCGATCGTGCGAAAAACGATTTGTCTCAGTTCTTCTGACAACATTAAGTTCTCAGGGTTCGAAATTTCTTTCAGCGCGCCGCCACTTTCGAAGTTTTCCGCGTCGATAGCATCGACATCACTTGAAGGCGGACGACGCCCCTGAGCAACCAAATAATTTTTAGCCGTATTGACTGCAATGCGATACAGCCAGGTATAAAAAGCACTATCCCCCCGGAATGAATCCAGCGCGCGATAGGCCTTAATAAAAGACTCTTGTACGACATCAGGCACATCGCCTGACGGTACATAGCGGGAAACCAGACTCGCTACCTTATGCTGGTAGCGCACCACCAGTAGGTTAAAAGCTTTCTGATCTCCCTTCTGGACCCGTTCAACCAGGACCTGGTCCGTTAACTGCTCGCTCATCCGAGGTAATGTCTCCCCAAACCAAATTCCACGCGTTATCGAAACGCCACTCTACCAACATTGCACTTTGAGCAAGCACCGAGTTAGAGCGTCTGTTCTTCAATAAGTTCCGTAACGCCTTTGTTTTTGTTCATCGCGCCGCAGACCGTTCATTTTCTCTCATTATAAGTCTGTTCACGATACGCACCCGCTTTCTGACAAGAATCATCAACTTTATCGTCAGAAGAGTAACGCAACACAGGCTTTATTTCACCACAAAATCTGAAGCTAACGATCTGCTTCGCAAAATATTTCCCGTCATTTAGCGATGATTTAACTTCTGGCCTTTCGTTTAGTCATTGCAACACGCATCAAAAAAAACGTGCGATAACTCGCATCAGAATGCTATTCTCCCGACACCATGTTTAGTAAATTAAACAAACCTCATGAACACGACGCCTGAACTTCATTGTGATGTACTGATCATCGGTAGCGGTGCTGCCGGCCTTTCCCTCGCGCTGCGTCTGGCAGAACATCAGAATGTCATCGTGCTGAGTAAAGGGCCGATGAGCGAAGGTTCCACCTTCTATGCACAAGGCGGCATTGCCGCCGTGTTTGATGAAACGGACAGCATTGCCTCACATGTAGAAGATACTCTGATTGCCGGTGCCGGGATCGTGGATGAGCATGCCGCAGAATTTGTCGCCAGCAATGCCCGCCACTGCGTGCAATGGCTTATCGACCAGGGCGTGCTGTTTGATACGCACGTTCAGCCGAATGGTGAAGAGAGTTATCACCTGACCCGTGAGGGCGGGCACAGCCACCGCCGTATTCTGCACGCTGCTGATGCGACCGGAAAGGCGGTTGAAACTACGCTGGTCAGCAAAGCCCTCAGCCATCCCAATATTCAGGTGCTGGAGCGCAGCAACGCCGTCGATCTGATTATTTCCGATAAGATTGGCCTGCCCGGCACGCGCCGCGTTGTCGGCGCATGGGTGTGGAACCGGAATAAAGAGAAGGTTGAAACCTGCCAGGCAAAAGCCGTTGTGCTGGCGACCGGCGGAGCCTCCAAGGTTTACCAGTACACGACGAACCCGGATATCGCGTCCGGAGACGGTATCGCCATGGCCTGGCGCGCCGGCTGCCGCGTGGCGAATCTGGAGTTTAATCAGTTCCATCCCACCGCCCTGTTCCATCCGCAGGCGCGAAACTTTCTGCTGACGGAAGCGCTGCGCGGTGAAGGCGCCTGTCTTAAGCGCCCGGACGGCTCCAGGTTTATGCCGGACTTCGACCCCAGAGGTGAACTGGCGCCGCGGGATATCGTGGCCCGCGCCATCGACCACGAAATGAAGCGGCTTGGCGTGGACTGCATGTATCTGGACATTAGCCATAAGCCGGCAGAATTTATTCGCCAGCACTTCCCGATGATTTACGAAAAGCTGCTGAGTCTGGGTATCGATTTGACCCGCGATCCGGTACCGATTGTGCCTGCCGCCCACTATACCTGTGGCGGGGTGATGGTTGACGATCACGGTCGTACCGATGTGGATGGCCTGTATGCCATCGGCGAGGTCAGTTATACCGGCCTGCATGGCGCCAACCGCATGGCATCAAACTCGCTGCTGGAGTGTCTGGTATACGGGTGGTCTGCTGCGGAAGATATTGCCAAACGCATGCCCTACGCGCGTGCGACAGCGTGCCTGCCGGCGTGGGATGAAAGCCGGGTGGATAACCCTGACGAACGGGTGGTTATCCAGCATAACTGGCACGAGCTGCGGCTGCTCATGTGGGATTATGTCGGGATTGTACGCACAACGAAGCGTCTGGAGCGCGCGTTACGCCGCATTATGATGTTGCAGCAGGAAATTGATGAATATTACGCCAACTTCCGCGTTTCCAATAACCTGCTGGAGCTTCGCAACCTGGTGCAGGTTGCCGAGCTGATTGTGCGCTGCGCAATGATGCGCAAAGAGAGTCGTGGTCTGCATTATACGCTGGACTATCCCGACACGCTGGAAACGTCCGGCCCGTCGGTGCTGACGCCGCAGGTTCACATAAACAGGTAAAAGGCTTGGGTCAGGGCAGTGTAATCTTCGGAATAACGCTGGTCTGGCCCCCGAATGACCATCCTGTCGATAAAGCACTCCCCCTCTTTCGGCGAGAGCGCCAGCAGCACGCGGTGCGTTAAGCGCCCTTCCGTATCAGAGATATCGGTACGAAGACGCAACTTCCAGCCGATCTCACGAGCGATCTCAATGAAGGTGTTGCCCGTGCTTTCAGGCAGGACCACGCAGAAAAATCCCTCTTCCGAGATAAGTTCCGCCGCACTGGTCAGGAGTGACGGGTGATCGAGCGAACGGGTGTAACGCGCCTGCTCGCGTTCCGGCGTTCCACACTCCACGCCGGGCACGAAATACGGCGGGTTGCTGACGATCAAATCGTAACGTGCGGTCTGCTCTGGTGCCCAGGTCAGGACATCTGCGCATTCCACCCTGACACGTTCTGCCCACGGGGATTCAGCAGCGTTTTCCCGCGCCTGCTGCGCCGCCTGAGGATCAAGCTCAACGGCATCGATCGTGACGTGTTCTTCCGTTCGCTGCGCCAGCATCAGCGCCTGGAGCCCGGTGCCCGTCCCGATATCCAGAATGCGTTTTACACCTGCGACAGGCGCCCATGCACCCAGTAAAATACCGTCTGTACCGACTTTCATCGCACAACGATCGTGCGCCACAAAAAACTGTTTAAACGTAAAACCATCGCGGCGCAGCTGCGCTTTGAGTTGAGACATGTCAGGGCAACCTTCTGTGTGAAACTGGAGTAGCATAGGGGAAAGCGAAGTGGCCGAAAAGCGATATCCATACAAACAGATGAAGATTACAGCCGTAACGTCTATAATCAGCGCCCCACACAGAGGTAGAACATGACTGTAACGACTTTTTCCGAACTTGAACTCGATGAAAGCCTGCTCAATGCTCTTGAGAGCAAAGGCTTTACACGCCCGACCGCCATTCAGGCCGCGGCCATTCCGCCTGCGCTTGAGGGCCGCGATGTGCTCGGTTCTGCGCCAACCGGCACGGGGAAGACAGCAGCCTACTTGCTGCCTGTGTTGCAGCATTTGCTCGATTTTCCGCGTAAAAAATCAGGCCCGCCGCGTATTTTGATCCTGACCCCGACCCGTGAGCTGGCGATGCAGGTTGCCGAACACGCGCGTGAGCTGGCGGCGAACACCCATCTGGATATCGCTACCATCACCGGCGGCGTAGCGTATATGAACCACGCGGAAGTGTTCAGCGAAAACCAGGATATCGTTGTTGCGACGACAGGCCGTCTGCTGCAATACATTAAAGAAGAGAACTTCGACTGCCGCGCGGTGGAAACGCTCATTCTCGATGAAGCTGACCGCATGCTGGACATGGGCTTTGCCCAGGATATCGAACACATTGCGGGTGAAACACGCTGGCGTAACCAGACCATGCTGTTCTCGGCAACCCTTGAAGGGGATGCCATCAAAGATTTCGCCGAACGTCTGCTGGAAGATCCGGTGGAAGTGTCCGCCACGCCATCCACGCGCGAGCGTAAGAAGATCCACCAGTGGTACTACCGCGCAGATAACCTTGAGCATAAGGTTGAGTTGCTGAAACACCTGCTGAAGCAGGAAGATGCAACCCGTACCATCGTCTTCGTTCGCAAACGCGAGCGCGTGCATGAGCTGGCAGAAATGCTGCGCAATGCCGGCATCAACAACTGCTATCTCGAAGGTGAAATGGCGCAGGTTAAGCGTACCGAAGGGATTAAGCGTCTGACCGATGGCCGCGTGAATGTGCTGGTTGCCACCGACGTTGCCGCGCGCGGGATCGACATCCCTGACGTGAGCCACGTGATCAACTTTGATATGCCACGCAGCGGTGATACTTATCTCCACCGCATTGGTCGTACCGGCCGTGCGGGCCGTAAAGGTATTGCTATCTCTCTGGTGGAAGCGCACGACCATCTGCTGCTTCAGAAAATTGGCCGCTACGTTGATGAGCCGCTTAAAGCTCGCGTTATCGACGGACTTCGTCCGACCACACGTGCACCGAGTGAAAAAATGACGGGTAAACCGTCCAAGAAAGCGCTCGCGAAACGTGCCGAGAGAAAAGAGAAAGAAAAAGAGAAACCGCGCGTTAAGCAGCGACACCGCGACACCAAAAACATTGGTAAGCGCCGTAAGCCAAGCTCTGCTGCGCCAGAGACAAAAACTGAAGAGTAAAAAAAAGCCGGGACATTCCCGGCTTTTTTATACCCCCCGTGGCTGAAACCTTACAGGCTTTCAGTAAAGGTACGAGCAATAACGTCGCGCTGCTGTTCCGGGGTCAGAGAGTTGA
This sequence comes from Enterobacter cloacae complex sp. P24RS, assembly GCF_014982165.1. NCBI lineage: Bacteria > Pseudomonadati > Pseudomonadota > Gammaproteobacteria > Enterobacterales > Enterobacteriaceae > Enterobacter > Enterobacter cloacae complex sp. P24RS. The sequence goes on from NZ_JADCKU010000015.1 coordinate 120,037, forward strand.
AGCGTACCGCATAGCCAGACACGCGGATGGTCAGCTGAGGGTATTTTTCCGGGTGCTCAACGGCGTCCATCAGGGTTTCGCGACGCAGAACGTTAACGTTCAGGTGCTGACCGCCTTCCACGCGGACTTCTGGCTTCACTTCCATTGGAATTTCACGGTATTCAATTTCGCCCAGCTTGTTCACCGGAACGATTTCGTCTTCCGCAAAACCTGCTTTCGCTACGACACAGCGCGCTTCGTTTTTCTCGCTGTCCAGCAGCCAGAAAGAGTTCAGCAGATCGTCGTTTGCTGCTTTAGTAATCTGGATACCTGTAATCATGTGTTGCCTCCCTTAGGCTACATTAACTGATGCTGGCCTTTCGCGGCCAATTGGTAAAACCATTGTTTCTTGTGTGTATATATAACATTCAGACCCCGGTGATTTATTGATTTAAATCAACAAAACCACTAACCACACAAAGAGTGTGGTCTGTATTTATTGTTTCAGATCAATTTTCTTGCCTTACCCATTCAACTTATCCCGCATCTTTTCCAAAATAAATTTAGCGACTTAGCCCACTTTTCAGCGTGTTATTTTGCTCACCGGGCTTTAACAGGTAAGCTAGGCAGAGAATGAAATTCGCAGGAGAGCGAGATGACGACACCTTTAACCTGGCATGACGTGCTGGCAGAAGAGAAGCAGCAGCCCTACTTTATCAATACCCTCAGCACCGTTGCGGCTGAACGGCAGGCTGGCCAGACGATTTATCCGCCGCAGAAAGATGTGTTTAACGCCTTTCGCTATACCGAACTGAGCGACGTGAAGGTGGTTATTCTGGGGCAGGATCCCTACCACGGCCCTGGGCAGGCTCACGGACTGGCGTTCTCCGTGCGTCCGGGCGTGGCTATCCCCCCTTCTCTGCTGAATATGTATAAAGAGCTTGAAGGTACGATCCCTGGCTTTTCTCGCCCTAATCACGGCTATCTGGAAAGCTGGGCGCGCCAGGGCGTGCTGTTGCTGAACACCGTGTTGACGGTTCGTGCAGGCCAGGCGCACTCCCACGCCAGCCTCGGCTGGGAAACCTTTACCGATAAGGTCATCAGCCTGATTAATGAGCACCGTGAAGGCGTCGTATTTTTACTCTGGGGTTCGCATGCACAAAAGAAAGGGGCGATTATCGATCGTCAGCGTCATCACGTACTGAAAGCACCGCACCCGTCGCCGCTGTCTGCTCACCGCGGTTTCTTTGGCAGTAATCATTTTGTTCTGACGAATGAGTGGCTGGAAAAGCGTGGCGAAAAGCCAATTGACTGGATGCCTGTATTACCGGCAGAGAGTGAGTAGTTTGAGCCTGAATGCCCGGTGGACCGGGCATTCAAAACGCACAAAGGCTTATGCTTTATTCTGACGCCACCATTCCGCCAGCAGTACGCCGGTCGCAACGGAGACGTTCAGGCTTTCAACGTTGCCTGTACCATCAATAGAAACGCTCAGGTCGGCGCTGGAGAGTGCCGCATCAGACAGACCGTCACGCTCCTGGCCTAACACCAGCACCATTTTGCGTGGCAGCGTCGCTTTGAACAGCGGCGTAGCGGCACGGCTTGAGGTAGTGACAATGGTGTAGCCCGCTTTACGGAACTGCTCGAGGGCTTCCAGCACGCTGTCGCCGGTGATCGGCTGAACGTGCTCTGCACCGCCTTCCGCGGTACGGATTGCCGCACCGGATTCCAGCAGCGCGGCATCCTGTAACAGCACGCCTTTCACGCCAAAGTGCGCGCAGCTACGCATCATCGCGCCCAGGTTATGCGGGTTACCCACATCTTCCAGCGCCAGCACGCAGTCATCGGCATCCGCCTGGCTGACCCACTGCTGCACGGTAGTACCGTTACGTTTTTTGATCAGGAAGCAGACGCCGCCGTGGTGTTCAGTACCGGACGCTTTAGTCAGCTCGGCATCATCAACCACGTGGTAGGCTTTGCGGTTCGCCGCCATCCAGCGCAGCGCTTCTTTAAAGCGCGGGGTCACGCTCTGGATAAACCATGCGCGAACGATACACTCCGGGCGGCTCTGGAACAGGGCCTGACAGGCGTTCTCGCCGTATACACGGGTCTCTTCCGCACGCTGACGACGCAGCACTTCCGGATCGATAAAGCTTTTTCCGCTGATACCGCCGTGATCGGCCTTTTCACTCGCCTCTTCACCCGGCGCGCGCGAAACGGTACGCCATGGCGATCCACCGTCGCGGACAACATCGTCGCGTTTGCGATCGTCACGCTTACGGTCATCACGTTTGCGGTCATCGCCGCGGTTATTTCTGTCATCGCGGGCGGGGCGACGGCCACCGTCTGCACGAGAAGACGCTGGACGCCCGCCACCCTTTCCGGTACGCGGATTTTGGGTGCGTTTATCAGAGTCATCATCACTGCGGACATACATCACTTTGACCTTGCCGCTTTTGTTTTTCATTTCGTCGTTCATGCTTTTCTCCACCAGCGCTGCGCGAAGCGCGCAGATTACCCGATGTGCAAGCTCATAGCCATAATTTCGTACAAAAGCCTGTGACTATTGTTCCCATTGAATAAAACGCGTTGTCGTTTCATACAGGCTCACTGATAATATGTAACATATCAGAAACATTATCGGCGTTCTGCCGTTGTTCCACGGCTCTATCAGAGGTTAGTTATGAATTCCGTATGTGCCAACTGTCAGGCTTTAAACCGCATTCCGGACGATCGGATGGATGACGGTGCGAAATGCGGGCGTTGTGGCCACGAATTATTTGATGGCGATGTCATTAACGCGACGGGTGCTACGCTGGACAAACTCCTCAAGGACGATCTGCCTGTTGTGGTCGATTTCTGGGCGCCATGGTGCGGCCCTTGCCGTAACTTTGCGCCAATTTTCGAAGACGTGGCGGAAGAGCGCAGCGGGAAAATGCGTTTTGTGAAAGTGAATACCGAAGCCGAACGTGAGCTCAGCGCCCGTTTTCGCATTCGCAGCATTCCCACCATTATGATTTTCAAAAATGGTGAAGTGATCGACATGCTCAACGGTGCCGTGCCAAAAGCGCCTTTCGACAGCTGGTTAAACGAATCCCTGTAACACTCACGGGGCACATCTTGTGCCCCGTTCTCTCCTCTGCGAAAATGGGGTTTTTCCTGCCTTTTCGCCCATGACTGATAACGCTGTACTTCAATTACGTGCCGAGCGCCTTGCGCGCGCCACCCGCCCGTTTCTGGCCCGAGGCAATCGTATTCGCCGCTGCCAGCGCTGCCTTTTACCGCTGAAGGTGTGCCTGTGCGAAACGCTTGCGCCGAGCGAGGCGAAAAGCCGCTTTTGTCTGGTCATGTTTGATACCGAACCGATGAAGCCCAGCAATACGGGGCGCCTGATCGCCGATATTCTGCCAGACACAGCGGCGTTTCAGTGGTCGCGCACTGAGCCACCTCAGGCACTGCTCGACCTGGTGGCAAGCCCGGAATATCAGCCAATGGTCGTTTTCCCTGCATCGTATGCAGGCGAACATCGTCAGGTGCTTTCGGCGCCGCCATCCGGTAAACCGCCGCTGTTTATTATGCTTGACGGCACCTGGACGGAAGCGAGAAAGATGTTTCGCAAAAGCCCGTATCTTGATGCGCTGCCGGTAATTTCCGTCGATCTGTCGCGCGTTTCGGCCTATCGCCTGCGCGAAGCCCATGCCGACGGCCAGTACTGCACCGCGGAGGTCGCGATTGCGCTACTGGATCTGGCAGGCGATACCCAGGCAGCCAGCGCGCTGGGCAGTCACTTCTCCTGCTTCCGCGAACGTTATCTTGCGGGAAAAACCGTTCATAAGGGTAGCGTCACAGCAACTGAGACGGAAAGCGTTTAAAATCATCAGGTCGCTTGCATTCACGGGAGGCCTGCATGAGCCAGAGAGGGTTAGAAGCGCTACTTCGTCCGAAATCCATTGCCGTTATTGGCGCCTCAATGAAACCGGACCGCGCAGGGTATCTGATGATGCGCAATCTGCTGGCTGGCGGGTTTAATGGCCCGGTCATGCCCGTTACGCCCGCCTATAAGGCGGTTCAGGGGGTGCTGGCGTGGCCGGACGTGAAAAGTTTACCGTTCGTTCCCGACCTCGCCGTGCTCTGTACGCATGCGAAACGAAACCTCGAACTGCTTGAGTCGCTCGGCCAGAAAGGCTGTAAAACCTGCATTATTCTCTCGTCGCCTCCTGAGCAGCAGCCTGAGCTGCTGGCCTGCGCCAGCCGCTACCAGATGCGTATTCTTGGTCCAAACAGCCTGGGTCTGCTTGCGCCCTGGCAAGGGCTGAATGCCAGCTTCTCCCCGGTTCCGATCCGTAAAGGTAAGCTGGCCTTTATTTCGCAGTCGGCTGCGGTATCCAATACGATCCTCGACTGGGCGCAACAGCGTGAGATGGGCTTTTCCTACTTCATCGCCCTGGGTGACAGCCTGGACATTGACGTTGATGAACTGCTGGATTTCCTGGCGCGTGACAGCAAAACCAGCGCGATCCTGCTCTATCTTGAACACCTGAGCGACGCCCGTCGTTTTGTGTCGGCGTCACGTAGCGCATCGCGTAATAAACCGATTCTGGTCATCAAAAGCGGGCGCAGCCCGGCGGCGCAGCGCCTGCTGCATTCCCATTCCGGGATGGATCCCGCCTGGGATGCCGCGATCCAGCGCGCCGGTCTGCTGCGGGTTCAGGATACGCACGAGCTTTTTTCTGCCGTCGAAACGTTGAGCCACATGCGCCCCCTGCGCGGTGAAAAGCTGATGATCGTCAGCAACGGCGCCGCTCCCGCCGCACTGGCGCTGGACGAGCTGTGGCTGCGCAACGGCAAGCTGGCGACGCTGGGCGAAGCGACGCTTCAGCGCCTGAGGGAGGTGCTGCCGGGCAGCGTTACTCCCGGTAATCCGCTCGATTTACGCGATGATGCCACAAGCGATCGCTACATCAGGGCGATCTCCCTTCTGCTCGACAGTCAGGATTTCGATGCGCTGATGATCATTCATTCACCCAGCGCCGCTGCGCCCGGCAGTGAAAGCGCACGCGCGCTGATTGAGGCTGTCCGAAACCATCCGCGCGGCAAATACGTCACCCTGCTGACTAACTGGTGCGGCGAGTTCTCTTCACAGGAAGCGCGGCGTCTGTTCAGTGAAGCCGGGCTGCCAACCTACCGCACGCCGGAGGGCACCATTACCGCGTTTATGCATATGGTTGAATATCGCCGCAACCAGAAGCAGCTGCGTGAAACGCCAGCCCTGCCGGGCAACCTCACAGCAAATTCGGTGGACGTGCACAGGCTATTGCAGCAGGCCATCGAAGAGGGCGCCACGTCGCTTGATACGCATGAAGTGCAACCCATACTTGGCAGCTATGGGATGCAAACGCTGCCCACCTGGATTGCCGGCGACAGCGCCGAGGCGGTACATATCGCTGAGCAGATTGGCTATCCGGTCGCGCTGAAGCTGCGCTCCCCCGATATTCCGCACAAATCAGATGTGCAGGGCGTCATGCTGTATCTGCGCACCGCGACAGAAGTGCAACAGGCCGCGGATGCCATTATCGATCGCGTTAAAATGACGTGGCCACAGGCCAGGATCCACGGCCTGCTGGTGCAGAGCATGGCTAATCGTGCGGGCGCGCAGGAGCTGCGCGTGGTGGTCGAACACGATCCGGTTTTTGGTCCGCTCATTATGCTGGGTGAAGGCGGCGTTGAATGGCGGCCAGAAGAACAGGCGGCTGTCGCACTTCCGCCACTAAACATGAACCTGGCGCGTTATTTAATTATTCAGGCCATTAAAAGTAAAAAAATCCGTGGAAGAAGCGCTCTGAGGCCGCTTGATATCGCCGGATTAAGCCAGTTTCTGGTGAAGGTCTCTAACCTCATTGTTGACTGTGCGGAGATCCAGCGCCTGGATATCCACCCGCTCCTCGCTTCCGGAAATGAATTTACGGCCCTCGACGTGACGCTGGAAATTGCGCCATTTGTCGGTGACCGGGAAAGCCGTCTCGCCATTCGTCCTTATCCGCTCCATCTGGAAGAGTGGGTGGAGATGAAAAATGGAGAGCGGGCGCTGTTTCGCCCTATCCTGCCGGAAGACGAGCCGCTGCTGCGAGCGTTCATCTCGCAGGTAACGAAGGAAGACTTATACTATCGCTATTTCAGCGAAATCAACGAATTTACCCACGACGATTTAGCCAATATGACCCAGATCGACTACGATCGAGAAATGGCGATTGTGGCGGTTCGCCGCTCCGGAGAGGGAGAGGAGATCCTCGGCGTGACGCGCGCCATTTCCGACCCGGATAACGTGGATGCGGAGTTTGCCGTGCTGGTGCGTTCCGATCTTAAAGGTTTGGGGTTGGGCAGAAGGCTGCTCGAAAAACTCATTGGATATACGCGCGATCACGGATTGTCACGCCTGAACGGCATTACTATGCCAAATAATCAGGGTATGGTGACCCTGGCGCGGAAGCTCGGTTTTGACGTTGATATCCAGCTGGATGAAGGCATTGTCTCCCTGTCCCTCAGCCTGACATCAACGGATAAACACGAGTAAGCTTCTGGAAATGTTACCCACTTTTCTCATCACTGGGGTATCATTGTCCGCTTATGTTGTTTGCCTGGTACAGACAACCCTTCAATGAACAGAGAAGAAACGCACTGTGATGTTGTCAAAATTTAAGCGTAATAAACATCAACAACACCTTGCTCAACTACCGAAGATTTCTCAGTCAGTTGATGATGTAGAGTTCTTTTATGCTCCCGCTCGTTTCCGGGAGACGCTTCTGGAAAAGATTGCCAGCGCGACGCGACGTATCTGCATTGTGGCGCTCTATCTTGAACAGGATGAAGGTGGGCGTGCTGTCCTGAACGCGCTCTATGAAGCGAAACGTCAACGTCCGGAACTGGACGTTCGTGTGCTGGTTGACTGGCACCGCGCGCAGCGTGGCCGTATTGGCGCGGCCGCCTCGAACACTAACGCTGACTGGTATTGCCGCACGGCCCAGGAGAACCCGGGGATCGATATTCCGGTGTATGGTGTGCCCGTGAATACCCGTGAAGCGCTTGGCGTTCTTCATTTCAAAGGATTTATCATCGATGACAGCGTCCTTTACAGCGGCGCCAGCCTGAATGATGTTTATCTCCATCAGCTCGATAAATACCGTTACGATCGCTACCATCTGATTCGCAATCCACAGATGGCCGACATCATGTTCAACTGGGTGGATAAAAACCTGGTTCATGGCCGGGGTGTCCACCGTCTTGACGATCCTCATCGCCCGAAAAGCCCGGAAATCAAAAACGACGTTCGCTCCTTCCGCCAGGAGCTGCGCGATGCGGTTTATCGTTTCCAGGGGGACGCCAGTAATGAAGAGCTGTCCGTTACGCCGCTGGTAGGCCTGGGAAAAACCAGCCTGCTGAACAAGACGATTTTCCATTTGATGCCGTGCGCGGAGCATAAGCTCACTATCTGCACCCCATACTTCAACCTTCCCGCCGTTCTGGTGCGCAATATTATTCAGCTGCTGCGTGAGGGTAAAAAGGTGGAAATCATCGTCGGGGATAAAACGGCAAACGACTTTTTCATTCCGGAAGATCAGCCTTTCAAGATCATCGGCGCACTGCCTTATCTTTATGAGATTAACCTGCGTCGCTTCCTGAGCCGTTTACAGTACTACGTGAACACGGACCAGCTGGTCGTGCGTCTCTGGAAAGATGAAGATAACAGCTATCATCTCAAAGGGATGTGGGTCGATGATGAGTGGATGCTGCTGACCGGTAATAACCTGAACCCGCGCGCCTGGCGTCTGGATCTTGAGAATGCCATCCTGATTCACGATCCTCAGCATGCATTAGCCGCGAAACGCGATCGTGAGCTGGAGCTTATACGCACGCATACCACAGTGGTTCGTCATTACCGCGATCTGCAAAGCATCGCGGATTATCCGGTGAAAGTTCGCAAGCTGATTCGCCGTCTACGTCGGATCCGTATCGATCGCCTCATTAGCCGTATTCTGTAATTCCCGGGCCCTGTCACTGACGGGGCTTTTTTATGGAGCCTGTTAATGCGTACCCCTTTCCTGATAATCCCTCTTTTCCTGACCGGTTGCAGTCATATGGCGAATGATAGCTGGTCGGGTCAGGATAAAGCTCAACACTTTCTGGCGTCTGCAATGTTGTCCGCTGCGGGCAATGAGTATGCGCTGCACCAGGGGTATAGCCGGGATCGAAGCGCCACAATGGGTCTGATGTTCTCCATAAGCCTGGGGGCATCGAAAGAGCTTTGGGATAGCCGCCCCTCGGGAAGCGGCTGGAGCTGGAAAGATTTTGCGTGGGACGTAGCCGGCGCAACAACCGGCTACGCCGTCTGGCAGATGGCACATTATTAAAGGCGGATACCTTTTCCTTTGCGATGCAGCATCAGCGAGACAATAAACGCCAGCGCTCCCATTACGGTGACATACCAGAAGAAGGTCGTTTCACTGCCCCACGACTTAAGTGATAGCGCGACATACTCCGCCGAACCGCCGAACAGGGCATTCGCGACCGCATAAGACAGGCCTACACCCAGCGCCCTCACCTGTGCGGGAAACATTTCCGCCTTCAAAATACCGCTGATTGCCGTGTAAAAACTGATAATGATGAGTGCCACCATGATCAGCGCGAAAGCGGCATACGGCGACGTTGTCTGCTGTAGCGCAGTCAAAAGCGGAACGGTACCCAGGGTGAGCATGCCGCCAAAGATCAGCATGGAGGTGCGGCGACCTATTTTGTCCGACAGCGCGCCGACAATCGGCTGGATAAGCATAAAGACGAGTAACGCCACCGTCATGACGACACTCGCAACGTTTGCATGCATGCCCGTGGTGTTAACCAGATATTTTTGCATGTAGGTGGTGAAGGTATAGAAACTTAGCGAGCCCGCGGCGGTAAAACCTAACACCATCAAAAATGCCTTGCGGTTTCGCCAGAGCCCCTTCATTGAGCCCGCCTCCTTCAGCGCCCTGACCTCCTGTTGAGAGGTTTCATCAAGCTGACGGCGTAGCCACAGGGCGACAACAGCCAGGGCAGCGCCCATAGCAAACGGGATGCGCCAGCCCCAGGCGCGCAAATCTTCATCGCTAAGGATTTGTTGCAGGATCACTACAACCAGCAACGCCAGCAGCTGTCCGCCAATGAGGGTCACATACTGGAATGATGCATAGAAACCTTTTCGGCCTTCAACCGCCACTTCGCTCATGTATGTCGCACTGGTGCCGTATTCGCCACCGACTGACAGCCCCTGGAACAGACGAGCCAGCAGCAGCAATGCAGGTGCCCATGTTCCGATAGTGTCATATCCAGGCAGGCAGGCAATCACCAGAGAGCCGACGCACATCATGCATACGGAGATGAGCATGGAGGTCTTGCGCCCTTTTCTGTCTGCGATCCTGCCGAACAGCCATCCACCGATAGGGCGCATCAGGAACCCGGCGGCAAAAACGCCTGCGGTTTGCAGAAGCTGAGTAGTGGTATTCCCGGACGGGAAAAAGATATGGGCAAAGTAGAGTGAACAGAATGAATAGACGTAAAAGTCAAACCACTCTACGAGGTTACCCGATGAGGCCCCAACGATTGCCCAAACCCGACGACGGGTATCCTTACCTGCCAAATTGGTGTTATCCGTATCTGCACTGGCTACGGTTTCTGTCATTTTAAAATCCCCTGTCTCACATTGCGGGCCATTGCCCACAAACAGTAAAACCGGATTTAAAACGAATCGTTAGGTAAATAAAATGTTTCTAATATGTTTCATTGCGTTTTGTGAACTCGATCAGGTATCGAATTATTAGCGGACGTAGTAATTATCCCCACTTCTGCTGATGCGCCTTTTTTCGCTGCAAATAATCTTCATCTGCACGAATTTTATCCCACCACTTTTTGAAGACTGCGGCGGCTTCGGCTTTTACGGGATCGCAATCCAGCGGTTTGACCTGGCGCTTCTCATCGTACTTTTTACCGCCTTTATGATTGGCGTATCGCCTGGCGCGGGTATAGCCCATCTGAATGAATTTACGCGCCATATCCATACCCACAAAGTCGTTTTGCTGACGATATTCTTCAAACAGGTCGTAAATTTCTTTCGCCGATCGCGCTGCAACTTCAGCATTTTTGTATCGCCAGTGCGGAAGTATCTCGCTTTTGTAAGGTTCCACCATGAGCACACCCTGCTCTCCCCGCCCCACCTGATACAGCTCTGGATGGTCACGGAAATTAATGTTGGCAAAATCTTGTTGGTAATCAAAGGGACGTATCAAAGCGGCACCATTGTTAAAATCGTTTTAACAATTGTAGGCACGGTCAGGCGGTGCCGCCACCCGGCATTTTCTGGCGCACAAAGCAAAAAACCCCGTACCTTACGGTACGGGGTTTCTTTAATTGATGCCTGGCAGTTCCCTACTCTCACATGGGGAGACCCCACACTACCATCGGCGCTACGGCGTTTCACTTCTGAG
>NZ_JADCKU010000016.1:0-118575 GCF_014982165.1 Enterobacter cloacae complex sp. P24RS
TGCCGAACTCAGAAGTGAAACGCCGTAGCGCCGATGGTAGTGTGGGGTCTCCCCATGTGAGAGTAGGGAACTGCCAGACATCAAACAAGTAGAAAGGCCGTCCGAAAGGATGGCCTTTTTGCGTTATGCGTACTGTTAAATTCCTCACTTCGTTAATCCCTCTCGCGAAATTCGCACATATCGGCGTATACCTATGCGTTTAACTGGCAAAATAGTGCGTATACATAAAGTAATCGAAACGCAGCAGGAATGAGGTTACTGGCAGGGTTAACTGTGTAAAGCAGGAAGCGTAGTAGGTATTAAATAGAGTTAATAGCGGATAAAGCCAGAATGGAAAATATAAGCGCTTACATCACAACAAAATAAAAGCGCGGACATCGCCGCGCTTTTAAAAGCCTTATTTAGTCAGAGCAACAATACCCAGCGTCAGGCCCGCTATTGCCGCGGCGCCACCGGCTATTGCACCTGCTGTTTCCCAGTTATCCTGGGTGGTGCCCTTCATGCAGGTATTGGTGTGAACCAGTCGGCCCTGATCGTCGTATACCGGTACACATGGAGAGTCGTGTGCACAGCCAGCAAGCAGCGCAGCGAGGAGTGCAACGGAAAGGAATCTTTTCATGATGTTACCTCAAAATAATCGCTTATTCGCTTCAGAGCCGATGCGGCAATTAACGAATTGATGATTATTTTACCACCGTGCTAATACCATGCAGAACGGTGAATAATCTCAATTTGTGTGGATTGTAAAAATCATGGAGAAAAGGAGCGGGTGGAGATAATTAATGGAGAAAATGTGAAGGACCGATATATTTATTCTGTTGTTTTTCGGAAATAAAAAAGGCACCCGAGGTGCCTTTTAATTTTTCATTAATCCTTGTGCTTTGTAAACCGTCTTCGGACAACCACAAAGAAAACAGGAACGAAGAAAATGGCCAGCAGCGTAGCTGACAGCATCCCGCCCATCACGCCCGTACCGACAGCGTTTTGTGCCCCACTTCCTGCACCACTACTGATTACCAGAGGCATAACGCCAAGGATGAATGCCAGGGAAGTCATCAGGATAGGACGCAGACGCATACGTGAGGCTTCCAGCGTGGCCTCGATAATCCCTTTGCCTTCTTTATCCATGAGATCCTTGGCGAACTCAACGATCAGTATGGCGTTCTTGGCGGATAAACCAATTGTCGTAAGCAGACCAACCTGGAAGTAAACGTCATTGTTCAGCCCGCGCACCGATGCAGCCAGAAGCGCGCCGATCACCCCCAGGGGCACGACCAGCATGACCGAGAATGGAATTGACCAGCTTTCATAGAGGGCAGCCAGACACAGGAACACCACTATCAGCGAAATGGCGTACAGCGCTGGAGCCTGATTACCGGAAAGACGTTCCTGGTAAGACATCCCCGTCCAGTCGTAGCCGATGCCGGAAGGCAGTTTCGACGCAAGACTTTCCATCAACGCCATTGCCTCACCGGTACTTTTGCCTGGCGCAGACTCCCCGAGGATCTCCATTGACGGCATCCCATTGTAACGTTCCAGACGGGGTGAACCGTACACCCAGTGAGAGCTGCTAAAGGCAGAGAAAGGCACCATTTCGCCGTTAGCGCTACGCACATACAGGCCGTTAATGTCTCCTGGCAGCATACGGAAGCGAGCGTCAGCCTGTACGTAAACTTTTTTCACGCGACCATGATCGATAAAGTCATTCACATAGGTGCCACCCAGTGCTGTTGAGATGGTCTGATTAACATCAGATACGCTCACACCTAACGCCTGTGCTTTCTCCTGATCGACATCCAGCTTGAACTGAGGCGTATCCTCCAGGCCGTTAGGACGCACGCGGACCAGTAAATCTGGATGTTCTCTCACCATGCCAAGCAGCTGGTTACGCGCCTGCGTTAGCTGCGTATGCCCCAGGTTTGCCTGGTCAATCAGTTCGAAGTCGAAGCCTGTCGCCGTGCCCAGCTCAATAATCGCGGGCAGGTTAAACGGAAATACAAGGCCATCTTTGATTTGGCTGAACGCTTTCGTCGCACGGCTGACAATGGCTCTAACGCCGTTTTCATCGCCCGGACGTTCTTCCCAGGGCTTCAGGCTGACGAACGCGATACCGGCGTTTTGGCCCTGGCCGCTAAAGCTAAAGCCGTTTACGGTGAAGACCGATTCAACGTTCGCTTTCTCTTTCGTCAGATAATAATCCTGAACCTGATCGAGCACCTGCTGGGTGCGCATCTGCGTCGCCCCTGCCGGCAGCTGAACCATCGTCATAAACACCCCCTGATCCTCTTCCGGCAGGAAGGAGGAAGGCAGGCGCAGAAACAGGACTGCCATGCCGCCGACGATGATGACGTATACCAGCAGATAGCGCCCGGTCTTACGTAAAATACCGCTCACGCTGTTGCTGTAGTGCTCCACGCTCTTATCAAAAAGCGCGTTAAACCAGCCAAGGAAGCCACCTTTCTTTTCATGATGCTCGCTGGCAACGGGTTTGAGCAGGGTTGCACAAAGCGCTGGCGTTAATATCAGCGCGACGAGCACCGACAGGGCCATCGCGGAGACGATGGTTAGCGAGAACTGGCGATAGATAGCCCCGGTAGAGCCTCCAAAAAATGCCATCGGTATAAACACTGCCGAAAGCACCATGGCAATGCCCACCAGAGCGCCCTGGATTTGTTCCATCGACTTCTGCGTCGCCTCTTTTGGCGGCAGCTTGTCCTCCACCATCACGCGTTCTACGTTCTCGACCACCACGATGGCATCATCGACGAGCAAGCCTATCGCCAATACCATCCCAAACATCGTCAGGGTGTTAATGGAGAAACCGAACGCAGCCAGTACCGCAAAGGTACCCAGCAGCACCACGGGCACGGCGATAGTCGGTATAAGGGTAGCCCGCAGGTTTTGCAGGAATAGGTACATCACCAGGAACACGAGAACGATCGCTTCAAACAGCGTCTTCACCACTTCATGTATTGAGATCTTCACGAAAGGTGTGGTGTCGTATGGATAGACAACTCTCAGGCCCTGCGGGAAGAAGGGCTGCAACTGCGCCAGTTTGCTCTTGATGGCGGCAGCGGTATCCAGCGCGTTTGCGCCTGTCGCCAGCTTGATCCCGAGCCCCGTCGCGGCCTGCCCGTTGATTTTGGTGACCATGTTGTAGTTTTCACCACCCAGCTCGATGCGGGCCACGTCTTTCAGGTGGACCATTGAACCGTCCTGGTTCACCTTCAGCGTCACACGGCCAAACTCCTCCGGCGATTTCAGGCGCGTTTGAGCAATAATTGAGGCGTTCAGCTGCTGACCCGGTACAGATGGCGTCCCCCCCAGCTGTCCCGCCGCAATCTGGTCGTTCTGGGTTTTCAGCTGGTTAATGACGTCCAGCGGCGTGAGCTGGTACTTATTCATTGCGTTGCTGTCCAGCCAGATGCGCATGGCATACTGCGCACCGAACAGCTGCACGTCACCGACGCCGGAAGTACGGCTGATCGCATCTTTTACGTTAGAAGCAACATAGTCGGAGATATCATCCTGAGTAAGGTTTTTATTATCCGACACGAAGCCCGCAACCAGCAGGAAGCTGCTGCTCGATTTTTCCACGCCGATCCCCTGTTGCTGCACTTCCTGCGGCAGCAGCGGCATGGCGAGCTGAAGCTTGTTCTGAACCTGCACCTGCGCGATATCAGGATCCGTACCCGACTCGAACGTCAGAGTGATGGTGACGTTACCGGCAGAATCACTGGTGGACGACATGTACATCAGATTGTCGATTCCGTTCATGTTCTGTTCGATAACCTGCGTCACCGTGTCCTGTACCGTCTGGGCATCCGCGCCAGGGTAGGTTGCTGTCACCGCAACCGCGGGTGGCGCAATGGTCGGATATTGCGCGACCGGCAGTTTTAAAATGGCCAGCCCGCCCGCAATCATCAGAATGATGGCGAGTACCCAGGCGAAAACAGGCCGTTGAATAAAGAAATTAGCCATGTCGATATCCCTTAACTGGCTGGAGTAGCGGCGGTATCAGGAATAGCCACGACGGTGACGCCAGGGCGAACTTTTTGCAGGCCGCTGGTGATGACGCGGTCGCCGTTTTTAAGGCCGTCCGTGACCAGCCACCGATCGCCAATCGCCTGCGGTGCAACGACAGTGCGAGATTCCACCTGATTTTTATCGTTTACCACAAGCACGGTGGCATCACCGCGGGGTGTACGGGTTACCCCCTGCTGGGGAACAAGAATGGCATCCGGCTGCGTACCTTCATCGATGCGCGCACGGACAAACATACCCGGTAACAGCATATGCTGAGGGTTAGGGAAGAGGGCGCGAAGGGTGATTGAGCCGGTACTTTCATCTACCGTGACGTCAGAGAACTGTAGCGTTCCTTTTAACGGATAAGGCTGGCCGTTTTCCATCAGCAGCTCGACGCTGCTGGTGTCGCCCTTTTGCAGGCTTGTCTGCTTCAGACGCATAAAGTCGCTGCTGGACTGGGTCACGTCGACATAAATTGGATCGAGCTGCTGAACCGTTGCCAGCGCAGTTGACTGACCATTCGTGACGAGCGCCCCTTCAGTAACGCTGGATTTACCAATGCGCCCGCTGATTGGCGATGTGACTTTCGTGTAGGCGAGGTTGATCCGCGCGCTTTCAACGCCAGCCTTCGCGGCAATGACGCTCGCATCCGCCTGCTGAGCGGTTGCCACCGCCTGATCGTACTCCTGCTTGCTCACATATTGCGTACCGACCAGCGGAACGTAACGTTTCACCGTCAGATGGGCAATGTTTGCCGCCGCCTGCGCTTTTACCAGTTCACCTTTCGCATTGTCGTAGGCTGCCTGATAGGTGGCAGGATCGATCTGATAAAGGGATTCACCCGCTTTGACATCGCTGCCTTCGGTAAAATTACGGTGCAGAATGATACCACTGACCTGGGGACGAACCTCCGCAACACGATACGCATCTGTTCTGCCTGGTAATTCCGTCGTTACGGCCAGCGGCGCGCTTTTGACAATATGAACATTCACCTGAGGGGCTTGCGCATGCTGCTGTGAATTTTCCTGCCCATCGCACCCGGCGAGCAGTGCGGCACAGACAATGAAACCGGATAAGGGTAAGCGTCTGAAATGATTCGTCATTACTGTTCCTTAAACTACCCCTAAACCGATAATTGCCGTGAATCGGTGAGAGGGTATGAGGCAAAAATAAAAATGTAGCTGCGTATAATAATGAGGGTATTTAATGTTTTTTAATTTATACGTGCTGGAGGGGCATTAAAAAGTAAAAATCAGAATCTGGCCCAGTACTTTCAATATGCAATTTCTGTCAGGATAACCAGCGCAAATGTTTTGGGTTCGCTTTATTCATGTATTTTGTGAATGCAATGCATTGAACTTATTTGACTGAATTATAAATTAAGCAAGTTGACTTTTTTTGTGCAAAATGAAAATCGGTTATGATGAATACTTTTATTTATCCGACCCCATCATTACGTTTGGTAGTGTATTAACCGTTTGAGCAATGAGTAGCAGGCTATGGCGCGTAAAAAGAAAGAAGAGGCTCAAAAGACCCGTCAGCAGTTGATTGAAGCCGCGATCGGGCTATTCGCGACGCGAGGCGTGGCTAACACCACGCTCACCGACATCGCCGATGCTGCGCAACTCACTCGCGGGGCAGTTTACTGGCATTTTTTGAGTAAAGCGGAAATATTTAACGCCATCTGGGAACAGCAATTACCGCTACGTGAGATGATTCGTGACAGGTTAGTGCTTTCCGAAAAAGATGACCCGCTGTTAATGCTTCGTGAACAATTTATCGTCGGGTTGCAATATATTGCAAGCAATCCCCGACAGTATGCTCTTCTACAGATTTTGTATCATAAGTGTGAATTTCATGACGATGTGATTTCAGAATGTGAAATACGAAAGCGGATCGGTTTAAACGATGATTATCTTCGCAGGACGCTGAGGCAATGCATTGCTCGTAACATCATCTCGTCACAAACGAATATTGAACTGGCGGTAATAGTTTTCCACGCCTTTTTTAGCGGAGTCATCAAAAACTGGCTCATGAACAGCAACAGTTTCAACCTGTACCAACAGGCGCCGGCGCTGGTGGATAATATTCTGGCGACGCTGCATATCACCCGAGTGACGCCAGTGGTTTACGATACGGCCTCATGACGGCGTCCGGGGTGGCGACATCTCCCCGTGCTGGCACTGTTCCGTAATCGCTTGCGCGGTAATCGGTTTGCCCAGCAGATAACCCTGTAGCGTATGACATCCCAGTTCTGTCAAAAACGCCTGCTGCGCTGCGGTTTCCACCCCTTCCGCCACAACCTTCAGATTCAGCGTTTTTGCCAGAGCGACAATCGCCGAGACAATCGTTGCATCTTCGCTCTCTCCACTTAACTCTTTCACGAAAGCGCGATCGATTTTTAACTCACAGGCGGGGAGCCGCTTAAGATAGAGCAGGCTTGAGTAACCTGTACCAAAATCGTCTATCGAGGCTTTTACGCCCGCATCCGTCAGCGCTGTCAGGACGCGAACGCTTTCGTCTGGATTGTTCATCGCCGTGGTTTCGGTCACCTCCAGGATCAACATACCGGGCGGTACGCTATGGCGCGTCAGACAATCGAGAACCGTTTTAACCAGCGTCGGCTGTTCGAACTGCAACGTAGAAAGATTCACCGCCATTGACCAGTCCGTGTGACCTTGAAGATGCCATTCACGCAGCTGGCGGCAGGCCTCGTCGATGACCCAGTTTCCAATGGGAATAATCAGCCCGGTTTTCTCTGCCAGCGGCAGAAACAGCTCGGGAGACAACAATCCCTGTTTTGGATGCTGCCAGCGTAACAGCGCTTCAAACCCAAGTACTGGCCCGGCAGGGGCGTGGAATTTAGGTTGATATAGCAGGCGTAACTCATTACGGTCGATGGCCTGCCACAGATCGTTCATCAACTGAAGATGCGTCTGCGCCAGCGTATTCATTGACGGCTGGAAGAAGTGATATCCGTTGCGACCCATATGTTTTGTGTGATACATCGCCGCATCAGCGTTAAACATCAGTTCACGATCGGTGTTGCCGTCGTGCGGATAGAGCGCGATGCCAATGCTCAGGGTGACCATCAGCTCGTAAGGATCGAGATGGAACGGGCTATCAATAACGCGCACCAGTGAATTGGCCAGTGAGGCAGCATCATCCGGGCTGTCAGTTTCGGCCAGCAGGACGAATTCATCCCCACCGATACGCGCCAGCGTGTACTGACCTTTCAACTGCAACAGCAGGCGCTGAGTCACGGCAACCAGAAGCTTGTCACCGACGTCATGACCGTAGGCATCATTTACGGTTTTAAAACCATCGAGATCCATAAACATCAGCGCGAAGGCGTTCCCCTCGCGATCGGCCTTGCTGATAGCCTGATCGAGACGATCCTCCAGCAGAATGCGATTGGGCAAACGCGTCAGCGTGTCATGTAACGCCAGCTGTGCGAGCTCGCGGTTAGCTTCTGCCAGCGATGAGGCCAGCAGCGAGGTACGAGCCTGAAGGCGGGCATCGAACATCGACACCAGTAATGTGATCCCCAAAATAGCAAGCGCGACCACGCTAACCAGTACCGCCAGCCAGCTACCGTTAATGCCATGATGGTGGACCATCGTCGACACCGGAAACTGGGCGGCTTCCATGCCGGCGTAATGCATACCAGCGATAGCGATGCCCATGGTGATCGCCGCCCCCAGCCGCATCAGCGCCATTTGTGCGGCTTCCTGTCGTAAACGGAACGTCAGCCAAAGAGCGGTCAGTGACGCGGCCAGTGCAATGACCACAGAGATGGTCACCCACGTGTTATCCCAGACAATACCCGGTGTGACTTCCAGTGCAGCCATTCCGGTGTAGTGCATGGCAACAATGCCCGTTCCCATCACGGCTGCGCCGGGGAGCAGCCGGTGCAGACGCAACTGCTCACCGCTAACGAGCCACAGGGCGAACATCGACGAGCTGATGGCGATAACCATCGAAAGCACGGTCAGGGCCGCGTTGTAGCTCATGCTCATGGAAAGATCCATCGCCAGCATACCGATGAAATGCATCGCCCACACGCCAATCCCCATCGACACCCCGCCGCCTGCCAACCAGACGCGCGCAGCGACGCCCTGGCTACCGGCAACGCGCGCAGCCATATTCAGTGCGGTATAGGCGGCAAGAATGGCGACAACAAAGGAGATGACGACGAGGATTTGGTTGTATTGGCTAACCAGCATGGTCTGTTCACTCGTTGGGGGATGTTAAGCAAGAGCGGTTGGAAAGGGCACAGACATTATCATCGTCAGGAAATGACGAAAAGTGATTTAAATCCCTGTTTTTATTAGGTGATAGCAGGGATGGCGCAGGGGGTAGCGGTTAGTCCAGCTCTGAACAGTTCACCAGTTTTAGCGGATTTACGGAATTCATATTGCGACATTTATCGGTTTCAGTGCTCATCAGTTCAATCCACTGCATCAGCAGCGCATCGAAAAGGAAAACAGAGACAGCAAAAACGACCAGCCACCAGTATTTACGAATCATGTGTCATTCCGCGAAAAGAGAGCCTGTAAGGTGCTGGAAATATACACGAAAAGCGGGCGTTGAAAAGTGGGGAACGAGAAGGTTTACAAAGGTTGACGGTCGCCCATTTGGGCGATAAAAAAGGCGCTTCCCCATGCCGAAGAGCGCCTTTTTAAACAAGCAGTTAGCTAATCGAAATTAGTTCATGCCGTATTTTTTCAATTTCTTACGCAGGGTACCACGGTTGATGCCCATCATCAGGGCAGCGCGGGTTTGATTACCACGGGTGTATTGCATCACCATGTCCAACAGTGGCTGTTCAACTTCAGCCAGTACCAGCTCATACAGGTCATTAACATCCTGACCGTTCAGTTGAGCAAAATAGTTCTTCAGTGCCTGTTTAACCGAGTCACGCAGGGGCTTTTGAGTCACCTGATCCTGAGAGTTAACGGTAGATACGGTCAGTACGTCAGAATTTACGCGTTGTTCGAACATAGTTCTGTCAGCTCTTTATTTCATTACGCAAGATTTTCGAAGTATGCCTCCAACGCCTCCAGCTGTTCGCTGGCATCCTCAATGGCGTTGAATGTGCGCCGAAACTGGTCATTTGGAGCGTGCTCCTGGAGATACCAGGAGACGTGTTTACGCGCAATTCGGTACCCTTTTGCCTGGCCGTAGTGGTCATGCAGTTCCCGAACATGCGAACAAAGCAAGCGCTTAACCTCTGCCAGAGGCAGCGGGGCAAGCAGCTCCCCAGTGTCCAGATAATGCTGGATTTCCCGAAAGATCCAGGGTCTTCCCTGAGCGGCACGTCCTATCATCAGAGCATCAGCTCCCGTATAGTCGAGCACAGCTCTGGCTTTAAGCGGGTCAGTAATGTCGCCATTCGCGATAATCGGAATGGAAACTTTCTGCTTAACTGCCCGAATGCTGTCGTATTCAGCTTCACCGTTGAACAAACAGGCGCGAGTGCGTCCATGAATGGTCAGGGCCTGAATGCCACAGTCTTCGGCCAGTTGGGCAATCTCTACGCAGTTACGGTGTTCCGGCGACCAACCCGTGCGAATCTTTAACGTAACAGGAACGTCCACTGCGCTGACAACCGCCGTCAGGATTGACTTCACCTGGTCGGGGTATTGCAGAAGGGCTGAACCTGCAAGCTTGCGATTCACCTTTTTGGCCGGGCAACCCATATTGATATCAATAATCTGGGCGCCACTTTCCACGTTAATACGCGCGGCATCTGCCATTTCTTCAGGCACGCTTCCGGCAATTTGCACGGTGCGAATACCTGGCTCATCAACGTGCACCATCCGTAGGCGGGACTTATCGCTTTCCCAAACCTGCGGGTTAGACGACATCATCTCGGAAACGGTCAGTCCTGCTCCCATCTCGTAGCACAGCGTCCTGAACGGCCGGTCGGTAATACCTGCCATGGGTGCTGCGATCAGGCGATTTCTGAGCTGGTGGTGTCCGATGCGCATGAGTTAAGAAATGACCATACTGTGACTGCAAGGCGGCGTATATTACGCATTTTTTGCACGAGATGAAAGGCCAAACTTTGAACAATCCACTGCTGTAGATCAATGAATCGCCAGTCATACTTTTGGGATAAGATTATTCGCTATTTAAATCATTGGGTTATGAATAAATGAACGTTTTATGGGCTCTTACAATTTCCCGTAACTTCTCATCATTTCTGAATAAATGAATCAATTGTCCGGGATAATCTGCTGCGATATGCAGCAGATTAGGGTGCTTCTTGCGATCTGTGTCGCCTTTCAGCACAGGATATCAGCGCAAAAAATCGACTTATTCAACCACCAGGCGGCCATGAAGCGGCTGGACCGGGCGGTTGTTATCGTGATGCATTGTGTGAGTTAATTTTTGCAGCTGTTCAGCAGAGACGGTCAGCGGCTGCTTAAGCACCAGCCACGTTACCCCTTCTGAGCACGGCGGCGTGGTCAGAGAGCCGCTGAAGCGCCAGTAGGTTTTATCCGCGGGCAGGAGTTTATTGATATCGAGGGTTGGCTTGATCGTGACGTTCTGGTCAACCTGTCCTGGCATCACGCTCCAGAGTTTATCCAGCTCAGCGTTTGCCGCACCCTGGTCGAACATAACGGCAACGACCGTCAGTTCGCCGTCAGCATTTTTGTGCACCAGATGCATTTCCATGGCGTATTTTTTACCGTGCACCGTGTTTTCGGATGGCGCATGGAAATGGAACTGTTGTAACGTCCAGGTCTGTTTATCAAGCGTGATGCTGTCGCGTGTATCGGCGTTTTCACTCGCCTGGATAGTATGGCCGTTGTTTGTCAGGGTGACGGGGCCGTCGATGTAGTGCGTTTCCAGCGGAGAGATATGGGCTTTAACCGTGCTATCAATGTTAATCGGCGACTGATACATCCCGCTTTTACACGTTTTATACGCCTCGTCCAGTTCGCCCCAGTGCTCCGGTGCGCCTTCTCCCTGATAGCTCCAGTGTGATGCGTAAGCCGAAGCCGACATCATGCTCAGCGCCAGCAGCGCTGCCTTGCCTGCAATATGTTTCATCGTATTCTTCCTGTGAATTTTATTATCCAAATCAATAATTAACATTATTGTTTGCAGGGTTATTTTATCGGAGAAAGGATGAAGGCGGGAGGGAAAACCGAAGGGGAAAGGCGTGGTCAGAGGACCACGCCAAATGCTTATTTTTTGCGACCGGTGATGCGGCACCACTCTTCTTTCTCGACGACCGGGTCGAGCGCAAAGAGATCGGCGTAGGCTTCGCAGACGCTGTCTGCCTGGCTTGCCAGAATGCCGGACAGACCCAGCAGGCCGCCCTCAACCGGCAGGACGCTGATTAACGGCGCCAGCTCGCGTAACGGGCCAGCCAGGATATTCGCGACCACCACATCGGCTTTCATGGCCTCTGGCTGTGCATCGGGCAGATACAGTTCAAGGCGATCGGAAACGCCGTTACGCTCGGCGTTATCACGGCTGGCCTGAATCGCCTGCGGATCGATATCGATCCCGATGGCTTTGGCCGCGCCCAGCTTCAGCGCCGCGATAGCGAGGATCCCGGAGCCGCAGCCGAAGTCGATCACGGTTTTGCCTTCCAGATCCAGCCCATCCAGCCATTGCAGGCACAGGGAGGTTGTCGGGTGAGTACCGGTTCCAAACGCCAGACCCGGATCGAGCATCACGTTCACCGCGTTTTCATCGGGAACCTCGCGCCAGCTTGGGCAGATCCACAGACGCTGACCAAACTGCATCGGATGGAAGTTATCCATCCACTCGCGTTCCCAGTCTTTGTCTTCCAGCTGTTCGATTTTATGCGCGAAGCCTGCGCCCAGCAGCGGATGGTTTTCCAGAATCGCCACCACCTCTTTCATGTCGGTTTCTGCATCAAACAGGCCGATAACGTCGGTATCGCCCCACAGGCGCGTTTCGCCCGGCAGCGGCTCAAAGACCGGCGTGTCATGGGTATCCTGGAAAGTGATAGAGACCGAACCGGCTTCCATCAGCGCATCACTCAGTTCTTCGGCGTTCGCGCCGGTTGTGTTCAGTTTTAATTGGATCCACGGCATGGCAAAACTCTTTATTTATCAGTAGACATCAGGGTGGCGGGTGGTACGGGGCGGCCGAAACGGTTACCCACCACAAACGCCAGTAAACTTAACAGCAGCGAGGGCACAATCGGGTGAAAGCCCAGATACTGAATTTTAAACGTTGCGAGAACGGCATACAGAACGCCCCCGACGATCATGCCGCTTAACGCACCCGCGGCATTAGCGCGTTCCCAGTACAGGCCCAGCACCAGCGGCCACAGGAATACGGCCTCAAGCCCGCCAAAGGCGAGCAGGTTCAACCAGATGATCATCTCCGGTGGACGCCACGCGGCCAGCAGCAGCAGCGCACCCAGTACCAGGGTGATCGCGGCCGACATACGCTTCAGGCGACGCTCATTTTCAACCTGTTCAGGGCGCAGGTTCAGGTAGAGATCTTTAATGATCGTAGCGGAACTTTGCAGTAACTGGGCGTTGATGGTCGACATAATGGCCGCCATGGGCGCGGCGAGGAAAATCCCGGCGGCAAACGGCGGCAGCACTTTTACCATCAGGGTCGGGATGACCAGATCCGGCACGGTAAGGTCAGGGATCACCGCGCGTCCCAGCGCGCCCGCCAGGTGCATGCCAAACATCAGGATCGCCACCACAATCGTCCCGATGATGATCCCCCGGTGCACGGCTTTGCTGTCTTTATATGAGATGCAGCGCACGGCGGTATGCGGCAGGCCAATGACCCCAAAGCACACCAGCACCCAGAACGAAGTCATGAAGGTTGGAGAGAGGATATCATCCGCCCCCTGCGGCGAGACCAGCTTCGGATCGATCGCTTCCAGGGTTTCAACCGCATGGCCCAGGCCACCCGCGGCATGCACGATGCCGACCAGAAGAACGAGAGTGCCTACGAGCATGACCAGCCCCTGCATCGTGTCGTTCAGCACGCTGGCGCGGAACCCGCCAAACGCGGTATACAGCGCGATACTGACGCCGAAGATGACCAGACCCGTCTCGTAGGGGATCCCGGCCGCCGTTTCCAGCAGGCGCGCGCCGCCGATGAACTGCACGGTCATCGCCCCGATGAACGCCACCAGCAGGCTCAGGCTTGCCAGCCATACCAGCAGGCGGCTCTGATAGCGGGCAAACAGCATATCGTTCAGCGTCACGGCATTGTAGCGGCGAGCCAGGATGGCAAATTTTTTACCCAGTATGCCAAGCGAGAGCCAGATGGCAGGAAGCTGGATCATGGCCAGCAGTACCCAGCCCAGTCCGTACTTATAGGCCGCGCCGGGGCCACCGATAAACGAGCTGGCGCTGATGTAGGTGGCGGTCAGCGTCATCGCCAGCACGACGCCACCCATTGAGCGGCTCCCGAGGAAATACTCGTTCAGAAAGGTGCCGGTCGAACGTTTACGCATCGCATAAACTGACAGGCCAAACACCAGGAACAGGTAAGCGATAAGGGGCAGAATGACTTCAAGCTGCATCATCGTCCTCCAGAGAAATATCGCGATAGATGAATTTCACCATCGCCCAGCACAGCACAATAAACACCAGCGGCAGCAGCAGGCAGGCCATTTCAAACCAGTGCGGAAGGCCGGTTATGCCAATAGCTGAATCAGGTAAGTAAGCAGTTACTAACCAAGCAGCAAGATAGAGAAGGGTCAGCCACAGCGCCCAGCGCGCTTCTTTATGGGCCTGAACAAAACGCTTGTCCATTTTTTGTCCCTTGTGGATGAAGAAAGCGGGGATTGTACATGATGGGGCTTTGCAATCCCCAGAAATAAAAAAGGCCGGATTATCCGGCCTTTTAGCAACGCTGGTCTGTTACTTCTCGTTCAGACCGAGTTTTTTCTCCAGGTAGTGGATGTTAGTTCCACCATTCTGGAAGTGCTCGTCGCTCATGATGCGCATCTGGAGATCAACGTTGGTTTTGATCCCATCGATGATCAGTTCCTGGAGGGCGTTCTTCATGCGGGCAATTGCCACGTCACGGTTCTCGCCGTAGCAGATCAGCTTACCGATCATTGAGTCATAGTACGGCGGTACGGTGTAACCGGCGTAGATATGGGACTCCCAGCGCACACCAAAGCCACCCGGCGCGTGGAAACGCGTGATTTTACCCGGGCTTGGCAGGAAGGTGTTCGGGTCTTCGGCGTTGATACGGCACTCTACCGCATGGCCTTTCACCACAACTTCTTCCTGCTTGATGGACAGCGGCTGACCGGCTGCGATACGCAGCTGCTCTTTGATCAGGTCAACGCCGGTGATCATTTCGGTTACCGGGTGTTCAACCTGAATACGGGTGTTCATCTCAATGAAGTAGAACTCGCCGTTTTCGAACAGGAACTCAAAGGTACCCGCCCCGCGATAGCCGATATCAACACAGGCTTTAGCGCAACGCTCGCCGATGTAGCGACGCAGTTCCGGGGTAATGCCCGGCGCTGGCGCTTCTTCAACGACTTTCTGGTGACGACGCTGCATGGAGCAGTCACGTTCTGCCAGATAGATCGCGTTACCCTGACCGTCGGCCAGCACCTGAATTTCGATGTGGCGTGGGTTTTCCAGGTATTTTTCCATGTACACCATGTCATTGCTGAAAGCCGCTTTCGCTTCCGCTTTGGTCATGGAGATGGACTGCGCCAGTTCGGCATCGCTGCGCACGACGCGCATACCGCGACCGCCGCCGCCGCCGGACGCCTTGATGATAACCGGGTAGCCAATGCGTTTAGCATGAGCACGGTTAGCATCCATGTCGTCGGTCAACGGGCCGTCAGAGCCTGGTACGGTTGGAACACCGGCTTTTTTCATCGCGGTGATGGCAGACACTTTGTCGCCCATCAGGCGAATGGTGTCGGCTTTCGGGCCGATGAAGATAAAGCCAGAGCGTTCAACCTGCTCAGCAAAGTTGGCGTTCTCAGAGAGGAAGCCGTAGCCCGGGTGGATCGCGACCGCGCCGGTGATTTCGGCGGCGCTGATGATCGCCGGAATGTTCAGATAGCTTTTTACGGACGGAGCCGGACCGATACAGACCGTCTCATCCGCCAGCAATACGTGTTTTAAATCGCGATCCGCGCTTGAGTGCACGGCCACGGTCTTGATGCCCAGTTCTTTACAGGCACGAAGAATACGCAGTGCAATCTCGCCACGGTTGGCGATAACAATTTTATCCAGCATGTTCGCCTCGTTACTCGATGACGACCAGCGGCTCGTCAAATTCTACCGGCTGACCACTTTCGACCAGAATCGCTTTCACAGTACCTGATTTGTCTGCTTCGATCTGGTTCATCATTTTCATGGCTTCAACGATGCACAGGGTATCGCCTACGTTGACTTTCTGACCCACTTCGATGAACGCTTTCGCATCCGGGCTCGGGGTGCGGTAGAAAGTACCAACCATTGGGGAACGTACGATGTGACCACTGATTTCTGTTGCAGCCGCAGGTGCTGCTTCTGCTGCCGCTGGCGCAACGGCTGCGGCGAGCGCAGGCTGTTGCACTGGCGCAGCGTAAGCTTGCTGCATTACCGGGAAGCTAGCGGCTGGGGCTGCACGGCTGATGCGTACAGACTCTTCGCCTTCAGAAATTTCCAGTTCGGAGATGCCTGATTCTTCAACCAGCTCGATCAGTTTTTTAATCTTACGAATATCCATGAGTGGGTTCCGTACTCTTGTTTAGTGTGATTGTGACAAGCGTTTTACCGCTGTCTGTAAAGCGTATGAATAGCCGTCTGCACCCAGCCCACAAATCACGCCAGCGGCGATATCCGACAGGTAGGAATGGTGGCGGAACGGCTCTCGGGCGTGCACGTTACTCAGGTGGATCTCGATAAACGGGATATTCACCGCGAGCAGTGCGTCGCGTATAGCAACACTGGTGTGCGTAAACGCGGCCGGATTGATCAGGATATAGTCCACAGTGTCTTTAGCCTGATGAATACGGTCGATGATTGCGTACTCCGCATTTGACTGAAAATGGTCCAAATCCACATTCAGCGAGGCTGCTTCCGTACCCAGACGGTTAACAATTTCGCTCAATGTCAGCGTGCCGTACTTCTCTGGCTCACGGGTGCCGAGCATGTTCAGGTTCGGTCCGTTCAAAACTAAAATTTGGAATTTGTCAGCCATTGTGCCGCTATCTCCTGCGATTTTCGGGTAAAAAACAACATATACCCTCAACGCGCAATTGTCACCCTTTCAGAGGCCTAAAACCCCTGTCCGGAAAACCGAAGTCGCACATTATAACGATTTCGTAGCATTTGGCAGCTAAATACTGGTCTTATCAGGGAAGATTATCAACCGCTATCCGAAAAAGATTCGCGGTTGATAAATATTCTGCGGGAAAACGCACAGTTTCGTTAACTATCGCCACCACTGGCGGAACTTCTTGTAACGCCATGCTAAAAGGGCCAATGCCAGCAGGGCGTAGATGACCGGCTGAGGGGATAAAATCTTCACCGACCACAGGTAATGAAGGGGGGCGAGGATCGCGACAAGATAGACGAAGTTGTGCAGCCGTTGCCAGCGTCGGCCCAGTTTTCGCTGCGCGTACTGCGTGGATGTCAGCGTCAGCGCCAGTAAAACCAGCCAGCTTACGATACCCAGCGTCAGATAAGGGCGCGTCACCAGTTCGCTGCCAAGTAGTGCCAGGTTGTTAATGCCCAGCTCCAGCAGGGCGTAGCTGGTGAGATGCAGCGTCGCCCAGGCAAAACACCATAGCCCCAAAAGCCGTCGCGTGCGTATCAATAAGGGCTGTTTAGCGTAGCGCGCCAGCGGTGAGACGAGCAAGGTCGCCAGCAAAAATTTCAGAGCCATCCGACCCGTAAAATGCTGAATATCTTTAGCCGGATCGGCACTAAACTGCCCCTGACTGACTGCCCAAAAGAGCCAGATAAAGGGGAGTAATCCGGCTAAGTGCAGGAGAACCTTCAGCCCGGTTATCTGCTTTGCCGTTAAACGCACTCAGAAGTTCTCCCGTAAATTCAGCCCACGGTACAGGGATGCCACTTCATCCGCATAGCCGTTAAACAGCAGCGTTGGCTGGCGTTTAACGTCCAGCGCGCCGCCGGAACCGATAAAACGTTCCGTCGCCTGGGACCAGCGAGGATGGTCAACGTGTGGGTTAACGTTGGCGTAAAACCCGTACTCGTCGGGCGCCGCCAGGTTCCAGGTGGTCGGCGGGCGCTCGCGGGTGAGCTTGATGCTGACGATGGATTTAATGTTTTTGAAGCCGTATTTCCACGGTACGGTTAAGCGAATGGGGGCCCCGTTTTGCGGCGGCAGCGCTTTGCCGTAAACGCCCACGGTCAGCAGCGTAAGGGGATGCATGGCTTCGTCGAGGCGTAACCCTTCAACGTACGGATATTCCAGCCCGCCGCCGATAAACCGATCCTTCTGGCCCGGCATCTCGTCCGGCGCATAGCGCGTCTGGAAGGAGACATACTTCGCGTTGCTGGTGGGCTCAGCCAGGGCCAGGAGCTTGTGCAAAGGGAAGCCCACCCACGGCACGACCATCGACCAGGCTTCCACGCAGCGCATGCGGTAAATGCGTTCTTCAAGGGGGAAGCGGGTGGTGAGGTCGTGATGATCCAGCGTCAGCGGTTTAGCCACTTCGCCATCAATCTTCAGGGTCCAGGGATCGGTTTTCATGCTGCCCGCGTTGGCGGCAGGATCGGCCTTATCAAGACCAAACTCGTAAAAGTTGTTATAGCCGGTGACTTTCTCTTCCGGGGTCAGCGCCAGCTTATTTTGCCATTGCGCCGGTTTGGTGAAGTTAAGGGGGGCACCAGAGGGGGCTTTCGGGCGATCGTTACCCTTAAACCAGTCGAGCAGGTCAGCGTGGGCCGCAGGCGTGAGCGTCAGGGCGGTGGCGCTGATGCCAAGCATCTTCAGGATCTGGCGGCGCTGTAGCATAAAGACAGACTCAGACGTTACGTCGGCTTCCGTCAGTTTTCGGGTTTTCATGGCATCCTCCGTCAGGCGTTTTTCTAAGCATGACGGAGGAGGCGGGTTAGCGCGAATATGTCACGAAAATTTGAAGATTAGGCAATTTTGACCAGCGCACGA
The DNA here is from genome assembly GCF_014982165.1 of Enterobacter cloacae complex sp. P24RS. Taxonomy (NCBI): domain Bacteria; kingdom Pseudomonadati; phylum Pseudomonadota; class Gammaproteobacteria; order Enterobacterales; family Enterobacteriaceae; genus Enterobacter; species Enterobacter cloacae complex sp. P24RS. The sequence goes on from NZ_JADCKU010000016.1 coordinate 18,148, forward strand.
CCGTGGAACTGGTTGTCCATGATTTTATTCGCGAACTCTGGCGCCTGGCTCAGGGTAATCTCCGTGGCGCTCTGCTCATAGAACGAGGCCGGCAGATCGCGGACCAGACGTTCCCAGGCCTCGGAACGCCGCTCGGCTGGAGCCATAACCGAATCGACGCCCTGAAGACGCACGTTGCGCAGAATAAACGGCATCACCGTCGTCGGCAGGGCAAAACCACCCGCCAGCCCACAGGCCGCCACGCAGCCGCCGTAGTTCATTTGCGCCAGCACTTTCGCCAGCACTTTGTCGCCGACGGTATCGACCGCGCCAGACCAGACCTGTTTTTCCAGCGGGCGGGTTTCGGCGAACTCGTCGCGGCTCAGAATACGGTTTGCGCCCAGCTGACGCAGATAATCATGCGTACTTTCGCGGCCAGAGACGGCGGCGACCTGATATCCCAGCTTGTGCAGCAGCGTGACGGCCGTGCTGCCCACGCCGCCGCTTGCGCCGGTGACGACGATTTCGCCGGAGTCAGGACGGATCCCGGCCTCTTCCAGCGCCATGACGCACAGCATGGCGGTGAAGCCCGCCGTGCCGACGATCATCGCTTTGCGGCCGTCCATGCCTTTCGGCATCGGGACCAGCCAGTCACCTTTTACGCGCGCCTGTGCTGCCAGCCCGCCCCAGTGGTTTTCACCCACCCCCCAGCCGGTGAGCAGGACCTGCTGTCCGGCGTGGAAGCGCGGATCTTCACTGGTATGCACGCGGCCTGCAAAGTCGATTCCGGGCACCATCGGGAAATTTCGGATGATTTTACCTTTCCCCGTAATGGCCAGTGCGTCTTTATAGTTCAGGCTGGACCAGTCGATATCCACGGTCACGTCGCCTTCCGGCAGGCGGCTCTCCTCAATGGTTTGCACCGAGGCAACGGTTTTGCCGTCCTGCTGTTCTAAAATCAAAGCCTGCATAGGGGGTCCTCACCAGGTTTAGTAATGGGAAAATATGTTCTGAAGACTATACTCGCTCAGTGAAACACCGTGCCGATGTAACGCAATAAATTGCCAGATACACCAGGTTTGGTAGTATGCCGCATTTGAAATGCAAGTTAGCGCTCACTTGCGACCCCTTCAACCCACGGAGTAATCTCAAGGATGCGATTAACGACGAAGTTCTCAGCTTTTATCACTTTGCTGACGGGGCTGACCATCATTGTCACGCTGATCGGCTGCTCGCTGAGTTTTTATAATGCCATCCAGGATAAGCTGGTTAACCGTGTTGAATCGGTTGCATCGGTTATCGACACCCGCCTGATCACCACACCCTTCCCGGCGCTTTCGCGTGAGCTCGATGAGTTAATGGTACCTGTGGATATTGTGCGGATCGAGATTAAACAGGGGAAGCAGACCGTTTTCAGCCATACCCGCCAGGGCAGCTATCGTCCTGCCGGCACGGTAGATCAGTATCGGGACGTAACGGTCCATTCGCTTAAACACCCTGGTATGACGATCCATATGATGTACCAGGATCCGATGAGCAACTATTTACGCTCGCTCATGACCACCGCACCTTTAACCATCGCCGTTGCCTTTATCGTGCTGCTCATTTTCCTCGCCGTTCGCTGGCAGCGTCGTCAGCTTTCCGGCCAGGAACTGCTGGAAACACGCTCCGTGCGGATACTCAATGGCGAGCGGGGGCCGCAGGTGCGGGGATCGGTGTATGAATGGCCGTCGCGCACCAGTAGCGCCCTGGACGTGCTGCTCTCCGAAATCCAGTTTGCCAGCGACCAGCGTAGCCGTATGGACACGCTGATCCGCTCCTACGCCGCGCAGGATAACAAAACGGGCCTTAACAACCGTCTCTTCTTTGATAATCAGCTGGCTACGTTGCTTGATGACCCCGAAAAGGTAGGCACGCACGGCGTGGTGATGATGATTCGCCTGCCGGACTTCGATCTGCTCCGTGATACCTGGGGACAGCGCGTGGCGGAAGAGAATCTCTTCACCCTGATTAACCTCCTGTCCACCTTTATTATGCGCTACCCCGGCGCGCTGCTGGCGCGCTACCACCGCAGTGACTTTGCCGTCTTGCTGCCGCATCGCACCTTAAAGGAGTCCGAGAGTATCGCCAGCCAGCTGCTGAAAGCCGTTGATGCGCTGCCGCAGAGCAAAATGCTCGACAGAGACGACATGGTGCATATGGGCATCTGTGCCTGGCGCGGCGGCCAGTCGACGGAGCAGGTGATGGAACATGCGGAAGCGGCTACGCGTAACGCCGTATTACAGGGCGCGAACGGCTGGGCGGTCTATGATGATACGCTGCCGGAGAAAGGGCGCGGCAACGTGCGCTGGCGAACCCTGATTGAACAGATGCTGAGCCGCGGTGGGCCGCGTATCTATCAAAAACCGGCGGTCATGAAGAATGGCTATGTTCATCACCGTGAGCTGATGTGCCGTATTTTTGATGGCACCGAAGAGGTTATCTCGGCGGAATATCTGCCGATGGTGCTGCAATTTGGCTTATCCGAAGAGTATGACCGCCAGCAAATCACCCGCCTCATCCCGTTTTTATCGTACTGGCCTGAGGAAAATCTGGCTTTACAGGTGACCGTCGAGTCGCTGATTCGTCCGCGCTTCCAGCGCTGGTTACGCGACACGTTAATGCAGTGCGAAAAATCGCAACGCAAACGCATTATTTTTGAACTTGCAGAGGCAGATGTAGGTCAACACATCAGCCGGTTACGTCCGGTGGTACGTTTAATCAATGCGCTTGGGGCTCGTGTGGCCGTCACCCAGGCGGGTTTGACGCTGGTGAGCACCAGCTGGATCAAAGAGCTGGATGTTGAATTATTGAAGCTGCATCCTGGTCTGGTCAGAACGATTGAAAAACGCACGGAAAACCAGCTGCTGGTACAGAGCCTGGTGGAAGCGTGCAAAGGAACGCAAACGCAGGTATTTGCCACAGGCGTACGTTCACGCAGTGAATGGCAGATGTTGAAAGAGCGCGGTGTAGCGGGCGGTCAGGGGGATTTTTTTGCGGCCTCACAGCCCCTTGACACCAATGTGAAAAAATATTTGCAAAGATACTCTGTTTGACCTGCCGTTTACTTTGTTTTCACGTAGAATATCGCGCCTGTAGCTTTGAGTAAGACGAGCATAAAAGCCAGTGAACGACCTTTAATGGGTTACAAGTGAAAGTGAGGGACGCTGCTGTTTACTCAGCCCTGACGGATTCAGGGGATGAATTTGTAACAAAGGAAACGTGCTGCACTAATTTTCACCGTAGCAGACGATTTTTGCGCCTTGTCGCTGCTGCGTGTGGTTGGTAAAGTAAGCGGATTTTGTTTTCCGCCCCAGCTTTCAGGATTATCCCTTAGTATGTTGAAAAAATTTCGTGGCATGTTTTCCAATGACCTGTCCATTGACCTGGGTACCGCGAATACCCTTATTTATGTAAAAGGACAAGGCATCGTATTGAATGAGCCTTCCGTTGTGGCCATTCGTCAGGATCGTGCCGGCTCGCCAAAAAGCGTGGCCGCAGTAGGTCATGATGCGAAGCAGATGCTGGGCCGTACGCCGGGCAACATCGCCGCGATCCGCCCAATGAAAGACGGCGTTATTGCTGACTTCTTCGTGACCGAAAAAATGCTTCAGCACTTCATCAAGCAGGTTCACAGCAACAGCTTCATGCGCCCAAGCCCGCGCGTCCTGGTGTGTGTGCCGGTTGGCGCAACCCAGGTTGAACGCCGCGCGATCCGTGAATCCGCTCAGGGTGCCGGTGCGCGTGAAGTGTTCCTGATTGAAGAGCCGATGGCTGCGGCAATTGGTGCGGGTCTGCCGGTTTCTGAAGCAACCGGTTCTATGGTGGTGGATATTGGTGGCGGTACTACCGAAGTGGCCGTCATCTCCCTGAACGGCGTGGTGTACTCCTCTTCCGTACGTATCGGCGGTGACCGCTTCGACGAAGCCATCATCAACTACGTTCGCCGTAACTACGGCTCTCTGATCGGTGAAGCAACCGCAGAGCGTATCAAGCACGAAATCGGTTCTGCTTATCCGGGTGACGAAGTCCGCGAGATCGAAGTTCGCGGTCGTAACCTGGCTGAAGGCGTGCCGCGCGGATTCACCCTGAACTCTAACGAAATCCTGGAAGCATTGCAGGAGCCGCTGACCGGCATCGTGAGCGCGGTGATGGTTGCGCTGGAACAGTGCCCGCCAGAGCTGGCTTCCGATATCTCCGAGCGCGGTATGGTGCTGACCGGTGGTGGTGCGCTGCTGCGTAACCTCGACCGCCTGTTAATGGAAGAGACAGGTATTCCTGTCGTAGTTGCAGAAGATCCACTGACTTGCGTCGCCCGTGGTGGTGGCAAGGCGCTGGAAATGATCGACATGCACGGCGGCGACTTGTTTAGCGAAGAGTAGTCGGGTGTGAGAGGGTAGCAATTTGCTACCCTTTCTCTCTGACGCGAGAATACGCATAGCCTATGAAGCCAATTTTTAGCCGTGGCCCGTCGCTACAGTTTCGCCTGATCCTGGCGGTTCTGGTGGCGCTCGGGGTCATTATTGCCGATAGCCGCCTCGGTACGTTCAGCCAGATCCGAACGTACATGGATACCGCCGTCAGTCCTTTCTACTTTATTTCAAATGGTCCCCGTGAACTGCTTGACTCCGTGTCGCAAACGCTTTCATCGCGTGACCAGCTCGAACTTGAAAATCGTGCGTTACGCCAGGAACTGCTGCTGAAAAACAGCGAGCTGCTGATGCTGGGGCAATATAAGCAGGAAAACGCGCGCCTGCGTGAACTGCTTGGCTCGCCGCTGCGCCAGGATGAACAGAAAATGGTCACCCAGGTCATCTCCACCGTAAACGATCCCTACAGCGATCAGGTGGTGATTGATAAAGGCAGCGTGAACGGCGTATACGAAGGTCAGCCTGTGATCAGCGATAAAGGCGTTGTGGGCCAGGTCGTGGCGGTTGCCAAACTGACCAGCCGCGTGCTGCTGATTTGCGATGCTACCCATGCGCTGCCGATTCAGGTGTTGCGTAACGACATTCGCGTGATTGCTGCCGGCAATGGCTGTACGGACGATCTTCAGCTTGAACATCTGCCAGCCAACACGGACATCCGCGTGGGCGACGTGCTGGTGACGTCCGGTCTGGGCGGTCGTTTCCCTGAAGGCTACCCGGTTGCGGTGGTCTCTTCCGTGAAGCTCGACACTCAGCGTGCTTACACCGTAATCCAGGCGCGTCCAACGGCGGGCTTGCAGCGTTTACGTTACCTGCTGCTGCTGTGGGGAGCCGATCGTAACGGTGCGAACCCGATGACGCCGGAAGATGTGCATCGCGTCGCGAACGAACGCCTGATGCAGATGATGCCGCAGGTGCTGCCTGCGCCGGATGCGATGGGGCCACCTGCGCCCGTACCGGCTCCGGCGACAGGGTTAACGCAGCCGCTACCGGATGCGCCACCGCCGCCGCAAGTCTCGGGTGGAGGGCAGTAGTGGCCAGTTATCGTAGCCAGGGACGCTGGGTAATCTGGCTCTCATTCCTCGTTGCACTGTTGCTGCAAATTATGCCCTGGCCGGACGACATTCTTGTTTTCCGGCCAAACTGGGTTTTGCTCATTTTGCTCTACTGGATCCTTGCCCTGCCGCACCGCGTAAATGTCGGCACAGGTTTTGTGATGGGTGCCATACTGGATCTCATCAGCGGCTCTACGCTTGGTGTGCGCGCCTTATCCATGAGCATTATTGCGTACCTCGTCGCACTCAAATTCCAGCTCTTTCGTAACCTTGCGCTCTGGCAACAGGCGCTGGTGGTGATGTTGTTGTCGCTCGCTGCGGATATCGTTGTTTTCTGGGCAGAGTTTTTAGTGATCAACGTCTCTTTCCGACCGGAAGTGTTCTGGAGTAGTGTAGTAAACGGTGTGCTCTGGCCGTGGCTGTTCCTGCTGATGCGTAAAATTCGCCAGCAGTTTGCCGTGCAATAAAAGGTTTCTATGACGTCTCTGTATCTTGCCTCCGGTTCTCCGCGTCGCCAGGAACTGCTCGCGCAGCTGGGTGTCTCCTTCGAACGCATCGTTACCGGCATTGAAGAAAAACGTGCTGAGGGCGAAAGCGCTCAGCAGTACGTCTCTCGTCTGGCGCGTGAAAAAGCGCAGGCGGGCGTCGCATGCGTGCCGCGTGACTTACCGGTGCTGGGTGCGGACACCATCGTCATTCTCAAGGGTGAAGTGCTTGAGAAACCCCGTGACGCAGACCATGCGGCGCAGATGCTGCGCAACCTGTCCGGACAAACGCATCAGGTGATGACGGCGGTGGCGCTGGCGGACAGCCAGTACGTTCTGGATTGCCTGGTGGTAACGGAAGTGACGTTCAGAGTCCTCACCGACGAGGAGATCGCCGGCTATATCGCCAGCGGTGAACCGATGGATAAAGCAGGTGCATACGGTATTCAAGGGTTGGGTGGCTGTTTTGTCAGGAAGATAAATGGCAGCTATCACGCCGTAGTCGGCTTACCGCTGGTGGAAACGTATGAGTTGCTGAGTAATTTTAACTCACTGCGTGAGGGAAGGGATAATTATGACGGCTGAATTGTTGGTAAACGTAACGCCCTCGGAAACCCGTGTGGCCTACATTGATGGTGGCATTCTTCAGGAAATTCATATTGAGCGTGAAGCGCGACGCGGAATCGTAGGCAATATCTACAAAGGTCGTGTCAGTCGTGTACTACCGGGTATGCAGGCGGCTTTTGTAGATATTGGGCTCGATAAGGCGGCCTTTTTACATGCCTCCGATATCATGCCGCACACCGAATGCGTGGCTGGCGAAGAGCAAAAGCAGTTTGCCGTGCGCGACATCTCTGAGCTGGTGCGTCAGGGCCAGGATCTGATGGTGCAGGTGGTGAAAGATCCGCTGGGCACCAAAGGCGCGCGCCTGACCACCGACATCACCCTGCCTTCACGCTATCTGGTGTTTATGCCGGGCGCGTCGCACGTTGGCGTTTCACAGCGTATTGAAAGCGAAAGCGAGCGCGAGCGCCTGAAAAAAGTCGTGAGCGCCTACTGCGACGAGCAGGGCGGCTTTATTATTCGTACCGCGGCGGAAGGGATCAGCGAAGACGATCTGGCCTCGGATGCGGCCTACCTGAAGCGCGTCTGGACCAAGGTGATGGAGCGGAAAAAACGCAACCAGACCCGCTACCGTCTGTACGGCGAGCTGGCGCTTGCTCAGCGCGTACTGCGTGATTTCGCCGATGCGCAGCTTGACCGCATCCGCGTGGACTCCCGCCTGACGTATGAAGCCCTGCTGGAGTTTACCGCCGAGTACATTCCGGAAATGCCGGGTCTGCTGGAGCATTACACCGGACGCCAGCCGATATTTGACCTCTATGACGTTGAAAACGAAATCCAGCGCGCGCTGGAGCGTAAGGTTGAGCTGAAATCGGGCGGTTACCTGATTATCGACCAGACCGAAGCGATGACCACCGTGGATATCAACACCGGCGCGTTTGTCGGCCATCGCAACCTCGATGACACCATCTTCAACACCAACATCGAAGCGACGCAGGCCATCGCGCGCCAGCTTCGTCTGCGCAATCTGGGCGGGATTATCATCATCGACTTTATCGATATGAATAATGAAGATCACCGCCGTCGCGTGCTGCACTCGCTGGAGCAGGCGCTGAGTAAAGATCGCGTGAAAACCAGCATCAACGGCTTCTCCCAGCTGGGTCTGGTAGAAATGACCCGGAAACGGACCCGCGAAAGCGTGGAACACGTGCTCTGCAACGAGTGTCCAACCTGCCATGGACGCGGAACGGTAAAGACGGTGGAGACGGTCTGCTACGAGATCATGCGTGAGATTGTCCGCGTCCATCATGCCTACGACTCCGACCGTTTTCTGGTCTATGCTTCCCCTGCGGTGGCGGAGGCCCTGAAAGGGGAAGAGTCGCACGCGCTGGCGGAAGTGGAAATCTTTGTCGGCAAACAGGTAAAAGTGCAGATTGAGCCGCTCTATAACCAGGAGCAGTTTGACGTCGTAATGATGTAAACGCAGTTCGCTGCGAGATTAAAGGCTGACAAGGAGAGACGCGTGAGGCGATTGCCGGGGATTTTACTGCTTACAGGGGCAACGCTGGTCGTGATTGTCGCGTTGCTCGTGAGCGGGCTGCGTCTCGTCTTGCCGCATCTTGACAGCTGGCGTCCGCAGATCCTGGCGAAAATCGAGTCCACCACCGGCCTGCCGTTAGACGTGAGCCATATCGAGGCAAGCTGGCAGACCTTTGGCCCGACGCTTGATGCGCGGGATATCAGCGCCAGCCTGAAAGATGGCGGTCACCTTAAAATCAAACGCGTTACCCTGGCGCTGGATGTCTGGCAAAGCCTGCTGCATCTGCGCTGGCAGTTTCGCGATCTCACCTTCTGGCAACTTCAGCTAAAGACCAATACGCCGCTGCAAAGCGGCGAAGGCGATCGGGGGCTGGAAACCAGCCGTATCAGCGATCTCTTCCTGCGTCAGTTCGATCATTTCGATCTGCGCGACAGCGAAATCAGCTTTATTACCCTTTCCGGGCAGCGCGCCGAGCTGGCGATCCCACAGCTGACCTGGCTAAACGGAAAAGATCGCCACCGCGCCGAGGGGCAGGTAAATCTCTCCAGCCTGAACGGGCAGCACGGCGTGATGCAGGTGCGGATGGATCTGCGCGACGACAATGGCCTGCTGAACAATGGCCGCGTGTGGTTGCAGGCGGACGATGTGGACGTGAAGCCGTGGCTTGGCGAGTGGATCCAGCAGAACATGCAGCTGGAAACCGCGCGTTTCAGTCTCGAAGGCTGGATGACCCTGACGAACGGGGCATTCGCCAGCGGCGATATCTGGCTCAAGCAGGGGGGCGCTAGCTGGAAGGGCGAAAACCATCAGCATCAGCTTTCGGTCGATAACCTCACCGCCCACGTAACCCAGGAAAAAGGCGGCTGGCAGTTCGCTATTCCGGATACGCGCATCTCCATGGACAACAAACCCTGGCCAAGCGGCGCGCTGACGCTGGCGTGGATGCCGGAGCAGGACGTCGGCGGGGTAAACGGTAAACGCAGCGACGAGTTGCGTATCCGCGCCAGTAACCTGGACCTGACGGCGATCGAGGGCCTGCGTTCAATGGCCGCAAAACTCTCCCCGGAGCTGGGTGACATCTGGCTGGCGACGCAGCCGAGCGGGCAGATAAACCGTCTGGCGCTGGATATTCCGCTTCAGGCCACGGAAAAAACACGCTTCCAGGCGGCATGGAAAAATCTCGCCTGGAAACAGTGGAAACTGCTGCCGGGCGCTGAGCACTTCAGCGGCAAGCTGGAAGGAAGCGTGGAAAACGGCAGGCTGACGGCAGAAATGCAGGATGCCAAAATGCCGTACGAAACGGTCTTTCGTGCGCCGCTGGAGATCGCGCAGGGTAATGTCACCCTCAACTGGCTGAAGAACGACAAAGGTTTTCAGCTTGATGGCCGCGATATCGATGTAAAAGCCAGGGCAGTGCATGCCCGCGGCAATTTCCGTTACCTACAGCCTGAAGGCGATGAGCCGTGGCTGGGTATCCTGGCAGGCATCAGCACGGATGACGGCTCGCAGGCGTGGCGCTACTTCCCGGAAAACCTGATGGGGAAAGCGCTGGTGGACTATCTCAGCGGCGCCATTCAGGGCGGTCAGGCGGATAACGCCACGCTGGTCTACGGCGGCAACCCGCACCTGTTCCCGTATAAGCATAACGAAGGTCAGTTCCAGGTTCTGGTGCCGCTGCGCAACGCAACCTATGCCTTCCAGCCGGACTGGCCCGCGCTGAAAAATCTCGATATCGAACTCAACTTCCTGAATGACGGCTTGTGGATGAAGACGGACAGCGTGGCGCTGGGCGGCGTGACGGCGAGCAACCTGACCGCAAACATCCCGGATTACTCGAAAGAGAAATTGCTGATTGATGCGGATATTAAGGGGCCGGGTAATGCGGTTGGTCCGTATTTTGAAGATACGCCGTTGAATGACTCCCTGGCGGCCACCCTTCAGCAGTTGCAGTTAGATGGCGATGTGAATGCTCGCTTACATCTGGATATCCCGCTCGACGGGGAAATGACTACCGCCAAAGGCGACGTTCGTCTTAACAACAACAGCCTCTATATCAAGCCGCTGGACAGTACGCTGAAAAACCTCAGCGGTCAGTTCAGCTTTGTTAACGGCAATCTGAAAAGTGAGCCGCTGAAAGCGACCTGGTTCAATCAACCCGTCAATATCGATTTCTCCACTACCGAGGGTGATAAAGCCTACCAGGTGGCGGTAAATATGGACGCGAACTGGCAGCCGTCACGCATGAATGTCCTGCCGAAGCCGGTTGAGAACGCGGTGGACGGCGCGGTGTCGTGGAATGGCAAGGTGGCCATCGACCTGCCTTATCACTCCGGCGCGCGGTATAAGGTCGACATCACGGGCGATCTTAAAAATCTCAGCAGCCAGCTGCCCGCGCCCCTGAATAAGAAAAGCGGCGAGCCGCTGCCTGTCAACGTTAACGTAGACGGTAACCTCAACGGCTTTGACGTAACCGGTAACGCTGGCGGAACAAACCACTTTAACAGCCGCTGGCTGCTTAACCGTAAGCTGACGCTGGACAGGGCGATCTGGACGACGGACAGCCGTACCACGCCACCGCTGCCGGAGCAGGCGGGCATTGAGCTGAATCTGCCGGCGATGGATGGCGCAGAGTGGCTGGCGCTGTTCCAGAAAGGTGTCGGGCAAAACGTCGATCAAACGGCGCAGTTCCCGCAGGCCATTACCTTACGTACGCCTGCGCTGACACTGGGTGGGCAGCGGTGGAACAACCTGAGTATCGTTTCCCGGCCGACGGCTAACGGCTCAAAGGTTGAGGCTCAGGGCCGTGAAATTAACGGCACGTTGACGATGCGCGATAACGCGCCGTGGCAGGCGGCGATCCGCTACCTCTATTACAACCCGACCTTTGCCGTGGCTGAAAAACAGCCGACGGCCGCTTCGCCCCTCAGCAAGACATCGCGCGTTGATTTCAGCGGCTGGCCCGATCTCCAGCTGCGCTGTGCGGAGTGCTGGCTGTGGGGGCAAAAATATGGCCGTATCGACGGAGATGTCGCCATCAAGGGCACGACGCTGAGCCTTACCGGTGGTCTGGTGGATACCGGTTTTGGCCGTTTGACCGCCGCCGGGGAATGGGTGAATAAGCCGGGCGCGCAGCGCACCTCTCTGAAAGGCGATATCAAAGGCAGCAAGCTGGATGCGGCGGCTAACTTCTTCGGCATCAGTACGCCGCTTCGGGGATCGTCATTCGATGTAAATTACGATCTGCACTGGCGTGCGGCGCCGTGGCAGCCGGACGTCGCCACGCTGAATGGCATTCTCAGAACCCGTTTTGGTAAGGGACAAATTGCCGATGTCAGCACCGGCCATGCGGGGCAAATACTGCGCCTGCTGAGCTTTGACGCGCTGCTGCGCAAGCTGCGCTTCGATTTCAGCGATACCTTCAACGACGGTTTCTATTATGACTCCATTCTCGGAACGGCCTGGATCAAGGACGGCGTGATGCATACCGACGATACGCTGCTGGACGGCCTGGAGGCGGATATCGCCATGAAAGGCTCGGTGGATCTGGTGCGTCGTGAACTGGATATGGAAGCGGTCGTCGCCCCGGAAATTTCCGCTACCGTGGGCGTGGCGACGGCGTTTGTGGTTAACCCGATTGTCGGTGCGGCGGTATTTGCCGCCAGCAAAGTGCTGGGGCCGCTCTGGAGTAAGGTCTCGATTCTGCGCTACCGCATTACGGGCCCAATCGATAAACCGCAGATTAATGAGGTGCTGCGCCAGCCGCGCAAAGAAGCACAGCAATGATTTGACGTGGGCAGGTAATTGCCTCACTCTCAATAAATACGATTTTTACACCGCCACGGGCGGCAACGAACGAGTAGCAATACGATGAGTCTGAACCTGGTAAGTGAACATTTGCTCGCAGCGAACGGCCTGAGCCATCAGGACCTGTTCTCCATTCTTGGTCAACTGACCGAACGCCGTCTCGACTACGGCGATCTCTATTTCCAGTCGAGCTATCACGAATCCTGGGTTTTAGAAGACAGCATCATTAAAGATGGCTCCTATAACATCGACCAGGGCGTCGGTGTGCGCGCCGTGAGCGGCGAGAAAACCGGTTTTGCCTATGCCGACCAGATAAGCCTGGCCGCGCTGGAGCAGAGCGCGCAGGCCGCACGCACCATCGTGCGCGACGCGGGCGATGGCCGCGTAAAAACCCTGGGCGAAGTGCAGCATTCGGCGCTCTATACCAGCATCGACCCGCTGCAAAGCATGAGCCGCGAAGAGAAGCTGGACATCCTGCGTCGCGTGGACAAAGTGGCCCGCGCTGCCGACAAACGCGTGCAGGAAGTGTCCGCCAGCCTGAGCGGCGTCTATGAGCTGATCCTGGTGGCAGCGACGGACGGTACGCTGGCCGCCGACGTGCGTCCGCTGGTGCGCCTCTCCATCAGCGTGCAGGTGGAAGACGACGGCAAGCGCGAGCGCGGCTCAAGCGGCGGCGGCGGTCGTTTTGGCTATGACTGGTTCCTCGGCGACGTTGACGGCGAAGCGCGCGCGGATGCGTGGGCAAAAGAAGCCGTGCGCATGGCGCTGGTTAATCTTTCTGCCGTGGCGGCACCCGCCGGTACGCTGCCGGTTGTGCTGGGTGCTGGCTGGCCCGGCGTGCTGCTGCACGAAGCGGTCGGTCACGGGCTGGAAGGCGATTTCAACCGCCGTGGTACGTCCGTATTCAGCGGTCAGATGGGGCAGCTTGTCTCCTCTGAGCTGTGTACCGTGGTCGATGATGGCACCATGCCTGACCGTCGCGGCTCGATTTCTATCGACGATGAAGGCACGCCGGGCCAGTACAACGTGCTGATCGAAAACGGCGTCCTGAAAGGCTACATGCAGGACAAGCTCAACGCGCGTCTGATGAGCGTTGCGCCAACGGGCAACGGTCGTCGCGAATCTTACGCGCACCTGCCGATGCCTCGCATGACCAACACCTACATGCTGCCGGGTAAATCCACGCCGCAGGAGATTATCGAATCCGTTGATTACGGTATCTTCGCGCCGAACTTTGGCGGCGGCCAGGTGGATATCACCTCCGGCAAATTTGTCTTCTCGACTTCAGAGGCGTATCTGATTGAGAAGGGCAAAGTGACTAAAGCAGTGAAGGGCGCGACCCTGATTGGTTCCGGCATTGAGGCCATGCAGCAGATTTCCATGGTCGGTAACGACCTGAAGCTGGATAACGGCGTGGGCGTTTGCGGCAAAGAGGGCCAGAGCCTGCCGGTAGGCGTCGGCCAGCCGACGCTGAAGGTTGATAATCTGACCGTGGGCGGCACGGCGTAATTTTTCATTTTCCCCTCACCCTAACCCTCTTCCCAACGGGGAGAGGGCCGGGGTGAGGGGGAAGGCCTACTCTTTCCTTCTTCCCCGCATGCCCTGAAACAGCTCCGCCACTTCCACAAAATAGTCCGTCAGATAGTTAATACAGACCTGCACCTTCAGCGGCAGCTTGTCCTTTTCGGTATACAGCGCGTAAACCGGGCGCGGATCCGACTGGTAGCGCGGGAACAGGATCTCCAGCTCGCCGCTGTTGATCTCGTTGATCACCCACATCAGCGGCACGTAGGCGATACCGGCCCCGGCCACCAGCCAGCGCGAGATGGTCATCGGATCGTTGGTCACGAAGCGGCCTTCAGGCAGCAGCCGGGTGGAAAGCCCTTCCGGCGCGATCAGCTCAAATTCGTTATCCGGGCGCACGCTGTATTCCAGCCACGAGTGGTTGCTCAGGTCGGCGGGTTTTTCCGGCACGCCATACTGTGCCAGGTAGCTCTTTGAGGCGCAGACCACCATCGGCATGCTGCCCAGCCGACGCGAGAACAGGCTCGAGTCCTGCAAGGCGCCAACGCGGATCACCACGTCTAACCCATCGGCAATCAGGTCCGGTGCGGGAATACCCGTCACCAGATTGACGGTTAAGCCAGGATACTCTTTCAGCATTTCCGCCGTCATGGCAGCGAGAACATTTTGTGCCATAGTTGAAGAACACCCGATGCGCAGCGTGCCGATAGGGGTGTTATTAAAGGCATAAAGCTGCTCGTGAACATCCTGCACCTCATGCAGCATTCGACGGCAGCCCTGATAGTAAATTTTACCCGCTTCCGTCAGCCCGATGCTGCGGGTACTGCGGTTGAGCAGCTTCACCTGAAGCTCGTCTTCCAGTTTTGACACCGTCTGGCTAATGGATGAGACGCTCATTTGTAGCTGACGTGCTGCGGCGGTAAAAGAGCCTTGTTCGACAACTTTGGCAAACACCGACATGCGTTTTAGTCGTTCCATTATTCACTCTGGCTTAAAAGTGATTTAGATCACATATGATAGATAACAGCATAACAGTTACGTTAATATACTATTAATTACATAACGGCTGCGCCACTCTCGCCCGGCATTTCTTGCCCTCCTGCGGCGGCGCGAGCTTAACAATCCAGTAGCCTGCACTCTCTATAATCAAGGTCAACATGAGTCTGTTTCCCGTTATCGTGGTGTTCGGTCTGTCGTTCCCACCGATATTTTTCGAGCTTCTTTTATCACTGGCGATCTTCTGGCTGGTGCGCAAGGTGCTGGTCCCTACCGGGATTTATGATTTCGTCTGGCATCCTGCATTGTTTAATACCGCGCTGTATTGCTGCCTGTTCTATTTAATATCGCGCATGTTTGTCTGAGGTTGATGTGAAAACGCTAACAAGAAAAATCTCCCGCACTGCCATTACTATGGCGCTGGTCATCCTGGCGTTCATCGCTATTTTTCGTGCCTGGGTCTATTACACCGAATCGCCGTGGACGCGCGACGCGCGTTTCAGCGCGGAGGTGGTCGCGATAGCGCCCGATGTTGCCGGTCTTATTACGGCGGTCAACGTTCACGATAACCAGCTGGTGAAGAAAGATCAGGTGCTGTTCACCATCGACCAGCCGCGCTATCAAAAAGCGCTGGAAGAAGCAGAAGCCGACGTGGCGTATTACAACGCGCTGGCCTCTGAAAAACGCCGTGAAGCAGGACGCCGTAACAAGCTGGGCATCCAGGCCATGTCCAGGGAAGAGATTGACCAGTCCAATAACGTGCTGCAAACCGTGCTGCACCAGCTGGCAAAAGCTCAGGCGACGCGCGATCTGGCGAAGCTCGATCTGGAACGTACCGTGATCCGCGCCCCGTCCGATGGCTGGGTGACTAACCTTAACGTCTATGCCGGTGAGTTTATCACGCGCGGCTCAACCGCCGTGGCGCTGGTGAAACAAAACTCCTTCTACGTCCTCGCCTATATGGAAGAGACCAAGCTGGAAGGCGTGCGTCCGGGCTATCGCGCTGAAATCACGCCGCTCGGCAGCAACCGTGTCCTGAAAGGGACCGTGGACAGCGTTGCCGCGGGGGTGACCAACTCCAGCAGTACGGTTGATAACAAAGGGATGGCGACCGTCGATTCCAACCTTGAGTGGGTTCGCCTGGCGCAGCGCGTACCGGTGCGCATTCGTCTGGACGAGCAGCAGAGCAACCTCTGGCCCGCAGGCACCACGGCGACGGTGGTGATCACCGGTGAAAAAGACCGTGATGCCAGCCAGGACTCCATCTTCCGTCAAATCGCCCATCGCCTGCGCGAGTTTGGTTGATCGCTATGGGCATTTTTTCCATCGCCAGCCAGCACATCCGCTTCGCCGTGAAGCTGGCATGCGCCATTGTGCTGGCGCTGTTTGTTGGCTTCCATTTCCAGCTTGAAACGCCGCGCTGGGCCGTTCTGACCGCCGCGATTGTTGCCGCCGGTCCCGCCTTCGCGGCGGGTGGCGAACCCTATTCCGGGGCCATCCGCTATCGCGGGATGCTGCGTATTATCGGGACCTTTATCGGCTGTATCGCCGCCCTGACCATTATCATCCTGATGATCCGCACGCCGCTGCTGATGCTGATCGTGTGCTGTATCTGGGCGGGTTTTTGTACCTGGGTCTCCTCCCTTGTGAAGGTTGAGAACTCGTACGCCTGGGGCCTGGCGGGATATACCGCGCTGATTATTATCATCACCATCCAGACCGAACCGCTGCTCGCCCCGCAGTTCGCCGTGGAACGTTGCAGCGAGATTGTGATTGGTATCGTCTGTGCGATTGTCGCCGATCTGCTTTTCTCTCCGCGTTCTATTAAGCAGGAAGTGGATCGTGAGCTGGACGCGCTGATCGTTGCCCAGTATCAGCTCATGCAGCTGTGCATTAAGCACGGTGACAGCGAAGAGGTCGACAAGGCCTGGAGCGGGCTGGTGCGCCGCACGCAGGCGCTAGAAGGGATGCGCAGTAACCTCAACATGGAGTCTTCCCGCTGGGAGCGCGCCAATCGGCGCCTGAAAGCGATCAATACCGTCTCGTTAACGCTGATCACCCAGGCGTGTGAAACCTACCTGATTCAGAACACTCGCCCCGAAGCGGTAACGGATACCTTCCGCGAACTGTTTGATGAGCCTGTGGAGACGGTGCAGGATGTGCATCGACAGCTTAAACGTATGCGCCGCGTGATTGCCTGGACGGGAGAGCGTGACACGCCAGTCACCATTTATACCTGGGTTGGCGCCGCAACGCGCTACCTGCTTCTGAAACGCGGCGTGATTGGCAACACCAAAATCAGTGCGGCGGAAGAAGAGGTGTTACAGGGCGAAGTGGTCATTAAACCGGAATCCGCCGAGCGTCATCATGCGATGGTCAACTTCTGGCGTACCACGCTGGCCTGTATACTCGGCACGCTGTTCTGGCTGTGGACCGGCTGGACGTCCGGTAGCGGCGCGATGGTGATGATTGCCGTCGTGACCGCGCTGGCTATGCGTCTGCCCAACCCGCGCATGGTCGCTATCGATTTTCTGTACGGTACCATTGCGGCGTTACCGATTGGCGCGCTCTATTTCCTGGTGATTATCCCCTCGACACAGCAAAGCATGCTTTTGCTCTGCATCAGCCTGGCGGTAATGGCGTTCTTTATCGGGATAGAGGTACAAAAACGCCGACTGGGATCGTTAGGTGCGCTGGCGAGTACGATTAACATCATTGTGCTGGATAACCCGATGACCTTCCATTTTAGCCAGTTCCTGGACAGCGCATTAGGCCAGCTGGTGGGCTGTTTCCTGGCGATGATGGTCATCCTGCTGGTGCGGGATAACTCCCGGGCGCGGACAGGGCGTGTGCTGCTGAATCAGTTTGTGTCGGCCGCCGTTTCGTCCCTGACCACCAATACCGCACGACGCAAGGAGAACCACCTGCCGGCTCTTTACCAGCAGCTGTTCCTGTTGCTGAACAAGTTCCCGGGCGATGTCGCCCGTTTCCGCCTGGCATTGACCATGATTATCGCGCACCAGCGTCTGCGGAACGCGCCGGTGCCGATTAACGACGATTTGTCCGCCTTCCACCGCCAGCTACGGCGCACGGCGGACCACGTGATATCGGCATCCAGCGATGACAAACGTCGCCGCTACTTTAAGCAACTGCTGGAAGAGCTGGATATCTACCAGGAAAAACTGCGGATCTGGGAAGCGCCGCCGCAGGTTACCGAGCCGGTTGAGCGGCTGGTATTTATGCTGCACCGCTACCAGAACGCGCTGACGGACAGCTAACGAAGAGAAAACCGACGCCAAAAGCGTCGGTTTTTTTGTGGCTATACTTAATCCTGTAGGTTCAAACATTCAGGAAGGGAGGACACATGACAACCCAGGCTCTTCAGGACAGTACGCTTTTTCAGACCGGGTATCTGGTTAACGGTATCTGGAAAACACTCGACACCACGTTTGATGTGCTAAACCCGGCCACGGGCGAGGTCATTGCAAAAGTAGCGAAAGCAGGCAAAGCCGAAACCGAAGAGGCTATTGCGGCCGCGACGAAAGCCTTTCCCGCATGGCGCGCAAAAACGGCAAAAGAGCGTTCTGCGATCCTCTATCGCTGGTATGAACTGATTATTGAGAATAAAAGCTGGCTCGGAAGGCTGATGACCACCGAGCAGGGCAAGCCGCTGCAAGAAGCTGAGGGCGAAGTAGAGTATGCCGCCAGCTTCATTCAGTGGTTTGCCGAGCAGGCCAAGCGTGCCAACGGCGAAATTATCCCTCCGGTTAAACCCGGCTCCCGTATCCTGGCCACCCGGGAGCCTGTCGGGGTGGTTGCCGCTATCACGCCATGGAACTTCCCGATGGCCATGCTCACCCGTAAGCTCGGCCCGGCGCTGGCAGCTGGGTGTACCGGCGTGATCAAACCTGCAAACAACACGCCGCTGAGCGCCTTTGCGCTGCTGACGCTGGCGAAGCAGGCCGGCGTGCCGGATGGTGTGCTGAATGCGGTCGCGGGGAGCACCTCTGAAATTAGCGACGCCATTATGGCCAGCCATGACGTGCGCAAAATCTCGTTTACCGGTTCAACCGCCGTCGGGAAAACGCTGGTCCGCAATTCCGCAGACACCATGAAAAAGGTGTCGATGGAGCTGGGCGGCAATGCGCCGTATATCGTTTTTGAGGACGCGGACATTGAGGCCGCCGTTAAAGGCGCCATCGCCAATAAGTTCCGTAACGCCGGGCAGGTCTGCGTCAGCGTAAACCGTTTCTATATTCAGGAGACGGTCTACGACAAGTTTGTTAATCAGCTTGCTGATGCGGTGAAGGCGCTGGAGGTGGGTAATGGCCTGGACGAAGGCGTCGTTGTCGGCCCGCTGATTGAGCCTTCGGCTGTCGATAAAGTCCGTGAGCACGTCGAAGATGCGGTAGCGAAGGGCGCCACGGTGCTGGCCGGCGGTAAACCGCATGAGCTTGGCGGTAACTTCTGGTTGCCCACCGTCCTCGGTGACTGCCATGAAGGCATGAAGCTGGCGGAAGAGGAGACCTTCGGACCCGTTGCCGCCTGCTTCCGCTTCACGTCGGAAGACGAAGTTGTGATGCGTGCGAACAATACGCCTTACGGGCTGGCAGCCTACTTCTATACCCAGAATCTGTCGCGCGTGTTCCGCGTCTCACAAGCCATTGAGAGCGGCATGATCGGGATTAATGAATGTGCGGTATCGACCGAACTGGGCCCGTTTGGGGGGGTAAAAGAGTCCGGGCTGGGACGCGAGGGGTCCGTGCTGGGGCTGGAGGAGTTTCTGGAAGTTAAAACCCTGCATATCGGGGGATTATAATAGACAGGGCGGCATCTGCCGCCCGCCTGTACCGGGTGGCTGGCAATGAAAATTTATACCTTTGATTTTGACGAAATTGATAGTCAGGAAGACTTCTACCGCGAGTTTATTCGGGCGTTCGACCTGGAGCGGGACAGCGTAAGCAACCTTGATATGCTGTGGGATGTGGTGACCGGCGACAGGCTGCCGTTACCGCTGGAAATCGAGTTTACCCATCTGCCTGAAAAGCTGCGCAGACGCTTTGGCGCACTGATTTTACTGTTTGATGAAGCGGAGGAGGAGCTGGAAGGGCAACTGCGTTTCAATGTGCGTCAGTCATAAAAAAGCCCCTGACCGGGAGGTCAGGGGCAAGTCGTATGATGAGATACGACGAGGGTTTATTTGTACAGTTCAGCCGTAGCGTGCCAGTGGTCACCGCTGCGTGCTTCAATTACGCGATAGGATGATGCACCCTGTTCTTCCGCTTTTTTGTTCAGCATGTCGTGCATGTCCATCGGAGATGCGCCGATGGCACCAACAGAAACCGTCCCGATAGCCTGACGGGATTGTGCCTGTTCGGCATTAATGGCGTCGGCCGCAAACGCACCGAATGACAGGACAGAGAGTACGCTCAGGGCAGCAACAGTGTTTTTAATTTTCATGATCGGTTACCTCGTCAATTATTCTACTGGGGTCTTTGTTCTGTGACCCTCATCACAAAATCAAGTATACACTAATCACGCAAAAAATTAATACCAGACTAATGGTTTCCCTTGTTATTACGTATTAAAAAAATCGATTTTTATAACGTGAGTGCATAAAAAAGGACCTGGTAAGGCGATTTTTGTCCATTTTTGTATTTAAAATCAGTATGATGGGTGAATTTGATTTTTAGTGCGGTTTTGCAGCAGATTATCCACTGGGTGAATGTTAACAGGCGGTAAAAAGCACTATTTGCAAAAGCAGCAGGCAGTGGAAAGCAGGGTAAAACGAGGCAACAGCAGAATGATCCCCGTAGCCGTGCGCTACGGGGCAGGTAATTACAGCTCCTGTTCGAACAGGACCAGAATCGCTTCGTAGAGGTCTTTCACCGAGAAACCATTTGCCGGGGTGGTAAAGATGGTGTCATCACCGGCGATAGTGCCGAGGATCCCCTCAGCTTTACCCAGCGAATCCAGCAGGCGAGCAATCAGCTGTGCGGCACCTGGGCTGGTATGGATCACAACCACGGCATCGTTATAGTCGATGTCCAGAACCAGGTTCTTCAGCGGGCTGGAGGTTGTCGGGACGCCAAGTTCAGCAGGCAGGCAATAAACCATTTCCATTTTGGCGTTGCGCGTACGCACCGCACCAAACTTGGTTAACATGCGGGAGACCTTCGACTGGTTGATGTTATCGAAGCCTTGTTCCTGCAACGCCTGAACAATTTCTCCCTGAGAACTGAATTTCTCTTCTTTGAGTAGCGCTTTAAACGCCTTTACTAATTCTTCTTGCTTAGACGAGCTTCGCATAAGTCACCCGGAATATGACGAAAGAAACAACATTATTATGCATGTGGATGAATTTTTATGCAAATTATCTACCTGGCGCCAGGCTGAAATAATGTTATGAAAGGGAGTGATTTTATCAGATTTCGTTATCGGAAAACATGCCTGGGTCACGCCGCGCAAATAAGCTTAAAAGTAAATTAAATGTTATCAAAATGATGTTGTTTTGGTGGCGTGGCAGGGTGTATTGTAACCCCCTCTTAATACGTTGTTGCCCACAGCCTGATAGCATTCAGGTGAAGGCGAAAGACGTGCGACCTCAAATTCTTTAGCGATGAAAATTGTAATTAATGACGTGCTGAATTATGGTCGCCGCAACGGATTTACAGATACTTAAGTTAACCATAATAAGGAGTTTAGGATGAAAGTCGCAGTCCTCGGCGCTGCTGGTGGTATCGGCCAGGCGCTTGCCCTACTACTGAAAACCCAACTGCCTTCAGGCTCAGAACTCTCCCTGTACGATATTGCTCCGGTAACCCCAGGCGTGGCGGTTGACCTGAGCCACATCCCGACAGCTGTGAAAATCAAAGGCTTCTCCGGTGAAGATGCGCGTCCTGCGTTGCAGGGTGCCGACGTGGTGCTGATCTCCGCAGGTGTTGCACGTAAACCGGGTATGGACCGTTCAGACCTGTTCAACGTCAACGCGGGCATCGTGAAAAACCTGGTTCAGCAGATCGCTGAAACCTGCCCGAAAGCGTGCATCGGTATCATCACTAACCCGGTGAACACCACCGTTGCTATCGCAGCAGAAGTGCTGAAGAAAGCGGGCGTATACGACAAGAACAAACTGTTCGGCGTGACGACGCTGGATATCATCCGCTCCAATACCTTCGTGGCTGAGCTGAAAGGCAAGCAGCCAACGGAAGTGGAAGTGCCGGTTATCGGCGGTCACTCTGGCGTGACCATCCTGCCTCTGCTGTCGCAGATCCCGGGCGTGAGCTTCACCGAACAGGAAGTGGCTGACCTGACTAAACGTATTCAGAACGCGGGCACCGAAGTGGTGGAAGCGAAGGCGGGTGGCGGGTCTGCAACCCTGTCTATGGGCCAGGCGGCGGCACGTTTCGGCCTGTCTCTGGTGCGCGCGTTGCAGGGCGAAAAAGACGTTGTTGAATGCGCCTATGTTGAAGGCGACGGTGAACACGCGCGTTT
The DNA here is from genome assembly GCF_014982165.1 of Enterobacter cloacae complex sp. P24RS. Taxonomy (NCBI): domain Bacteria; kingdom Pseudomonadati; phylum Pseudomonadota; class Gammaproteobacteria; order Enterobacterales; family Enterobacteriaceae; genus Enterobacter; species Enterobacter cloacae complex sp. P24RS. The sequence continues at coordinate 40,055 of NZ_JADCKU010000016.1, forward strand.
CTTCTCTCAGCCGCTGCTGTTGGGTAAAAACGGTGTTGAAGAGCGTAAGTCTATCGGCACGCTGAGCGCGTTTGAGCAAAACGCGATGGAAGGCATGCTGGATACGCTGAAGAAAGATATCACGCTGGGCGAAGAGTTCGTTAACAAGTAAAACGTCCTCTCCCATAGCAGGCCGGGTAAGCGTAAGCGCCACCCGGCAAAAAAAACCGAAGCACAGGCTTCGGTTTTTTTATGGCCGTCAGTTAGTGGCCGGATATTCCTGAATGGTGACCTGAATCGTCAGCTTCTTATCATTGCGCATGACTTCAACAGGAATAATGGAGCCCGGTCGAATCTCGGCCACCTGGTCCATGGTTTCAAGCGCAGAGACCGCCGGCGTGCCGTTGACGGAAAGGATAACGTCGTTCACCTGGATGCCCGCATTGGCCGCCGGGCCGCCAGGCGCCACTTCGTTGACCACAATCCCCTGGATCTGATCGATACCCCCACCCTGCGTATGCATCGGCGCGATTTCACGACCGCCTATACCAATGTAGCCGCGGATCACGCGGCCATCGCGGATCAGCTTGTCCATGATTTTGGTCGCCAGCTGGAACGGAATGGCAAAGCCAATTCCTTCCGGTGTTTCGCCGTCGTTGCTCTTGTCGAAGGAGAGGGTGTTAATGCCCATCAGTTCGCCCAGGGAGTTCACCAGCGCGCCGCCGGAGTTACCGTGGTTGATCGAGGCATCGGTTTGCAGGAAGTTCTGTCGTCCTGACGGGTTCAGGCCAATTCGACCGGTCGCGCTGATGATCCCCTGCGTGATGGTCTGGCCCAGGTTGTACGGGTTACCGATCGCCAGCACCACATCGCCGATGTGCGGCGTTCGTTTGCGGTTTATCGGGATAGTCGGCAGACCGCCCGTGGCGTTGATCTTCAGGACCGCCAGATCGGTCAGGCTGTCCGACCCCACCAGCAGGGCTTCAAACACGCGGCCATCCTGCAAGGCGACGATAATCTGGTCGGCATCGTTAATGACGTGTTTATTGGTGATGATATAACCCCGGTCATCCATGATCACGCCGGAACCGAGCGTGCGGATCTCCAGCTGGTTATGCGCGGAGCTGTTAAGCCCGCGGTTATAAACGTTAACCACGGCGGGGGCGGCACGGCGTACCGCCTGATTGTACGTCGCAGGCGTTTCATCCGTGCTGTCGAACTGGGGAGCCGACAGTTTGTTGAACTGGCGTAAAGATGGCATAGCCACCAGCAGCAGACCGGCAACGATCAAACCAATGACAATTGAACGAAAGAGCTTTAAAAGCATGATGCGTGTGTCGTTAAAAAAGGAACGGTTTGCAGCATAACATGAGTTATCCGGACATCACACGCAGCGGCGATGCCCGGAGTCGCAAATGGTTAACGCAGTAAAATGTACAGAGTGTCGTTGCCACGGATAATTTGCAGGGCAATGACCGCCGGTTTACTCTCCAGCACCTTGCGCATTTCCGCAATAGACTGCACGCGAGTGCGGTTCACGCCAATAATCACGTCGTCCTGATGTAAACCTGCCTGTGCGGCCGGGCTACTCTTCTCAACGTTAGTGACAGAAATGCCTTTCGTGCCGTTTTTAAGCTGACCGTCGCTCAGCGTAGCGCCCTGGAGCGCTGGGGAGATCTGTTCTGCGCTGGCGGAAGAGGAGGTGCTCTTGTCCAGCGTCACTTCCACGGTCAGCGGTTTGCCCTCGCGGATCAGACCCAGCTTCACTTTAGCGCCAGGCTCCGTGGTGGCAATACGTGAACGTAATTCAGCGAAGCTGCTCAGCGGTTTATCGTTCAGGCTGACAATAACGTCGCCGGATTTCACGCCCGCCTTTGCAGAGCCTGAGTTTGGCAGTACTTCGCTGACAAACGCCCCGCGCTGGACGTTGAGCTTAAAGGCTTTGGCGATATCGGCGCTCATCTCCATGCCTTTGATGCCCAGCAGCCCGCGCTTAACCTCGCCAAACTGAATCAGCTGTTGAGACAGGGTTTTGGCCATGTTACTCGGAATGGCAAAACCAATCCCGATGCTGCCGCCGCCTGGCGCGAGTATCGCGGTGTTGATGCCGATCAGCTCACCGTTCAGGTTAAGCAGCGCACCGCCGGAGTTGCCCCGGTTGATGGAGGCGTCGGTCTGGATAAAGTTTTCCAGTCCTTCGAGATTCAGGCCGCTGCGCCCCAGGGCGGAGACAATCCCGGAGGTGGCGGTCTGGCCTAAGCCGAACGGGTTACCGACCGCGACGGCAAAATCACCGACGCGCAGCTTATCGGAATCGGCGATGGCGATCTGGGTCAGGTTGCTGGGGTTTTGCACCTGAAGCAGGGCAATATCACTTTGATCGTCACCGCCGATCAGTTTGGCGTCGAACTCCCGGCCATCGTTCAGCTGAACGCTGATTTTATCGGCCTGGCTGATCACGTGGTTATTGGTCAGGATATAGCCCTTAGCCGCGTCGATAATCACGCCCGAACCCAGGCCTTCAAACGGCTGAGCCTGCTGATCCGGCGCCTCTTCGCCAAAATATTTCTTCAGCTCTTCGGGGATGCGCTGGCTTTGTCGTGCGGTCCCTTCCACCTGCACACTGACCACCGCCGGCAGGACTTTTTCAAGCATCGGCGCGAGGCTGGGAATGGCTTCTTGTCCGGGCACCTGCGAAGGCAGAGCCGCACTGGCAGGGAAGGAGGCCGAGAGAGATAACCCGACACTTAACGCTAAGGCGCTCAACAGCTGGTTTTTTTTCTTCATCGATGCTGACTCTCGTATCCTGGAATGAAAAAGAACGGCCCCAAAAACATCTTGATGTTATTGAATTTTCAACCGCTGAACAATGAGGTGATTGAGTAAATAATAGCTGGGGACGGGAAGAAAGGACGGGCGCATGAGGTGCGCCCGTAAAATTTATTCAGGTTTTGCGATTAATCGCGTTTTACACCACCGCGCAGCAGGCCGGACGCGCCGTCTGAATAGTCGCGTGGCATCTGAACCGGTGCCTGATCGTTACCGGCTTCAGAGTCCGCCAGACGATTGCGGAAGGGGTTGGTCTCTGCGGTCATTTCCGGCAGCAGGCTGCTGGAGCTTTTCGCCATGTGCTGATAGAGCTGGCGATAATCTGTCGCCATGTTGTCCAGCAGCTCGGCGCTACGGGCAAAGTGGCTGACCAGCTCTTCACGATATTCTTCCAGCTCGGCTTTGTTCTTTTCCAGTTCGTATTGCAGTGACTGCTGCTGACGCAATTTGCGGTTACCGAAACGCATGGCCACAGCACCGATGATGATGCCGACGACTAAACCGATTAGCGCATATTCCCAGGTCATGAACTTCTCCCGTTGTCTTGTTGTTCCGTAGGGTGTTGGCTCGGCTCCTGCCTGTGCCTGATTATGCCACTATAACCGCTATTTCCGCAGAAGTGGAATCCTGACGTATCATCGCGTAGTGTAGAACGGCCTTTTTTTCATCAGCCGCGCGCGCTGGTGAGGTTTAACTAAAGGAATAACAACAACATCATGCAAAACCTGTCCCCTTCATCGCGTTACCAACTGGCCCTGAGTGAGGGCACCCACCAGCCGGATGATGTCCAGCGTGAAGCGGTTAACCGCCTGAACACGATTTATCAGGAACTTCTGGCGAAACCCGCCGATACGGCGCAGAGCAGCGGGCTGAAGGCGGCATTCGGCCGTTTGCTGGGTAAAAAAGAGCCGCCGGTAAACGCACCGGTTCGCGGCTTATATATGTGGGGCGGCGTTGGACGGGGTAAAACCTGGCTGATGGATATGTTTTACCAGAGCCTGCCCGGCACACGTAAGCAGCGTCTGCACTTTCACCGTTTCATGCTGCGGGTTCATGAAGAGCTGACGGCGCTCCAGGGCGAAACCGACCCGCTGGAGATCGTGGCCGATCGCTTCAAGGCGGAAACGGACGTGCTCTGCTTCGACGAGTTCTTTGTTTCTGATATTACGGACGCCATGCTGCTGGGGGGGCTGATGAAAGCGCTGTTTGCGCGTGGGATCACCCTGGTGGCAACCTCAAATATCCCGCCGGATGAGCTTTATCGCAATGGTCTCCAGCGGGCGCGTTTCCTGCCGGCCATTGATGCTATCAAACAGCATTGCGACATCATGAACGTCGATGCCGGTGTTGATTATCGTCTGCGTACGCTGACGCAGGCGCACCTGTGGCTTTCGCCGCTGAACGTCGACACCTCCCGCGAGATGGATAAACTGTGGCTGGCGCTGGCGGGTGCGCCGCGAGATAACGCCCCAGCGCTGGAGATTAACCATCGTCCGTTGCCGACGCTGGGCGTTGAGAACCAGACGCTGGCCGTCTCGTTTGCAACGCTCTGCGTGGATGCCCGCAGCCAGCATGACTACATTGCGCTGTCGCGTTTGTTCCATACCGTTATGTTGTGGGATGTGCCCGTCATGACCCCGCTCATGGAGAGCGAAGCGCGCCGCTTCATTGCGCTGGTAGATGAGTTTTACGAGCGCCACGTTAAGCTGGTGGTCAGCGCCGAAGTACCTTTATATGAGATTTATCAGGGCGAGCGCCTGAAGTTTGAGTTCCAGCGCTGCCTGTCGCGCCTGCAAGAGATGCAGAGCGAAGAGTACCTCAAGCGTGAGCATATGCCATAAATGCTACCCTCTCCTTGAGACGGGAACCATGTAGGCCGGGTTAGGCGTAGCCGCCACCCGGCATTTTCCACCGTCTCGAAAAACCCATTCCAAATCACATTTAAGGGTCGATCTTTGACCTCAACTTCTCTATAATCTTGCGACCCCACGTTACGAGAAGGTTTTTTTCCCGAAACTTTCTATGTGTCGGCATGTGCTATTCGAAGGGGTAGGTTTGCCGGACTTTGTCGTGTGAACCTCAACTGACTAAACGTTTGGGTGTTCACCAACGTGTAACTTATTATTTGGGTAAGCTTTTAATGAAAACTTTTACAGCTAAACCAGAAACCGTACAGCGCGACTGGTATGTTGTTGACGCGACCGGTAAAACTCTGGGCCGTCTGGCTACTGAACTGGCTCGTCGCCTGCGCGGTAAGCATAAAGCGGAATACACTCCGCACGTTGATACCGGTGATTACATCATCGTTCTGAACGCTGACAAAGTTGCTGTTACCGGCAACAAGCGTACTGACAAAGTGTACTACCACCACACCGGCCACATCGGTGGTATCAAAGAAGCGACCTTTGAAGAGATGATTGCCCGCCGTCCTGAGCGTGTGATTGAAATCGCGGTTAAAGGCATGCTGCCAAAAGGCCCGCTGGGTCGTGCTATGTTCCGTAAACTGAAAGTTTACGCAGGCAACGAGCACAACCACGCGGCACAGCAACCGCAAGTTCTTGACATCTAATCGGGATTATAGGCAATGGCTGAAAATCAATACTACGGCACTGGTCGCCGCAAAAGTTCCGCAGCTCGCGTTTTCATTAAACCGGGCAGTGGTAAAATCGTAATTAACCAGCGTTCTCTGGAACAGTACTTCGGTCGCGAAACTGCCCGCATGGTAGTTCGTCAGCCGCTGGAACTGGTTGATATGGTAGAAAAACTGGATCTGTACATCACCGTTAAAGGTGGTGGTATCTCCGGTCAGGCAGGTGCGATCCGTCACGGTATCACCCGCGCTCTGATGGAGTACGACGAATCCCTGCGTTCTGAACTGCGTAAAGCTGGCTTCGTTACTCGTGACGCTCGTCAGGTTGAACGTAAGAAAGTGGGTCTGCGTAAAGCACGTCGTCGTCCACAGTTCTCCAAACGTTAATCCATTCTGCTTACGCAGAACGATTGGCGAAAAACCCGCTTCGGCGGGTTTTTTTATGGATAATGCGCAGGTTATCCACAGTAACATTTCATATATCTTCTCTTTTTCCACATTTCCGGCATCCCCTCACCACAAAGCCATCAAAATCTGGTAAACTATCATCCAATTTTCTGCCCAAATATCGGTGAATACTCGATTTTTGTTCGATTCTTGAACAATGTGTCTTCTCTGGGATGGGCGATACTTCATCTGGCTGGCCCCGTTGGGCCGGTAGCAGTAAAAATTCTGAATATACCTGGAGGTTTTCATGGCTGTCGCTGCCAACAAACGTTCGGTAATGACGCTGTTTTCTGGTCCTACTGACATTTATAGCCATCAGGTTCGTATCGTGCTGGCCGAGAAGGGTGTCAGTTTTGAGATCGAGCATGTGGAAAAGGATAACCCGCCTCAGGATCTGATCGATCTCAACCCGAGCCAAAGCGTACCGACGCTGGTGGATCGCGAGCTGACCCTGTGGGAATCCCGTATCATTATGGAATACCTGGATGAGCGTTTCCCGCATCCGCCACTGATGCCTGTTTATCCTGTTGCGCGTGGTGAAAGCCGCCTGTACATGCAGCGTATCGAGAAAGACTGGTACACGCTGATGAACGTTATCGTCAACGGTTCCTCTTCAGAAGCGGATGCTGCGCGTAAACAGCTGCGTGAAGAGCTGCTGGCGATTGCGCCGGTATTTGGTCAAAAACCGTTCTTCCTGAGCGACGAGTTCAGCCTGGTAGATTGCTACCTGGCGCCGTTGCTGTGGCGTCTGCCAACCCTGGGCGTGGAGTTCAGCGGCCCGGGCGCGAAAGAGCTGAAAGGTTACATGACGCGCGTCTTTGAGCGCGACTCTTTCCTGGCATCCTTAACTGAACCGGAGCGCGAAATGCGTCTCGGCCGAGGCTAATGACTGTGGAAATGTCACAACTTACCCCACGCCGTCCGTATCTGCTGCGCGCCTTCTATGAATGGCTGCTGGATAACCAGCTCACGCCGCACCTGGTTGTGGATGTGACGTTGCCGGGCGTGCAGGTTCCAATGGAATACGCACGTGACGGACAGATTGTACTAAATATTGCGCCACGTGCAGTGGGTAACCTGGAGCTGGCAAACGACGAAGTGCGCTTTAATGCGCGTTTCGGCGGCGTCCCGCGTCAGGTTTCCGTTCCGCTGGCTGCGGTTCTGGCTATCTATGCCCGTGAAAACGGTGCAGGCACCATGTTCGAGCCGGAAGCGGCTTATGATGAAGAGGTTGCCAGCCTGAATGACGATGACGCATCCGATGAACGCGAAAGCGACCCGGTCATGTCGGTGATTGATGGCGACAAGCCCGATCGTCAGGACGACGACGAAGGTCCGGATGATGAACCGCCACCGCGCGGTTGTCGACCGGCGCTACGCGTTGTAAAGTAAACGAGAGCCCCTTACTTCGGTAAGGGGCTTTTTTTTTACTAACCCCTTCATTTCCCATTCTTATTTATTTTATTCAGATCATGAATGCGTAGCAGCAAAGTCATTAATTTATTCTGAAAAAAGAAATTAGTTAAATTAAATATACACATTCATAAAACAGGGTATATTGGCGTCAAATAATATCATTTAGAGCATAAATTACGTTTTAAAATTGGACGACATCGGACAGGAGCGTCAATGATGTCTGGGCTAAATAAAGCCCATCAAGGATGAGCAGAAGGTTAACAGGTTATAATCCTATCGCTTTAAATTCTTCTTATTCCTTCGTTGTATTATTTTTTAAACCAGTACGCGGGATATTTCCCTAAAATACCCTTTCACTAAAGTAGTGATTTTTATAACCGTTATATTTTTAAGGATTGAAAATGAAAAAATTCGCTAAATCAGCTCTGTTAAGCATGCTTGTATTAGGCGGTTCTGCTATGGCAGCCCACGCTGAAGGCAATGATGGTACCGTTACATTTGTTGGCAAAATTGTGACTTCCCCATGCTCAATTAAAATTGGCGACGAAAACCAGACCATTAGCCTCGGTGAAAACCTGGGTACCGGTTCACTGAAAGCAGGCCTTATTCAGGCTGTAGATTTCGATATTCAGCTGGTCAACTGCGTGTTTGACGATCAGACCAGCATGAACATTGTATTTAATGCGAGCGGTGATGAATCTACGGCGAATCCGGGCTACCTGGCGCTGATGGGTGCGAAGGGCGAGATGAAAGGCTCTCATATCGTTCTGGCGAACTCTAAGGGTACCGAAATCCGTCTGGGCACCGCTGCAACGCAGGCGCTGGCTGTAGATGCCGAAGGCAAAGGTCTGGCCGATCAGAAATTCGCGTTCAAAGCGTGGGTACAGGGCGAAACCGCTGCTGAAACTATCGACACAGGTGAGTTCTCCTCTCTGACCAGTTTCCAGATCAGCTACCTGTAATTCTCTGTTTTGCCCCGCGCAGGCGGGGCAATTTAGACATCTTTGCGCGGGCCATATCGGCATTCAAGGTATTAATCATGAAGTGCGGCAATTTCTATCAACTAAAGCATCTGGCCATATTGATTGGCCTTATTATGGGATCATCTCTTAATGATTCTTTTGCAGAAGATGCAGTTGAATTTAATACTCAGTTTCTGGATGTCCAGGGAAGTGAAAACTACGACTTAAGCCATTTTTCCCGCAAAGGCTATGTGCTGCCGGGGAAATATAATTTACAGGTCATTGTGAATAAAGGCCGGCTGCCTGAAAATTACGATATCAACTGGTATCCAAAAGAAGATGAGCCTGATGACAGCTTTGCATGTCTTTCACCTGATCTGGTCGCGCATCTGGGTATTAAGCCCGAGCTCACAGAGAATTTTATCTGGATAAAAGAGGGCGCGTGTCTAAAACCAGATCAGCTGAAAGATATGCACGTGAACGCGGACATGTCCGAATCAGCGCTGCGTATTGCTATTCCACAAGCCTATCTCGAATATTCGGATGAAAACTGGGATCCGCCCGCGCGTTGGGATGAAGGTATTCCGGGTATTCTCTTTGATTATAATATTAATGCCAGCCATGAGCATGATGAAAATGAAGGCGGCAACGAACAGGATGTCAGCGGCAATGGGACCCTGGGGGCAAACTTAGGCCCGTGGCGTCTACGCGCCGACTGGCAGGCTGATTACCAGCATCAGGACGGCGAAACGACCCGTAACTGGGAGTGGAGTCGTTATTATGCCTATCGCGCTTTGCCTGCCTGGGGCGCCCAGCTTCTGATGGGAGAAACGTCGCTCTCGTCAGATATTTTCGACACCTTTAACTACGCAGGGTTAAGCGTCAATTCAGACGATCAAATGCTGCCCCCAAACTTGCGGGGCTACGCGCCTGACATCGCGGGCGTCGCGCGCACCAATGCCAAAGTTGTGGTTACGCAGCAGGGAAGAGTGCTGTATGAGAAGCAGGTTCCGGCGGGCCCGTTCCGAATTCAGGATATTAACCAGTCCGTCTCTGGCGATTTGCACGTGCGCATTGAAGAGCAGGATGGAAAAGTACAGGAATACGATGTCAGCACCACGTCGGTGCCTTTCCTGACGCGCGCCAATCAGGTGCGCTTCAAAACCACCGTAGGCCGTCCACAGGACTGGAACCACAATATGGCCGGCAACATTTTTGCGGCCAGCGAAGCGTCCTGGGGCGTAGACGATGGCTGGTCCCTGTACGGCGGCGGAATAGGTGAGCAGGATTATCAGGCGATGGCGGTAGGCATCGGGCGCGACATGGCCGCGCTTGGGGCACTCTCGTTTGACGTCACGCGTTCGCGCGCGCTCATCACGGAAGATCAAGACGACGATACGCTCCAGGGTAACTCATATCGCATAAGTTATTCCAAAGATTACGACGAGCTGCACAGCCGCATCTCCTTTGCCGGCTATCGCTTTTCTGAAGAAAACTTCATGACGATGAACGATTACCTGGATGCGCAGGACGGTGAACATTTCCGCTCTGGAAAAGATAAGCAGATGTTTACCGTTAACTATAACCAGAACTTAATTGATATTGGCATAAACGTTTTCGTGAACTGGACGCGTCGTTCCTACTGGGACCGTTCGGACGAGAATAACTATAACATTATGTTCTCTAAATATTTTGATATTGGTGACTTTAGAAATATCAGCCTGTCCCTGAACGGCTACCGCAGTGAATATGATGACGAGACTGACGATGGATTTTATCTTTCCGTCAATATTCCGTGGGGAGAAGGCGGCTCGTTTAACTATAACGGCTCTTACAGCCAGGACGATCACTCTAATCGTGTGGGCTATAGCCAGCGCGTGGATGACAATAATAATTACCAGCTTAGCGTCGGTGATTCACAAAGCCAGAAATCGGCCGACGGTTATTATCGCCACAGCGGTGATATCGCGGATTTGGATCTCAATGCCAGCTATCTGGAGAATAATTATTCCTCGGTGGGGATATCCCTGGAAGGCGGAGCCACGCTGACGGGCCACGGCGGCGCGCTGCACCGCGTTTCCATCCCGGGCGGCTCGAGGTTAATGATTGACGCAAGCGGTCAGGAAGGCGTACCGGTGGGCGGCTATAATGCGCCCGTTTATACCAACGCGTTTGGCATGGCCGTCCTGTCGGACATTAACGACTACTACCGTAATGACATAAAAATCGATATTGAAAACTTGCCGGAGAATGCGGAAGCCACGCGCTCAACCGCCCAGATTACGCTGACTGAAGGGGCGATTGGTTACCGTCAGTTCGACATTATTCGTGGAGAAAAAGCGGTCGCGATCCTGCGGTTGAGTAACGGTAAAAATCCACCGTTTGGTGCAGAAGTCTTTAACGAAAGGCATCAGCAGGTAGGGTTAGTTGACGACAATGGCAGCGTCTATCTTGCGGGCGTCAACCCGGGCGAAGAGATGCAGGTGACGTGGAATGGCGACCAGCAATGTTCTATTTCGTTACCGGCTCCTTTGCCGAAAGATCTCTTTAATAACCTGTTACTGCCGTGCCGCAGCGAGCGGGAATTAACGACGCCGGCCGCGCCTTCGGTCATGCCGGCAATACAGCAACAAACTAAACGCGTTATCCCTGCTTCGGAACAAGACGATTTTTCCGCCAAGCCGGATCCGTCAATTCAATCAGGAGAAAACACATGAAAAAAATTGCTTCACTCCCAGCCTATATTGTATTGGGCTGTACGTTGCTTCCCATGATGGCAGCCCATGCCGCCATTGTGCCGGACAGAACGCGTATTATTTTTAATGGCAACGAGAAATCCGTCAGCATTACGCTGCGCAATGATAATCAGGAAAGTCCTTACCTGGCACAGTCATGGGTTGAAGATAGTAAAGGTCAGAAAATTACGTCGCCACTGACTGTATTACCGCCGGTTCAGCGTATTGAGCCTAAAGAAACCGGGCAGGTTAAAATACAGGGAATGCCGGGGCTGGCCTCTTTGCCGCAGGATCGTGAATCGCTGTTCTATTTTAACGTGCGTGAGATCCCGCCGAAAGGTAAGCGACCGAATACGCTGCAAATAGCCTTACAGACGCGCATTAAATTATTTTACCGTCCGGCTTCGCTGCCGAAAATGGATCCACATCATCCGTGGCAATATGCGCTGACGCTGACCCGCAGCGGAGACGATTATCAGGTAAATAACCCGACCAGTTATTACGTGGTGCTGAGTAATGCCAGCAAATCCCACGATACGCCATCCGTGGCGGGCTTCAATCCAATGGTGCTGGCGCCAAAATCCGGGGAATTAATGCACGTGAAAGCCTCTACGCTGGGTCAACAACCCGTGCTGGTCTACGTCGATGATTACGGTGGACGTATGCCGCTCTATTTCCGCTGTTCAGGCACAACCTGTAGCGTAGACCAGGAAAGAAGCAGTAAAAAATAACAGGCAGGAGGCCCCGTTATGTTTCGGAAAATAACCTGTTTACTGGCGATCGCGCTGGCTGGCGTCGCGGGGTCATGCAGGGCAGCTGACACGGAGGTGCTTATGAGCGTCACCGTTGTGGTGAACGTACCTATGCCATGTGAGGTGAGCGGCGGGGCGGTCGAGTTTGGCTCGGTGTACACCACAAAAATTGACGGCACCCGCTACACCCAGCCGCTTGATTACACGATCGACTGTAAAAACCGTCTGAAAGACAACCTGAAGATGCAAATTCAGGGGGAGTCGACGGTGATCAACGGGGAAAAGGTGCTTAAAACCAACGTCGAAGGATTTGGCCTGCGCCTACAGACAAAAGACGAAAAACGACTTATTGAACCGGGTTCCACCGACTGGCTGGAGTTTATCTACGCCAACAGCGGGCCCGAGCTGGAAGTCGTTCCGGTAAAGTCGGCCTCCGTCACCCTGAATGCATCTGAGTTCGATGCCAGAGCAACCCTGATCGTGGATTATCAATGAAAATGCGTTCATTTATCTTGCTGCTGTGCTGCTTAACGGTGGGCTCTGCTGGTGCAGAGGGGGATTTGACCTTTCACGGTTTTCTGGTCAGGCCGCCGGAATGCGTAATCAGCAACGATCAAACCATTGAAGTTAACTTCGTCGATGTACAGATAGAAGAGATCGACGGCACGAAATTCATGCAGAATTTGCCCTACACCATTGATTGTGATTCGCCTGACCGCTATTCGGATCTGACGATGTCGCTGACGCTAACCGGTAACGTGACGGACTTTAATAACGCTGCCGTCGTGACGGATGTTTCAGGGCTGGGCATTGAAATTCTGCACGGTAATACACCCTTTGAATTAGGTTCGACGTTAACCGTCACCGAACAGGCATTACCCGTTCTGAAAGCCGTGCCCGTAAAGAAAACGGGGGCTGTCATGTACGCGGGTAATTTCGAAGGCTGGGCAACATTGCAGGTGGATTATCAATGAAGCGCTATCAGCGAGGAACGCTCTCCCTGCTGCTGTTTCTGGCGACGGCAGGTGTTCAGGCTTCACCAGATAACGTGCATTTCACCGGCAACCTGCTGGGCGGAATTTGCAAGATGGAAATGCAGAACGGGGTGCTGGATACCGTCACCTTTCCTGATATTGCCGCCAGCGACTTAATGCTGCGCGGACACTCAGCCCGTCAGCCCGTCAGGTTAAGGCTTTATGATTGTCCGCCTTCCGTGCAAAAAAATGGCGTGCGGGTGACGTTTCACGGCACAGAAGTCACCGGGATGCGCGGTTTTCTGGCCTTTGATGCCACCTCGATTGCATCCGGCGTGGGCATTGGTCTCGAAACGCTAAACGGCGTGAGCGTTCTGGTTAACGATCCGGTGGGGGCGACCTTTCCGCTCGCCGACGGAAATAACGATCTGATGCTGAACGCCTGGCTTCAGGTCATTCCCGGGCAAGACGTTTTATCCGGAACGTTCACGGCAACATCAACCGTTATTTTTGAATATTTATAATATGAACAGACGATTACTGATTACCCTTGTACTCACTCTCATGAGCCTGTTTTACGCGGGCGGCAGTTACGCAGCTAAAGGTCTTACGGGCAGCCGCGGCCAGATCGTAACCTATTACGGTAAACCGGTTTCCGGCGCGAAAAGCTCTGTGATGGTCAATATGGGCACCACCACAAAAGGGGGCGTGTTCCATGGCGTCTGGGATTTATTTAGCCGCGATCCGAATGGCTACATGACGGTTACTTCCTGGGACGGTAACGCCTCAGGATTTTCGCCAGTGCGTTTGAAGCTTGCCTCTGAGCAAGCGGTTTCTACGGGATGCGCCGGGATGGATAAAACGCGCTGGACCTGCATGAAAGTCTTCATTGATATTGAAGTCACGTGGCAGGACAGTGAAGCCTGTCCCTGGATTTTAATGTTTATTACCCGCTCAACGGATACCTCTACCGGCGACAGCTGGACGTCAACGATGGAGCGTACATCCGGCTGTAACTACGTACCCGCTACCGGTCTGGATATTTCCTGGGATCGCGACGTCATTCAGCATGACAAGCAAATCACGCTGAATTCTACGGGCGGAACCATGGAAACGACGCTGCATACCTATCTTTGGGAAGGGGGAAGCTTTTGTGATAACAGCGCGATGACCGAACGGGGCGCCTACTGTCGCATGATTACCACGGGTGTTTCAATTAGCGAAATAGGCTGTACTGATGAAAAACTCACGACCTCGGTTGTCCGGCATCCCTTAATGGATCAAATTGTGCACGACATCATATTGAGGATAAATCTTGAGCACGTGGGGGGAGGGCAATTTGTCTCCACTTGTAATTACCGTTACATTATTGACCAGCTTTAGCGGCGCACGGCCCCAGAACAGAGAATTTTGACGCATCCTCTCCTGTGCTATGATGCAGTGTTTTCCTTCAATGGCACTGGACTGCAATGAAACCGACCGATCCTAACGCTGAAAACTCAGATGAAACCCTTGGCCGCAGCCTGCGTCGCCGTCCGCTGACGCGCAAAAAGCTGTCGGATATGGTGGAAGAAGAGCTGGAGCAGATGATCCGCCGGAAGGAATTTGCCCAGGGAGAGCAGCTGCCCTCCGAGCGCGAGCTGATGGCGTTCTTCAACGTGGGCCGCCCCTCGGTGCGCGAAGCGCTGGCGGCGCTAAAGCGTAAAGGTCTGGTGCAGATTAACAACGGTGAACGCGCCCGCGTCACCCAGCCGTCTGCCGATACCATCATCAGCGAGCTGTCGGGGATGGCGAAAGATTTTCTGACCCAGCCCGGCGGTATTGCCCATTTTGAGCAGCTCCGTCTGTTCTTTGAATCCAGCCTCGTGCGTTATGCCGCAGAGTACGCCACGGACGATCAGATTGCGCGGCTGACGAAAGCGCTGGAGATCAACAGCCAGTCCCTGGATGACAACGCGCTGTTCATTCGTTCCGACGTCGATTTTCACCGCGTACTGGCGGAGATCCCCGGCAACCCAATCTTCAACGCGATCCACGTTGCGCTGCTCGACTGGCTAATCGCGGCGCGTCCTACAGTGCCGGACGCTGAGCTTTATCAGCATAATGAAGCCAGCTATCGCCAGCATATCGCGATCGTTGACGCGATCCGCCGCCGCGATCCCGATGAAGCCGATCGGGCGCTGCAAACTCACCTCAACAGCGTTTCCGCTACCTGGCACGCCTTCGGCCAGCATTCAAAAGCTAAAAAGTAACGATCCTTTAGTGAAGCAGCTCGCAATATAAGCGTTCTGTATTCCACTGCTGCTTATTTGATCTGGTATAAAAGGTATAAAGGTATATCGTTATAACAAGCACACGAATGATTGAGGTATCTATGGCAACGCAACTACGCGGCGTAATGGCCGCTCTTCTGACTCCGTTTACCCAACAGCAGGCGCTGGATAAGGAGAGCCTGCGCCGTCTGGTGCAGTTCAATATTGCGCAGGGCATCGACGGGCTTTATGTCGGCGGTTCAACGGGAGAAGCCTTTGTCCAAAGCCTTTCTGAACGCGAGCAGGTGATGGAGATCGTGGCGGAGGAGGCGAAAGGAAAAATCACGCTCATTGCCCATGTTGGCTGCGTGAGCACCACGGAAAGCCAGCAGCTGGCCACCGCCGCTGCCCGACTGGGCTTTGACGCGGTGTCTGCCGTCACGCCGTTTTATTACCCCTTCAGCTTTGAAGAACATTGCGATCATTACCGTGCAATCATTGATTCGGCGGATGGTCTGCCGATGGTGGTCTATAACATTCCGGCGTTAAGCGGCGTGAAGCTAAGCCTGGATCAGATCAACACCCTGGTGACGCTGCCCGGCGTCGGCGCGTTGAAACAAACCTCCGGCGATCTGTTCCAGATGGAGCAGATCCGCCGTGAGCATCCGGATCTGGTGCTCTACAACGGCTATGACGAAATCTTTGCCTCCGGCCTGCTGGCCGGCGCGGACGGGGGGATCGGCAGCACCTACAACATTATGGGCTGGCGCTACCGGGCTATCGCCAACGCGGTTCGTGAGGGGGATAACGCCACCGCACAGCGCCTGCAAAGCGAATGCAACAAGGTCATCGACCTGCTGATTAAAGCCGGGGTCTTCCGTGGTCTGAAAACGGTTCTGCACTACATGGACGTGGTGTCCGTGCCGCTGTGTCGCAAACCGTTTGCCCCTGTAGACGAGCAATTCGTGCCGGCGCTGAAGGCGCTGGCAGAGCAGTTAATGGCGGAAAAACGCTAACGCACTGCCGGATGGCGCGTCGCTTATCCGGCAAAACGACAGAGAAAACGTCGGGAGAGTGAAATGAGTAAGTCTACCCAAAGCATCCCGTGGTACCGCCATCTAAGCCGCCCTCAGTGGCGCGCCTTCTCCGCCGCCTGGCTGGGATATCTGCTTGATGGCTTCGATTTTGTCCTGATTGCCTTAGTGCTGACAGAAATTAAAAGTGAATTTGGCCTGACGACCGTGGAAGCGGCGAGCCTCATTTCGGCGGCCTTTATTTCGCGCTGGTTCGGCGGCCTGCTGCTGGGCGCCATGGGCGACCGCTATGGCCGCAAGCTGGCAATGATAACCAGTATCGTACTCTTCTCCTGCGGTACGCTGGCCTGCGGTTTTGCGCCGGGTTACGTCACCCTGTTTATCGCCCGCATGGTGATTGGAATGGGGATGGCGGGGGAATACGGCTCCAGCGCAACCTACGTCATCGAAAGCTGGCCGAAACACCTGCGCAATAAGGCGAGTGGTTTTCTCATTTCTGGCTTCTCCGTCGGTGCCGTGGTTGCGGCCCAGGTCTACAGCCTTGTCGTGCCCGTCTGGGGCTGGCGAGCGCTGTTCTTTATCGGCATCCTGCCCATCGTCTTTGCCCTGTGGCTGCGGAAAAATATTCCGGAGGCTGAAGACTGGAAAGCGAAGCACGAAGGTCAGGCGCCGGTACGCACAATGGTTGATATTCTTTATCGCGGCAAATACCGCCTGATCAATATGGCGATGACGCTGTTTGCCGGCACGGCGCTGTGGTTCTGCTTTGCCGGCGAACTCCACAACGCGGGGCTGATGGTGATTCTCGGCCTGCTGTGCGCCATTGTGTTTATCAGCTTTATGGTGCAAAGCAGCGGTAAACGCTGGCCTACGGGCGTCACGCTGATGGTTGTCGTGCTCTTCGCCTTCCTCTACTCCTGGCCGATTCAGGCGCTGTTACCCACGTATCTGAAAACCGACCTGGCCTATGATCCGTCAACGGTGGCGAAGGTGCTGTTCTTTAGCGGCTTCGGCGCGGCTGTAGGCTGCTGCGTGGGTGGTTTTCTCGGCGACTGGTTGGGCACCCGGAAAGCGTATGTCTGTAGCCTGCTGGCCTCACAGCTGCTGATCGTTCCCGTCTTTGCGATCGGTGGCGCAAATGTCTGGGTGCTGGGCCTGCTGCTCTTTTTCCAGCAGATGCTGGGGCAGGGGATCTCGGGGATCTTACCGAAACTCATCGGCGGTTATTTCGACACCGACCAGCGTGCGGCGGGTCTGGGCTTTACCTATAACGTCGGGGCATTGGGCGGAGCGATCGCCCCGGTGATTGGCGCGCTGCTGTCGCAGAATATGGCGCTGGGCACAGCCCTGGGCTCGCTCTCCTTCGGCCTGACCTTTGTGGTGGTCCTGCTGATTGGGCTGGATATGCCGTCTCGCGTTCAGCGCTGGCTGCGGCCGGAGGCGATTCGAACCCACGACGCCATCGACGGTAAACCTTTCAGCGGAGCCGTCCCGTTTGGCGGCGATAAAAGCGCTTTAGCCAAAAGCAAAAGTTAATCTGCTGGAAAAAACGGCAGGGCGTTAGCTCCGCCGTGAGGATATCTTTATGTACGCGATGACGTTTGCCACGCGGTTTCCAACCCAGAATTAGCGCGTAAACGTTACCGCTTCCGGCTGCGTCAGGTGCACGGTTGTATGGCTGGGCACCGTCTCGGCAATCACCCTGCCATGGCGAACAGAGTATCGTGCCGGCGTCTGGCGACGAACGGCATCAAACCCATTCTCTGCCGGAAGGATCACCAGGTTTGCTGAATTCCCAACGAGCACGCCGTAGTCCTGCAAATTGAGCGTTTTCGCGCTGTGGGTAGTGATCAGGTTAAGCCCATCGTTTATTTGCCCGTAGCCCATCAGTTGGCAGACGTGCAGCCCCATATGCAGAACCTGAAGCATATTCGCGGTTCCCAGCGGATACCACGGATCGAAAACGTCGTCATGACCAAAGCAGACGTTGATCTCCGCTTCCAGCATTTCTTTGACGCGCGTGATGCCGCGGCGTTTGGGGTAGGTATCGAAACGGCCCTGCAAATGCGTGTTAACCAGCGGGTTTGCCACGAAGTTAATGCCTGACATTTTTAACAGGCGGAACAGCCGGGACGTATACGCGCCATTATAGGAGTGCATCGCCGTGGTATGGCTGGCGGTCACGCGCGAACCCATTCCGTCACGATGTGCAAGAGCGGCAACGGTTTCAACGAAGCGCGATTGCTCATCATCAATTTCGTCACAGTGGACATCGATCAGGCGGTCGTACTTTCTGGCCAGGGAAAACGTTTTATGCAGCGACTCCACGCCATATTCACGCGTAAATTCAAAGTGCGGGATTGCGCCGATGACATCCGCCCCTAAACGCACGGCCTCCTCAAGCAGTGCTTCACCGTTCGGATAAGAAAGAATGCCTTCCTGCGGGAATGCCACAATTTGCATATCGACCCACGGGGCGACTTCCTGCTTCACCTCCAGCATGGCTTTCAGTGCCGTAAGGGTAGGGTCCGAGACGTCAACGTGTGTACGTACGTACTGAATGCCGTTAGCGATCTGCCACTTCAGGGTCTGCATCGCGCGGGTTTTAACGTCTTCGTGGGTGAGCATCGCCTTACGTTCGGCCCAGCGCTCGATTCCCTCGAAAAGTGTGCCTGACTGGTTCCAGTTCGGTTCACCCGCTGTTTGCGTTGTATCCAGATGGATATGCGGTTCGATGAAAGGAGGGATAACCAGCCCGCATTCAGCGTCCAGCACCTGACCGACTGGCGCAGGGGCAGTTTCCTGAGGATCGATACGGCTGAAGCGTCCGTTCTCAATCGTGATCTGCCATAAACCTTCCTGCCCCTGCAAACGGGCCTGACGGATAGTGAGGGAATTATTCTGCATGGGAAGCCTCCGAAGGATTAGCAAGGGTACGTTTGGCGAATGGGTTTAACACCAAATAGCTGAAGACGCCACCCAATACTGCGTTAACGGGGACAATTCCCGGAATGTAGTGCCCGGCAGCAACACCCAGGGCGACCGAGAAAATGGCAATCCAGTTAACGGACACAAATTTTGCATGGTCGAAGCTGGCATAGCGGCGGCGATTAATCAGATAGTCGGCGATAATCACCCCGCCAATCGGCGGAATCGCTGCCGACAAAAAGGTCAGCCAGCCAACGAAGTTGTTGTATAGCCACAGCGCGCACAGCGTACCGATAATGCCATTCATCACCGACAGCGTACGGCTGGAAAGGCCAGTAATATTGGCGAAACCCAGACCAGAGGCGTACAGCGCGTTGTCATTGGTGGTCCAGATATTCAGGCCGAGAACGACAATCGCCGGCAGCAGCAGTCCCTGGGCGATCATCACGTCAGAAATATCGGCCTGTCCTACGGCGGCAGCGCCTGCCGCACCGAAGATAAACATCAGCGAGTTGCCAAGGAAAAATGCCACCATCGCCACCAGAACGGCCCCTTTGGCATTGCGGCCAAAGCGGACGAAGTCGGCGGTCAGCGTGCCTGCGCTGATAAACGAACCTACAACCAGCGCCAGCGCGCTGGAAAAGTTGAGCGGCGTCTGCGGCACAATGGATTTGAGGTGGTCCAATCCTCCCACGCCGTCCACCGCCAGCCAGACGGAGTAGCTACCCAGGATGACGATAGCGGGTACGGCGATGATGGATAAAATCGTCAGTGCCGAGATGCCAAAAAAAATGGTCAACGTCATCAGCAGGCCGGAAATCGCAATCAGGATGTTCACGTCGATGCCCGTGGCTTTACTCACCGGGATGGCAAACATCGCTACGCCGACGCCAAACCATCCTACCTGCGTACCGCCTAAAAGCATGGAGGGAAGCCAGGACCCTTTTATACCGAACGAGTAACGCGCAAGAAGATGGGTTGAGAGGCCGGTTTTCGCGCCAATGTAACCAAGAAAAGCAGTGTAAATACCGAGGAGGAGATTGCCGAAGAGAACTGCGAGGAAGAAATCATTATAGGAAAGACCGGTACCGAGCGTGCCTCCGGTCCACATACTGGCGGAAAAAAACGTTAACCCTAACATCACAAAAGTGAGTGGAACCACGCCTTTCCGCGCCGCCAGAGGAACGGGGCCCTGGCTATAATTGTTATCTTGCGACACAACGCCTCCTTGAATTTTGGCCAAAAAATCCGCCGCATAATATACATTTTTTTCGACAATGCAAACGTTTACGTCGGGATTTACGCTGCTTTTTTGGGGTAGAGGGTATCGTTAACTGAAGGATAGGTTACTGAAAACAGGCTCCCCGGCGTTCCGCGTTATGCTTCTGCCGGGGAGTCAGAGGGGCTTATACTTCCAGGAAGTTCATGATCCCGTCAGCCGCTTTACGCCCTTCGGCAATCGCGGTAACCACCAGGTCTGAACCGCGAACGATATCGCCACCGGCGAAGATTTTCGGGTTGCTGGTCTGGAAGGCGTTGTCGCTGCCTTCCGGCGCAATCACGCGGCCCTGAGAGTCCAGCTCTACGCTGTGCTTCGCCAGCCACTCCATGCTGTGAGGGCGGAAACCAAACGCCATCACCACGGCGTCGGCCGGGATCACGTGCTCAGAGCCTGCCACGATCTCTGCGCGACGACGGCCTTTTGCATCCGGCGCGCCCATCTCCGTGCGCGCCATCTTCACGCCGCTCACCTTACCGTTGGCGTTCACTTCAATGCCCAGAGGCTGGATGTTGAACTGGAACTCCACGCCCTCTTCACGCGCGTTTTTCACTTCGCGCTTAGAGCCCGGCATGTTCTCTTCGTCGCGACGGTAGGCGCAGATGACGTGCGCCGCGTTTTGACGAATGGACGTACGCACGCAGTCCATCGCGGTATCACCGCCGCCCAGCACGACAACGCGTTTACCTTCCATGCTGACAAACGGCTCGTCGGCGGTTTCGCCGTAGCCCATCAGCTGTTTGGTGTTAGCAATCAGGAACGGCAGCGCGTCGTACACGCCTGGCGCATCTTCGTTCTCCAGACCACCGCGCATGGACTGATAGGTGCCCACGCCCAGGAACACGGCGTCGTAATCCTTCAGCAGATCGTCGAGCTGCACGTCGCGGCCCACTTCGGTGTTGAGTTTGAACTCAATGCCCATGCCGGTGAAGATTTCACGGCGGCGGGTCATCACCTCTTTTTCCAGCTTGAAGGCCGGGATGCCGAAGGTCAGCAGGCCGCCGATTTCCGGATGACGGTCAAAAACCACCGCCTTCACGCCGTTGCGTGTCAGCACGTCGGCACAGGCGAGGCCTGCCGGACCCGCGCCGACGATCGCCACGCGCTTGTCGGTTTGACGCACGCCGGTCATATCCGGACGCCAGCCCATCTCGAAGGCTTTATCGTTGATATAGCGTTCGATGTTGCCGATGGTCACCGCACCAAACTCGTCGTTCAGCGTACAGGAGCCTTCGCACAGGCGATCCTGAGGACACACGCGCCCGCACACTTCCGGCAGGGTGTTGGTCTGGTGAGAGAGCTCGGCGGCTTCAAAAATACGCCCTTCGTTGGCCAGCTTCAGCCAGTTCGGAATGTAGTTATGGACCGGACATTTCCATTCGCAGTAAGGGTTACCGCAGGACAGGCAGCGGTCTGCCTGTGCTTTGGCCTGGCCTTCTGAAAACGGCTCATAGATTTCAACAAATTCAATTTTACGGATCTTCAGCGGTTTCTTTGGCGGATCAACACGCTGAAGGTCGATAAACTGGTAAACGTTCTGGCTCATCTGAATTCCTTACTGCGCCTGCACGCGCAGCTCTGCTGCGCTACGACTACGGTGACCCAACAGGGCTTTAACATCGCTGGACTTCGGCTTAACCAGCGCGAATTTCGCAGAGAACGCTGGCCAGTTCGCCAGGATCTCTTCGCCGCGCGAAGAACCGGTATGCTGCACGTGTTCGGTAATCAAACCGCGCAGGTGTTCTTCGTGAATGGCCAGCGAATCAACGTCCAGCACTTCCACCAGTTCCGGATTCACGCGCTTACGGAACTCACCGTCTTCATCCAGCACGTAGGCAAAACCGCCCGTCATGCCGGCGCCAAAGTTCACGCCGGTTTTACCCAGGACGCACACAATTCCGCCCGTCATGTATTCGCAGCCGTTATCGCCGATGCCTTCCACCACGGTGATGGCACCGGAGTTACGCACCGCAAAACGCTCGCCCGCACGGCCCGCAGCAAACAGACGACCGCCGGTCGCACCGTACAGACAGGTGTTGCCGATGATGCTGGCTTCATGACTGCGGAAGGCTGAGCCCACCGGAGGACGCACCGCCAGCAGACCGCCCGCCATGCCTTTCCCGACGTAGTCGTTGGCATCGCCGGTCAGGTATAACTCAACGCCGCCGGCGTTCCACACGCCGAAGCTCTGGCCCGCGGTACCGCTGAAGTGCGCGGTAATCGGATCCGACGCCAGCCCCTGGTCACCGTGCGTTTGTGCGATGTAACCGGAGAGGGACGCGCCCACGGAACGGTCGGTGTTGCGGATGTCAAACCAGAACGTTTTGCTCTGCTTCTCGTCCACGTACGGCTTCGCCTGTTGCAGCAGCTGCGCGTTCAGCACGCCGTTGTCGAACGGCGGGTTGTTCTCGGTGCAGTAAACCGCTTTGCCAGGATGCGGCTCAGCCGTTTCCAGCAGCTTAGACAGCTCCAGCTTCTGCTGCTTGGCGGTGAAGCCTTCCAGCTCTTTCAGCAGGTCGGTACGGCCAATCAGATCCACCAGACGCTTCACGCCCAGCTGCGCCATCAGCTCGCGGGTTTCACGGGCGATGAAGTCAAAGTAGTTGGTCACTTTGAACGGCAGGCCGTGATAGTGATTCTTACGCAGCTTCTCGTCCTGAGTTGCAACGCCGGTTGCGCAGTTGTTCAGGTGGCAGATACGCAGGTATTTACAGCCGAGCGCAACCATCGGGCCGGTACCGAAGCCGAAGCTTTCCGCACCCAGAATCGCCGCTTTGATGATGTCGAGGCCGGTTTTCAGACCGCCATCCACCTGCAAACGGATCTTGTGGCGCAGGCCGTTAGCCACCAGCGCCTGCTGGGTTTCCACCAGGCCAAGCTCCCACGGACAGCCCGCGTATTTCACGGAGGAGAGCGGGCTTGCGCCGGTGCCGCCGTCGTAGCCGGCAATGGTGATCAGGTCCGCATAGGCTTTCGCCACGCCGGTGGCGATGGTGCCGACGCCCGGCTCGGAAACCAGCTTCACGGAGATCATCGCTTTCGGGTTGACCTGTTTCAGGTCGAAAATGAGCTGCGCTAAGTCCTCGATAGAGTAAATATCGTGGTGCGGCGGCGGGGAAATCAGCGTCACGCCCGGCACCGAGTAGCGCAGTTTGGCGATGTACGGCGTGACTTTATCACCCGGCAGCTGACCGCCTTCGCCCGGTTTCGCACCCTGAGCGACCTTAATCTGGATCACGTCGGCGTTAACCAGGTACGCAGGGGTTACGCCAAAGCGGCCGGACGCCACCTGCTTGATGCGCGACACTTTGTTGGTGCCGTAACGGGCCGGATCTTCACCGCCCTCGCCGGAGTTGGAGTTGCCGCCGATACTGTTCATGGCTTCCGCCAGCGCTTCGTGCGCTTCCGGGCTCAGCGCGCCGATGGACATCGCCGCGGTATCGAAGCGTTTGAACAGTTCGGACGCCGGTTCTACGTCGTCGATGCTGACAGCCTCGTCACCCGGATTCAGGGCAATAAGGTCGCGCAGCGTCGCTGCCGGACGGTTGTTCACCAGCTCGGCATACTGCTGATAATCGCTGTACTCGCCGCTCTGTACCGCCTGTTGCAGCGTGCGCACCACGTCCGGGTTATACGCGTGGTACTCGCCTCCGTGGACATATTTCAGCAGGCCGCCCTGTTCCAGCGGCTTACGTGCCAGCCAGGCGCGCTTCGACAGGTTCACCAGATCCTGCTGGAAGTCAGCAAAACCGGCGCCGCCGATACGGCTGATGACGCCCTGGAAGCAGAGGTTCGCGACATCGTCGTGCAGGCCGACCGCTTCAAACAGCTTCGAGCAGCGGTAAGAGGCGATGGTCGAGATGCCCATTTTGGACATGATCTTGTACAGGCCTTTGTTGATGCCGTTACGGTAGTTCAGCATCACCGCACGGTAGTCTTTGTCGATGGCGCGGGTGTCTACCAGGCGGGCCAGCGTTTCGTAGGCCAGGTACGGGTAGATCGCCGTCGCACCAAAGCCTAAGAGCACGGCAAAGTGGTGTGGATCGCGGGCGCTCGCGGTTTCAACAATGATGTTGGCATCGCAGCGCAGGCTCTTGTCGACCAGACGCGTCTGGATAGCCCCCACCGCCATTGGCGCAGGCACCGGCAGACGGTTTTTCGCGATGTTGCGGTCAGACAGCACCAGCAGAACGGTGCCGTTACGCACCATCTGCTCGGCTTTGTCGCACAGCGCATTCACCGTCTCTTCGAGGCTCGTTTCGGTCACGTCGAACGTAATGTCGAGCGTGTCGGCGCGGTAGTGCTCCTCGGTCATGGTGGTGAGCTGTTTAAAATCGGAGTACAGCAGGATCGGCGATTTAAAGGTCAGACGGTGCGCCTGGCCTTCGGCTTCGCAGAAGACGTTCATCTCGCGACCGATGCTGGTGGCCAGCGACATCACGTGCGCTTCGCGCAACGGATCGATTGGCGGGTTGGTCACCTGTGCAAACTGCTGACGGAAATAGTCGTAAATAATGCGCGGCTGGCTGGAGAGCACGGCGAACGGGGTGTCGTCACCCATTGAGCCGACCGCTTCCTGGCCGTTTTCGCCGAGCACGCGAATAACCGAGTCCAGCTCTTCCGCGCTGTAGTTAAACTGCTTCTGGAAGCTCGCGAGGGTATCGTCGTCCATCTCGCGGCTGCCCACTTCGTCGTCAGACAGATCTTCGAACGGCACCAGGCGACGGACGTTTTTCGCCATCCACTCTTTATACGGATGGCGGCTTTTCAGATCGTTATCGGTTTCCGCAGAGTGCAGAATCCGGCCGCCGCGGGTATCGATAACCATCAGCTCGCCCGGACCGACGCGGCCTTTCTCGACCACTTCGTCAGGCTGGTAATCCCAGATCCCCACTTCAGAGGCGCAGGTGATGAGCTTGTCTTTGGTAATGACGTAGCGTGCCGGACGCAGACCGTTACGGTCCAGGTTACACGCAGCAAAACGTCCGTCGGACATCACGATGCCCGCCGGGCCGTCCCACGGCTCCATGTGCATGGAGTTGAAATCGAAGAACGCGCGCAGCTCCGGATCCATATCCGGGTTGTTCTGCCAGGCCGGCGGCACGAGCAGACGCATGGCGCGCACGATATCCATCCCGCCCGCCAGCAGCAGTTCCAGCATGTTGTCCATGGAGCTGGAGTCAGAGCCGGTTTCGTTCACGAACGGCGCGGCATCGTGCAGGTCAGGGATCAGCGGGGTCTGGAACTTATAGGTACGGGCGCGCGCCCACTGGCGGTTGCCGGTGATGGTGTTGATCTCGCCGTTGTGCGCCAGGTAGCGGAACGGCTGTGCCAGCGGCCAGCGCGGCACGGTGTTGGTGGAGAAGCGCTGGTGGAACAGGCAAATGGCCGATTCCAGACGCAGGTCCGCCAGGTCCAGGTAGAAGCGCGGCAGGTCAGCCGGCATACACAGACCTTTATAGATGTTCACCAGGTTCGAGAGGCTACAGACGTAGAACTCTTTATCGTCCTGGAGACGTTTTTCGATGCGGCGGCGGGCGATAAACAGGCGGCGTTCCATATCACGTGGACGCCAGCCCGCAGGCGCGTTAACGAAAATCTGCTCAATACGAGGCAGCGAGGAGAGGGCGATTTCACCGAGCACCCCTTCGTTGGTTGGCACATCGCGCCAGCCGACAATCGACAGGGTTTCGCGCTGAAGTTCTTCTTCAACGATGCGGCGTGAGGCGGCCGCTTTTTCAGGATCCTGATTCAGGAACAGCATGCCGACGGCGTAGTTTTTGGCTAAACGCCAGCCGCGCTCTTCCGCCACGATGCGGAAGAAACGATCCGGTTTTTGCAGCAGCAGGCCGCAACCGTCGCCGGTTTTACCATCGGCAAGGATGGCGCCACGGTGCTGCATACGGGCCAGTGCGTGAATAGCGGTACGCACTACCTTGTGGCTAGGTTCGCCTTCTATGTGGGCGATCAGGCCGAAACCACAGTTATCCTTCTCAAGGGATTTATCGTACAACATATCAGTGAACCTCCCCAGGCTCGTCGGGCTTCCCACTGAACTTTACCGTGGCGCACAGGCGCAGAAAGAGCATGGCGACGGGGTTTGCGTTTCATACGCGAACCTCGCATTCGCCCTCTTTTTCATCCTTTCGCGCAGGTAAACAAGTTTGAGGACTTGCTTCAGAGGGAATCTCAATTACTGCATAAATATGATGAGCAGGCCGCTCATCCAGAAAGCTTCCAGCGGATTTCCAACTTATCGGGAATTAGTACACAGGTCAAATGGCAATCTTATTTATACAAAAATGTGCTAAAGCGTAATTATCCATTTGTTTTTATTGGTTATTTAACTAATTTTACAACCGCTTAAAGCGTCAGGAAGGTGCAGGGGAGTGTGATCTGACTCACTATATGAAAGCGGTATTATTGATGCAGCATGCTGAAATGCGGATTTATGGCAGAATAATAATCTGGTGCAGTGTTCGAACCCGCATAAAATCACTGTTTTTCAGTCCTGGCGCTATAAATGAAAAAAACCATCAGAACATAAGGAAAAGTAATTACGTGGTGGATGAATGAAATCTCGGTAATCGTGATTATTTATTCAAATAGATAAAGGCCGTCCAGGGCGATTGATCCAGGTCATCGCCGACAGAGGCTAAAAATGGCAGGCTTGTCCCATTTCTTCGGGACGGTCTATCAGATTATGCAGTTACAGAAATTAGTCAATATGTTTGGTGGGGATCTTTTGCAGCGTTACGGGCAAAAGGTGCATAAGCTGACGCTGCACGGCGGCTTTAGCTGCCCGAACCGCGACGGTACCATCGGGCGTGGTGGCTGCACGTTCTGCAACGTGGCGTCGTTTGCTGACGAAGCCCAGCAGCATAAATCTATCGCAGAACAGCTCGCGCATCAGGCCAGCCTCGTGAACCGTGCCAGGCAATATCTGGCCTATTTTCAGGCCTACACCAGCACGTGGGCGGAGGTTCAGGTATTACGCTCTATGTATCAGCAGGCGGTCGCTCAGGCGAATATTGTCGGGCTGTGCGTGGGTACGCGCCCGGACTGCGTACCGGAGGCGGTGCTGGATTTACTTAGCGAGTACAGAGAGAAGGGCTACGAGATCTGGCTGGAGCTGGGCTTGCAGACCGCGCACGATAAAACCCTGCACCGTATCAATCGCGGGCATGATTTCGCCTGCTACCAGCGCACCACACGTCTTGCCCGCGAGCGTGGCCTGAAAGTCTGTTCGCATCTGATTGTCGGCTTGCCCGGAGAAGGGCAGCAGCATGGCCTGGAGACGCTGGAAAAAGTGGTTGAGACCGGCGTGGACGGGATCAAGCTGCATCCGCTGCACATCGTAAAGGGCAGCATAATGGCGAAAGCCTGGGAAGCGGGGCGGTTAAGCGGTATTGAACTCGACGACTATACGGTGACGGCGGGGGAGATGATACGTCACACGCCGCCGGACATTGTTTATCACCGTATCTCGGCAAGCGCCCGCCGCCCAACGCTTCTGGCACCACTGTGGTGCGAGAACCGCTGGACGGGGATGGTAGAAATTGACCGTTATCTGCGTGAACACGGTGTGCAGGGGTCGGCGCTGGGCCGCCCGTGGGTTCCCCCGCTACCGGCGACGGCCGCCTAGCAGGCTTCCCAGCATGCCGCGCACTATCTGATTGGTAATCTGACGCGTCGCGCTTTTTGCCATGGTCTGCACTACGCCATCGCGCTTGCCGCCGCGTGGCCCGGTGCTGCCGAACAGAATATCTTTCAGCCCGCCGAGAATACCGTCATCCACGGCGACAGATTGCCCTTTGGCGGCAGGCGCTTCCTGCGATTCGGCAGTCGCCTGCACCCCTTTTTGCAGCATCTCGAACGCGGATTCGCGATCCACCTCGTCTTCATACTTCCCGTAGAGGGGAGAGTGGTTAATCAGGCTGTTGCGTTCATCGTCCGTCACCGGCCCCATGCGCGAGCAGGGCGCGATCACCATGGCGCGCTCGACAACTGTCGGGCTGCCTTTTGCGTCCAGGAACGAAATCAGCGCTTCGCCGGTGCCTAACGCCTGAATGGCCGCTTCGGTATCAAAGGCCGGATTGGCACGCATGGTTTGCGCGGCGGCTTTGACGGCTTTCTGATCTTTCGGCGTAAAGGCGCGCAGGGCGTGCTGTACGCGGTTGCCCAGCTGCCCCAGCACGTTGTCAGGAATATCCGACGGGTTTTGCGACACAAACCAGACCCCAACGCCTTTGGAGCGGATCAGGCGGATAACCTGTTCAATTTTATCCAGCAGCACCTGCGGCGCGTCGTTGAACAGCAGGTGCGCTTCGTCAAAGAAGAACACCAGCTTAGGTTTTTCCAGATCGCCTGCTTCTGGCAGCTGTTCGTAAAGCTCAGAGAGCATCCACAGCAGGCTGGCGGCGTAGAGCTTCGGCATCTGGTAGAGCTTTTCTGAACTCAGAATATTGATAATGCCTTTGCCGTTGCTGTCGGTGCGCATCCAGTCCTTGATATCCAGCATCGGCTCGCCGAAGAAGTGCTCGGCACCCTGCTGCTCCAGCGTCAGTAGCCCGCGCTGAATGGCACCGACAGAGGCGCTGCTGATATTGCCGTACTGGTTCTGGAAGGATTTGGCGTTATCGCCGATGTACTGGGTGATAGCGCGCAGATCTTTGAAATCAAGCAGCAGCAGCCCCTGATCGTCGGCGATACGGAAGATGATGTTCAGCACCCCGGACTGCACGTCGTTCAGATTAAGCAGACGGGCCAGCAGCAGAGGACCGAGATCGGAGACGGTGGCGCGCACCGGGTGCCCTTTTTCGCCGAAGATATCCCATAACACGACAGGATTGCCGTGCGGCGTCCAGTCCGTGATGCCGATATTTTTCAGGCGCTCGAGCAGTTTTTCTGATGCCGTACCTTCCTGAGCCACCCCGGTTAAATCGCCCTTCACGTCAGCCATAAAGACCGGCACGCCAATGTCTGACAATGACTCCGCCAGCTTTTGCAGGGTGACGGTTTTCCCCGTCCCGGTCGCGCCTGTGATCAGGCCATGACGGTTCGTCATCGCGGGCAGTAAAAACAGCTCTTTTTCCAGCGTCCTGGCGATTAACAATGGTGTACTCATGATGCACGTCCTCTCGTAGTCCTGGGTGGAGTATAGGCAACCTGACGGCAAAATGTCTGCGTAAATTCCTCACTTTGCGGCGCATTATCCAGTGCGAACTATGCTTTTGCATACGGTAAACAAATTTTTGGGAAACTATGTCCAGATTCTTTTTTAACGACCGCAAACAGCTTGTCAACGACGCCATAGAAGGCATACTCCTCTCCGCGCCACACGGTAATCTCGTCAAACTCGATATTGATCCGGCCATCCGCGTGGTGGCGCGCGGCGACTGGGATAAAAGCCGCGTGGCGGTGATCTCCGGTGGCGGCTCCGGCCACGAACCGGCGCATGCCGGGTTTGTCGGTAAAGGCATGCTCACCGCCGCGGTGTGTGGCGATCTGTTTGCCTCCCCAAGCGTGGATGCGGTTCTCAACGCCATTGTGGCGGTGACGGGCGATCGTGGCTGCCTGCTGATCGTAAAAAACTATACCGGTGACCGGCTTAACTTTGGCCTGGCCGCGGAGAAAGCCAAACGCTACGGCCTTAAGGTGGAAATGGTTATCGTGGCGGATGACATCGCCCTGCCGGATAACAAGCAGCCGCGCGGCATCGCAGGAACCGCGCTGGTGCACAAGATTGCGGGATATGCGGCAGAGCAGGGGAAATCGCTCACCGAGGTGCGGGACATTGCGCAACAGGCCTGCGATAACCTCTGGAGCCTGGGCGTTGCGATGCAAACCTGCAACCTGCCGGGGAGCGATGATGAAGAAGGGCGGATCAAACAGGGCCACGTGGAGCTGGGGCTGGGTATTCACGGCGAGCCGGGGGCCTCGGTGGTGGATACGCAAAACAGCAGGGCGATTATTGATACGCTGGTGACGCCGCTGAAAGCCCAGGCGGGTGAAGGACGCTTTGCGGTGCTGATCAACAACCTCGGCGGCGTGTCCGCGCTGGAGATGGCTCTGCTCACCAAAGAGCTGGCACATTCAGCGCTGAAAGCGGAGATCGCTTACCTGATTGGCCCCGCGCCGCTGGTGAGCGCGCTGGATATGAAAGGCTTTTCGCTGACGCTGTTAAAGCTCAACGATTACGTTGAGAAGGCGATTCACGCCGAGGTTGAGACGCTGGGCTGGCAGAAGCCCGTCGCGTTTGCGCCCCTGCGTACCGTCCCACATAGCGCCCTTCATGACCGCGTGGAATATACCCCGTCGGACAATCCGCAGGTGGGCGGGTTCGTCTCCTCGGTGACGAATACATTGATCCAGCTTGAAAAT
The DNA here is from genome assembly GCF_014982165.1 of Enterobacter cloacae complex sp. P24RS. Taxonomy (NCBI): domain Bacteria; kingdom Pseudomonadati; phylum Pseudomonadota; class Gammaproteobacteria; order Enterobacterales; family Enterobacteriaceae; genus Enterobacter; species Enterobacter cloacae complex sp. P24RS. The sequence goes on from NZ_JADCKU010000016.1 coordinate 70,615, forward strand.
CGCCTGAACGCGCTGGATGCCAAAGTGGGCGATGGCGATACCGGCTCAACCTTTGCGCAAGGTGCACGGGATATTGCGCAGCGTCTGGAGGAGAACAACCTGCCCCTTAACGACGTGCCGACATTACTCCTGCTGGTGGGCGAGCGGCTGGCTACGGTGATGGGCGGATCGAGCGGCGTATTGATGTCGATCTTCTTTACGGCGGCCGGACAAAAGCTGCATGACGGTCAATCCCTGCCTGATGCGCTGTTGAGCGGGCTGGCGCAGATGAAGCAGTACGGCGGGGCCGATCTCGGGGATCGCACGCTGATCGATGCCCTGCAACCGGCGCTGGAAGCCTTACAGAAGGGCACTATTCAGGCGGCGGCGCAGGCTGCGCAGCAGGGCGCCGAAGCCACGGCGAAAATGGCGAAAGCGGGAGCGGGACGCTCGTCGTATGTTAACAAGGAAAATCTGGATGGGGTGATGGATCCCGGGGCGGTCGCGGTGGCGGAAGTGTTTAATATATTAGCGCAGTAGCAAAAGTAGGCCGGGTAAGGCGAAGCCGCCACCCGGCAAACTCACATCAGAAATCCGCTTTCAACACCACGCGGTAACGGGCTTTACCGTCGCGCACGTGCTGTATCGCTTCGTTGATTTTCGACATCGGATACAGCTCGGTGGTCGGCGCCACTTTGGTGCGGCCGGCAAACTTCATCAGCTTGCGTAATTCATATGGCGTGCCGGTAGCCGAGCCGGATATGCTGCGATCGCCGCCGATCAGGGTAAACGCCGGAACCGGCAGCGGCTTCATCACCGCGCCCACGGTGTGGAAGTTACCGCCGTAGGCCAGGGCTTCAAAGTACGGCTGCCAGTTGAGATCGACGTTGACGGTATTGATGATCAGGTCAAACTGCCCAGCCAGCGCGTTCAGCGCTTCAGGATCGCGGCTGTTCACCACTTTGTCTGCACCCATCGCCAGCACTTCCTGCTCTTTTGCCGGGTTGGAGCTGAACGCTGTCACTTCACAGCCCATCGCGTGCAGCAGTTTGATGGCAATATGCCCCAGACCGCCAATACCGATTACGCCCACGCGGCTGGTGGCGGTGACGTGGTGCATCAGCAGCGGTTTGAAGACGGTGATACCGCCGCACAGCAGCGGACCTGCGGATTCAATATCAATGCTGTCCGGCAGCGGGATGACCCATTGCCAGTCGGCGCGAAGCTTATCGGCAAAGCCGCCTTTGTTGAGGATTGTAGGAACAGCGCCTTCGGTGCAGTTAACCTGATTACCGCTGATACAGGCGTCGCAGTGGCCGCAGCTGCGTGCCGTCCAGCCAATGCCCACGCGCTGGCCCACTTTCAGCCCTTTGTCCTGCGCGGCGCTGCCGAGCGCCGCAACGCGACCAATCACTTCGTGTCCGGCAACCAGCGGATAGCTGGAAAAGCCCCATTCGTTGTCGATCATCGAGAGATCTGAGTGGCAGATCCCGCAGTAATCAACCTGTACCTCGACGTCTTCCGCTTTTAGTTCGCCCGCATCGTATTCGTACAGCTCAAGTTCTGCACCCGCCTGCGGTGCGGCGTAGCTTTTTATCTTCGACATCGCGTTTCCCCTGTTTTGGTGTGAACTGAGAGTGTAGAGCATTCAGTTTACAGTCGCTTAACAGAAGACGGCAGGAACGAAACTTACAGACTTTTCAGCATTCTGACTTCGCAGTCCACGTGGCCCGTGCAACCCAGTGGCGCATCGATGTGCTCAAAGCCCAGATGTTCATACAGGCCAATGGCCTCTTTAAGGAACGCGGTGGTTTCGAGGTAGCAACGTTTAAAGCCCTGTGAGCGTGCATGTTCCAGGGCGATCAGCGCCAGCTTTTTCGCCAGGCCTTGGCCGCGTATCGCGGGCAGAAAATACATTTTCTGTAGTTCACAGATATCCGGCTCGCTGCAAAGGAGGGGGGCAATGCCGCCACCGCCCACGACCTGTCCGTCCTGCTCGATGACCCAGTACGCATGACCTGGCTGGCTGTACAGCTGATAAAGTTCGTCCAGATTCGGGTCGGCCACGGTGTAGCCTTTGTCGGCGGTCAGACCGTATTCGGCAGAGACCGTGCGGATAACGGCGGCGATAGCCGGGTTGTCGCTGGTGGATATCCGGCGGAGTGTAGGGAGGGACTGCGTGGAACTCATTTTGTTACTCAATCGAAAAACAATTTATCATAGTGATATTTGATACCACCCTCTTTTCTCTCATGCAAGACCGATATTTACCATGCGAAAATTTTTCATCTTTAACCCGTTTTTTCGTTGCATTGCTCAAGTTTTATTTTTTGAATTTCTCTTAAATTACCTTCTGGTTTAAAGGGGGGTTATATTATTTATAAGATTGATGAATTATGAATATAGATGCGCTTTTATCAATGTCTCTGCCGTGTGAGATTTTTTCAACGTTCCATCGTTTCGAAAATTATTATACTGATGATATGCAGTGTGGCGATTTGAACGATTGGGACTTTCAGCAACTGGGTCTGGAGGATATTTCTGCTCGTGTCGACCCATTCAGGTGTTTGAAATTTGATATGATGGCTAGTTTTAACACCCATGCTTTCGGATTCGGACTTAAGCAAAAGCAGGGAAGGCCGATTAGCCGGCAGCACTGCGCAGATATTATGTTCGATGAGATGAAAGAGCTATCTACGCAATTTGCTAGCGGGTTGTATGCTCCTCTTATTGGTGAGCTAATCGACCATTTTCATTACGGCAACGGGCAACCATGGACTGGTGTCCGTTTGAACCACGCGTATGAAGAGATCATCAAGGGTGTTGGAACAAATGATGTGCTGAGGAAAATTTGGGAGACGATAGATAATCATTTATATTTGAAGCGGCAAGCAAGTCTGGATTATCGTTTTTTTACGGATTTGAAAGGAAAAATAAATCATTTGAGATTACCAAAATTCAATCGTTTTATTGATAGGTTTAATGGTTTGGGGATAAGCATACATGATGTTTATGCGCAACAAATCAAATTGGTATGTTTCCAGCGCTATGCCATGTCATGGGAGGGATTGCTTTCTTTTAAAGGGCAGGATCATTTTGGCCTCGGCAGAGAAGATATTGCTAACGAACTTTATAAAAATTTGCGCTTTTTCCGCATCTGGTTTTTCCTGCAACGACATCGTGATTATGCGTTCAAGCCATTTATGACTCACTTTAGTGCGCATATTCCTGTTAAGGGTGGAGTATGAATTCGAAATCTAAAGTCGTTATCGGGAGTCTGGTGTTACTGATATTCAGCTACCTACTGTGGACAAAACGACCTGTCACTGTTATCCGGGCAGGGAGTCAGGTTGAATACGACCCTACGTTTGTGTTAGGGCAGTTCGCGAGCAAAGATAGAAGGTTCGAGTCATACGATATTGTAGTGAATCACTTCCCATTAACCGAGTGGGGGCGAATTCACTGGTACCTGGAACATAAAGAAGAGCTGAAGAAAATATACAATATTCCTTCGAGCGATTCTTATACTATTACTTTTTGGGATATTGGCAGCGGATTTGCTGATATTCAAACATCCAGCAATGGCGATCTGTATTGTTTTCCCCCGAAAAATGATACGGAGAAGCACTGTATCGAAAAAAATATTCTTCTTGATGTTGAATTCGACACGGCAACCTACGAAAGGTTTTCTTTCAGCGGGAGTGAGTATTACTGGATAACCATGCCTGACGGGAAGCTGGTACGAATAAAAAATGCCTTATAAAAGAAAACGCCGAAGAGAGCCTCCGGCGTTTTCATGATATTACAGAGCGGCGATAACGGCCTGCTGCTCGATCAGTTTGGTCTTCGCATCGGCGAAGGCAACCAGACGCTCACGCTCTTTGGCGATGACCGCTTCCGGTGCGCGGGCCACAAAGCCCTCGTTCGCCAGTTTGCCTTCGATTTTTGCAATTTCCACGTCGACTTTCGCCACTTCTTTCGCCAGACGAGCCAGCTCAGCGTCTTTGTCGATCAGGCCCGCCATCGGGATCAGCAGCTCAGCACCGTCGATGATTTTTGTCACGGAAACCGGACCTTTGTCATCGGCAGGCAGCACGGTGATGCTTTCCAGACGCGCCATGGTTTTCAGGAAGGTGTTGTTCTCGGTGACGCGACGAACGGCAGCGTCGCTGCAACCGCGCAGCAGCAGCTCCAGTGGTTTACCCGGCGCGATGTTCATTTCTGCACGGATGTTACGTACCGCAACGATCGCCTGCTTCAGCCACTCGGTATCCGCAGACGCGGCTTCATCCACTTTCGCGGCGTCGAAAGCCGGGAACGGCTGGAGCATGATGGTATCGGCGTTAATACCGGCAATGACCTTCACGCGCTGCCAGATGGTTTCGGTGATGAACGGAATAATCGGGTGCGCCAGGCGCAGCAGGCCTTCCAGAACGGTAATCAGCGTATTACGCGTGCCGCGCAGCTCCGCTTCGGAACCGCCGTTCATGACCGGCTTCGCCAGCTCCAGATACCAGTCGCAGAACTGGTTCCAGGTGAATTCGTACAGAATGCCCGCTGCGATATCGAAGCGGTAGCTGTCCAGCGCGTCGCGGAACGCTTTCACCGTCTGGTTAAATTCCGCCAGGATCCAGCGGTCTGCCAGAGACAGGGTCATTTCGCCGCCGTTAAAGCCGCAATCCTGATCTTCGGTGTTCATCAGCACGAAGCGGCTGGCGTTCCACAGCTTGTTACAGAAGTTACGGTAACCTTCCAGACGCTTCATGTCCCAGTTGATGTCGCGACCGGTAGAGGCCAGCGCCGCCAGGGTGAAACGCAGGGCGTCGGTACCGTGAGACTCAATCCCGTTCGGGAACTGCTTCTCGGTACGCTTGCGGATTTTCTCAGCCAGCTGCGGCTGCATCATATTACCGGTACGTTTTTCCAGCAGCTCTTCCAGGGAGATCCCATCAACCATGTCCAGCGGGTCAATCACGTTGCCCTTGGATTTGGACATCTTCTGGCCTTCATCGTCGCGGATCAGGCCGGTCATGTAGACGGTATGGAACGGAACCTGCGGCTTGCCGTCTTCGTCTTTGATGAAGTGCATGGTCATCATGATCATGCGGGCAATCCAGAAGAAGATGATGTCGAAGCCGGAGACCATCACGCTGGTTGGGTGGAACTGACGCAGCGCGTCGGTGTTTTCCGGCCAGCCGAGGGTAGAGAAGGTCCACAGCGCGGAGGAGAACCAGGTATCCAGCACGTCTTCGTCCTGGCGCAGCGCCACGTCAGCGCCCAGGTTATTTTCCTGACGCACTTCCTCTTCGGTGCGGCCAACGTAGACGTTGCCTTCGTTGTCGTACCACGCCGGGATGCGGTGGCCCCACCACAGCTGACGGGAGATACACCAGTCCTGAATGTCGCGCATCCAGGAGAAGTACATGTTTTCGTACTGCTTCGGCACGAACTGGATGCTGCCGTTCTCAACCGCTTCCACAGCCGGTTTCGCCAGCACGTCGGCACGGACGTACCACTGGTCGGTCAGCATTGGCTCAATAACCACGCCGCCACGGTCGCCGTACGGCACGGTCAAATCATGAGGCTTAATCTCTTCCAGCAGGCCGAGGGCATCAACGGCGGCTACGATGGCTTTACGTGCGGCAAAGCGTTCCAGCTTCTGGAACTCAGCCGGGATCTCGCTGGAGTAAACGTCGGATTCGTTGCCTTTGGTGTCGTACACCTCTGCGCTTTCGCGGATATCGCCGTCGAAGGTCAGAATGTTGATCATCGGCAGGGCGTGGCGACGGCCCACTTCATAGTCGTTGAAGTCGTGCGCCGGGGTGATTTTCACGCAGCCGGTGCCTTTTTCCATGTCGGCGTGTTCGTCGCCCACAATCGGAATGCGGCGGTTCACCAGCGGCAGCACCACGAATTTGCCGATCAGATCTTTATAGCGCGGATCTTCCGGGTTCACGGCCACGCCGGTATCGCCCAGCAGGGTTTCCGGACGCGTCGTGGCGACCACCAGGTAATCTTTACCGTCTGCGGTTTTTGCGCCGTCGGCCAGCGGATAGCGGATGTGCCACATGGAGCCTTTAGACTCGCGGTTTTCCACTTCGAGGTCAGAAATCGCGGTGCGCAGTTTCGGGTCCCAGTTCACCAGGCGCTTGCCGCGGTAAATCAGGTCTTCTTTGTACAGACGGACGAAAACTTCTTTCACGGCGTTGGACAGGCCTTCGTCCATGGTGAAGCGCTCGCGATCCCAGTCCACGGAGTTGCCGAGACGGCGCATCTGACGGGTAATGGTGCCGCCGGATTCCGCCTTCCACTGCCAGATTTTGTCGATGAACGCGTCGCGACCGTAGTCGTGGCGGGTTTTACCTTCTTCAGCGGCAATTTTACGCTCAACCACCATCTGGGTCGCGATACCCGCGTGGTCAGTCCCCGCCTGCCACAGGGTGTTTTTGCCCTGCATGCGCTGGTAGCGGATCATGGTATCCATGATGGTCTGCTGGAAAGCATGCCCCATATGCAAACTGCCGGTGACGTTCGGCGGCGGGATCATGATGCAGAAGGACTCTTTGCTTTCGTCGCCGTTAGGCTTGAAATAGCCCTGCTGTTCCCAGTGCTCGTAAAGCGGCTGTTCGATATCGCGTGGGTTATATGTCTTTTCCATTATTTCCAGGTTGCCGTATTCAGGTTAAAACCGGCCAGGCGGTACGCTTTGTAACGTTCGCGCGCCAGTTGTTTCAAAGATTCTTCGTAAGGGACAAAGTCTACCACTTCTGTGAAAGCGGTGGCAAAATCTGCAAAGTCTGTCCGCAGGCTAATGAGAATGTCGCGCGCGCTGCTGTTGCGTTTTTGCGGCCAGGCTATTTCGACCGGTGCTCCGCCGCGTGGACCTTCACCCGACAGGTTATGCGGTACAAAACTTTCCGGCGGGCGCGCCCACAGCGCTTCATCCAGGCGAATCGCCTGCTGCTCATCTTCACAGGCAATCAGTACGCGTTTACCTGCGCGCCAACGTTCTGCGGCAATTTCACACACCAGCTGTTCAACGGCGCTGAGGCCATCCTGATGGGTGTCGTTGTCCAGAAGGTAGAACGTTGCATTCTTCATATATGGGGCTTCTTGTCGTGGATTTAAATGCAAAGCCGGGTGGCGCTTCGCTTACCCGGCCTACGGTTGAGTGGCGTGTAGGCCGGGTAAGGCGAAGCCGCCACCCGGCACATTACATCACTCGTCGCCGTTAAAACCCGCACGATTAAGCAGGAACTGCGACAGCAGGGCAACCGGACGTCCGGTTGCGCCTTTGGCTTTACCGGAGCGCCATGCGGTTCCTGCGATGTCCAGGTGCGCCCAGTTATATTTACGGGTGAAGCGCGCCAGGAAGCAGCCTGCGGTAATTGCGCCGCCAGGACGACCACCAATGTTAGCCATGTCCGCGAAGTTAGACTCCAGCTGTTCCTGGAACTCGTCCCCCAGCGGCAGACGCCATGCGCGGTCGCCAGCCTGCTCGGACGCGCCAATCAGCTCATGCGCCAGCGGATTGTGGTTCGACATCAGGCCGGTGATGTGGTGGCCCAGGGCAATCACGCAGGCACCGGTCAGGGTGGCCACGTCGATGACCGCTTCTGGTTCGAAACGCTCAACGTAGGTCAGCACATCGCACAGCACCAGACGGCCTTCCGCGTCGGTGTTCAGCACTTCCACGGTCTGGCCGGACATGGTGGTCAGCACGTCGCCCGGACGATAGGCGCGACCGCCAGGCATGTTTTCGCAGCCTGCCAGCACGCCGATCACGTTGATGGGCAGCTGAAGCTCCGCAACCATGCGCATGACGCCGTAAACCGCCGCCGCGCCGCACATGTCGTACTTCATCTCGTCCATGCCTTCTGAAGGCTTGATGGAGATACCGCCGGAGTCAAAGGTCAGCCCTTTACCGACGAGCACGATCGGACGCGCGTCTTCAGACGGATTGCCTTTGTATTCGATGACCGACATCAGGGATTCGTTCTGAGAGCCGTTACCGACCGCCAGATAAGAGTGCATCCCCAGCTCTTTCATCTGCTGTTCGCCGATGACGCGGGTGATAACGTTCTTGCTGTAGGAGTCAGCCAGCTGGCGCGCCTGAGAGGCCAGATACGCGGCGTTACAGATGTTTGGCGGCATATTGCCAAGATCTTTAGCGGCTTTAATGCCCGCAGCAATGGCCAGGCCGTGCTGAATAGCGCGCTCGCCGCTGGTCAGCTCGCGACGGGTTGGCACGTTAAAGACCATTTTACGCAGCGGGCGACGCGGCTCGCTTTTGGTGGTCTTCAGCTGATCGAAGCTGTAGAGGCTCTCTTTTGCGGTTTCGACGGCCTGGCGTACTTTCCAGTAGGTGTTGCGGCCCTTAACGTGCAGCTCGGTCAGGAAGCAGACCGCTTCCATAGAACCAGTATCATTCAGTGTATTAATGGTTTTCTGAATAACCTGTTTGTACTGGCGCTCATCAAGCTCACGTTCTTTACCGCAGCCAATCAGCAGAATACGCTCGGACAGGACGTTCGGAACATGGTGCAGCAACAGGGTCTGCCCTGGTTTGCCTTCCAGTTCGCCACGGCGCAGCAGGGCGCTGATATAGCCGTCGCTGATTTTATCGAGTTGCTCGGCGATCGGGGAGAGTCGGCGTGGTTCAAAGACGCCCACAACGATGCAGGCACTCCGCTGTTTCTCCGGGCTACCGCTTTTTACACTGAACTCCATGCACTACGCTCCTGAATCTTAAAGACAACGGCGGCGGCTACGGATAGAATTGAAACCTTTCGTAACTCATGTCCGCCGTTGTGGTGACTTCGTGTTAATCTTACGTTACTACGGTTTCGACACGTCAATAAATGTCATGAAGCGCGAATCCGCCGGGTTTTTTAATCTTAGCGATGATTTCGACGACTCAAGAGAATAAATGACGTTTAAGCCATGAAACAAGCTAAATTCCTGCATAAGACGAGTTTTAACGGGCGTATTTAAAGTGATAATCATAAGATATCTGGTTCGGGAGACGCTGAAGAGCCAACTGGCGATCCTCTTTATCCTCCTTCTGATCTTTTTCTGTCAGAAGCTGGTCAGGATCCTCGGCGCGGCGGTTGATGGCGAAATCCCAACGAATCTGGTGCTTTCCCTGCTCGGGCTTGGCGTGCCGGAAATGGCGCAGCTTATCCTGCCGTTAAGCCTTTTCCTCGGTTTGCTGATGACGCTGGGTAGGCTCTATACCGAAAGTGAAATCACCGTGATGCATGCCTGCGGCCTCAGTAAGGCCGTACTGGTAAAAGCAGCTATGGTGCTGGCGCTGTTCACGGGCATTGTTGCCGCGGTCAACGTCATGTGGGCGGGGCCGACATCCTCTCGACATCAGGATGAGGTGCTGGCGGAAGCAAAAGCTAACCCGGGGCTGGCGGCGCTGGCGCAGGGGCAGTTCCAGCAGGCAACCGACGGTAATTCCGTTCTGTTTATCGAAAGCGTTGATGGCAACCGCTTCAACGACGTGTTTCTTGCTCAGTTGCGCCCGAAAGGTAACGCTCGCCCTTCGGTGGTGGTGGCGGATTCCGGCCAGCTGGCGCAGCGTAAAGATGGCTCTCAGGTCGTCACGCTGAACAAAGGAACGCGTTTCGAAGGCACGGCAATGCTGCGCGACTTCCGCATTACGGACTTCCAGAACTACCAGGCCATTATTGGTCACCAGGCCGTCGCGCTCGATCCTACGGATACCGAGCAGATGGACATGCGCACCTTAATCAATACCGATACCGATCGTGCCCGTGCTGAGCTGCACTGGCGTATCACGTTGGTATTCACCGTATTTATGATGGCGCTGATGGTGGTGCCGCTGAGCGTGGTGAACCCACGTCAGGGCCGCGTGCTGTCGATGCTGCCGGCGATGCTGCTGTATCTGGTGTTCTTCCTGCTGCAAACCTCGATCAAGTCTAACGGCGGGAAAGGCAAAATTGACCCGATGATCTGGACCTGGGTCGTGAATGGTTTGTATCTGCTGCTGGCAGTCGGACTCAACTTGTGGGACACGGTGCCTGTGCGTCGTCTACGTGCCCGGTTTACGCGTAAAGGAGCCATCTAATGCAGGCGTTTGGCGTACTTGACCGCTATATCGGTAAAACAATTTTTACCACCATCATGATGACCCTGTTCATGCTGGTGTCGCTCTCGGGCATTATCAAATTTGTCGACCAGCTGAAAAAAGCCGGGCAGGGGAGTTACGACGCGTTAGGCGCCGGAATGTATACCCTGCTCAGCGTGCCAAAAGATGTGCAGATCTTCTTCCCGATGGCGGCCCTGCTGGGTGCGCTGCTGGGCCTGGGGATGCTGGCTCAGCGTAGCGAACTGGTGGTGATGCAGGCATCGGGCTTTACCCGTATGCAGGTTGCGCTGTCGGTGATGAAAACCGCGATCCCGCTGGTGCTGCTGACCATGGCGATCGGCGAATGGGTTGCGCCGCAGGGTGAACAGATGGCGCGTAACTACCGTGCTCAGGCGATGTACGGCGGTTCACTGCTCTCCACGCAGCAGGGGTTATGGGCGAAAGACGGTCAGAACTTCGTCTATATCGAACGCGTGAAGGGGGATGACGAGCTGGGCGGCGTGAGTATTTATGCCTTTAACGACCAGCGTCGCTTGCAGTCAGTGCGTTATGCCGCCTCTGCCAAATTTGATGCCAACAACAAGCTGTGGCGGTTATCGCAGGTTGATGAATCTGACCTGACGAACCCGAAACAGATCACCGGCTCGCAGACCGTTAGCGGTACCTGGAAAACCGACCTGACGCCAGACAAGCTCGGCGTCGTGGCGCTTGATCCCGATGCGCTCTCCATCAGCGGTCTGCATAACTACGTGAAGTATCTGAAGTCCAGCGGACAGGATGCGGGGCGTTACCAGCTCAACATGTGGAGCAAAATTTTCCAGCCGCTGTCCGTGGCGGTGATGATGCTGATGGCGCTGTCGTTCATCTTTGGCCCATTGCGTAGCGTGCCGATGGGGGTTCGCGTGGTGACCGGTATAAGCTTTGGTTTCGTGTTCTACGTCCTCGATCAGATTTTTGGTCCGCTGACGCTGGTGTACGGCATTCCGCCAATTATCGGCGCGCTGTTGCCGAGCGCCAGTTTCTTCCTGATCAGCCTCTGGATGCTGCTAAAACGTTCCTGATAAACCTTCATCCTCGTCCCCGGTTGCTCGGGGGCGAGGCTAATCTCCTGTTTCACCCCGCACTTTTTCTCACAACCTGCAACGCCTCGCCGTGAATTTGAGTATTATTGAGCGATAAAGTCGTGAAGGGATCCTCTATGAAGCAAATTCGAATGCTGGCCCAGTACTACGTCGATCTGATGATGAAGCTCGGGCTGGTGCGTTTTTCCATGCTGCTGGCGCTGGCGCTGGTCGTTCTGGCCATCGTGGTGCAAATGGCTGTCACCATGGTTCTGCATGGCCAGGTCGAGAGCATCGACGTCATCCGCTCTATTTTCTTTGGCCTGCTGATTACCCCGTGGGCGGTCTATTTCCTCTCCGTAGTGGTCGAGCAACTGGAGGAGTCCCGACAGCGTTTATCAAAGCTGGTGGATAAGCTGGAAGAGATGCGCGAACGCGATCTCAAGCTCAACGTCCAGCTCAAGGACAATATTGCCCAGCTGAATCAGGAAATTTCAGACCGAGAGAAGGCGGAAGCCGAGCGCCAGACCACGCTGGAGCAGCTCAAAATTGAGATGAAAGAGCGTGAAGTCACGCAGATCCAGCTTGAACAGCAATCCTCTTTCCTGCGCTCGTTCCTCGATGCGTCGCCGGATCTGGTGTTCTACCGTAACGAAGATAAAGAGTTTTCCGGCTGTAACCGGGCTATGGAGCTGTTGACCGGGAAAAGCGAAAAGCAGCTGATCCACCTGAAGCCGCAGGACGTCTATTCCGAAGAGGCGGCGGCAAAAGTGATGGAGACGGATGAAAAAGTCTTCCGCCATAACGTTTCGCTGACCTACGAGCAGTGGCTGGACTACCCCGACGGGCGCAAAGCCTGCTTTGAGATCCGCAAAGTGCCTTATTACGATCGGGTGGGTAAACGCCATGGTCTGATGGGCTTTGGCCGCGATATCACCGAGCGTAAGCGCTATCAGGATGCGCTGGAGCGCGCCAGCCGTGACAAGACCACCTTCATCTCCACCATCAGCCATGAGCTTCGTACACCGCTTAACGGCATTGTGGGGCTGAGCCGCATTCTGCTGGATACCGACCTGACCAGCGAGCAGGAAAAATACCTCAAAACGATCCACGTTTCGGCGGTCACGCTGGGCAATATCTTCAACGATATTATCGATATGGATAAGATGGAGCGCCGTAAGGTTCAGCTCGACAACCAGCCGGTTGATTTTACCGGCTTCCTTGCGGACCTGGAGAACCTCTCAGGTTTGCAGGCCCAGCAAAAAGGGTTGAGCTTTGTGATGGAGCCAACGCTGCCGCTGCCGCATAAAGTGGTGACGGACGGCACGCGGCTGCGTCAGATCCTGTGGAACCTCATCAGCAACGCCGTGAAGTTTACCCAGAAGGGGCAGGTTGCGGTGCGCATTCGTTATGACGAAGGGGACATGCTGCACTTTGAAGTTGAGGACTCGGGTATCGGCATTCCTCAGGAGGAGCAGGACAAGATCTTCGCCATGTATTATCAGGTTAAAGACAGCCACGGCGGTAAACCGGCAACGGGTACGGGCATTGGCCTGGCGGTGTCGAAACGCCTGGCGAAAAGTATGGGCGGGGATATCACCGTTGCCAGCCAGCCGGGTAAAGGCTCAACCTTTACCCTTACCGTACACGCGCCTGCCGTCGCTGAAGAGGTGGAAGATACGTTCGAGAACGACGATATGCCGCTGCCGGCCCTGCACGTTCTGCTGGTAGAAGATATTGAGCTGAACGTCATTGTTGCCCGGTCGGTACTGGAAAAACTCGGCAACAGCGTGGATGTGGCAATGACCGGCAAAGCCGCGCTGGAGATGTTCACGCCGGGCGAGTACGACCTGGTGCTGCTTGATATTCAGCTCCCGGACATGACCGGGCTGGATATCTCCCGCGAGCTGACGCGCAAGTACGCCCCTGACGAGCTGCCGCCGCTGGTGGCGCTGACCGCAAACGTGCTGAAAGATAAAAAAGAGTACCTCGAGGCCGGTATGGACGATGTGCTCAGCAAGCCGCTGGCGGTACCCGCCCTGACGGCGATGATCAAGAAGTTCTGGGATACCTGTGATGAAGAGGAGAGCACCATGACGTCTGTTGATAGCGCCAAAGCCCAAGCGATACTCGATACCGCCATGCTGGAGCAGTATATCGATCTGGTGGGACCAAAACTGATCACCGACGGTCTGGCCGTGTTCGAAAAAATGATGCCGGGCTATCTGAACGTGCTCGAATCTAACCTGACGGCGCGTGACCAGAAGGGCATCGTCGAAGAGGGACATAAAATCAAGGGCGCGGCTGGCTCCGTCGGGTTACGCCATCTCCAGCAGCTGGGCCAACAGATTCAGTCGCCTGATTTACCTGCGTGGGAAGATAACGTGGGTGATTGGGTTGAAGAGATGAAACAGGAGTGGCAGAACGATGTGGCGGTGCTGAAAGCCTGGGTGGAATCCAGAAAAAAATGACCCCGGCTATACCGGGGTGCGCGAATACTGCGCCAACACCAGGGAAATCGTGGCTGCGCCTGATTTTTATGGGTTGTTTTCGCATGGACGCCGCCTGAAAATTGAGGCCGCACGCAGATAAGATAGCAAATCTTAAACAGTTTGTTACATGAATCAGTGAAATGTGTGAAGCATAGCGTTTTAATCAGAATTTTTAATGTGCTTCGGCGAGTTGCTTAGAAGGATCGTCAGAATGAAGAAAGTGGGTGTCGTGCTGAGCGGATGTGGCGTTTACGATGGTTCAGAGATACATGAAGCCGTATTAACGCTGCTGGCATTATCGCGCCAAGGGGCAGACGTTATCTGCTTCGCGCCGGATAAAACTCAAGCAGACGTAATGAATCATCTTACCGGCGAGCCAATGGCGGAAAGCCGTAATGTGCTGATTGAAGCGGCGCGTATTGTGCGTGGAGATATTCATCCGCTGGCACAGGCCGATGCCGCTGAACTTGATGCGCTCATCGTGCCGGGCGGCTTTGGCGCGGCGAAAAACCTGAGCACGTTTGCAACTGAGGGGGCGGCGTGTCAGGTCGATCCCGACTTAAAAGCGCTATCGCTGGCGATGCATGCGGCGGGTAAGCCGCAGGGCTTTATCTGCATTGCGCCAGCCATGCTGCCGAAAATTTTTGATTTCCCGCTGCGGCTCACGATCGGAACCGACATTGATACCGCTGAAATTATCGAGGATATGGGCGGCGAGCACGTGCCATGCCCGGTCGACGACATTGTGGTGGATGAGGACAACAAAATCATCACCACGCCAGCGTATATGCTGGCGCAGAACATCGCTGAGGCTGCCGCCGGCATTGAAAAGCTGGTGGACAGAGTGCTGGTTCTTACCGAATGAGTCGTAAATTATCCCCAGGCGGGTGGTTAAAACGGATCCTGCTGCGTATTGTGCTGGTCCTGGCCGTTTTCTGGGGCGGAGGCATTGCGCTGTTCAGCATCCTGCCCGTCCCGTTCTCCGCCGTGATGGCAGAGCGGCAGATTAGCGCCTGGCTCTCAGGTGATTTCGGCTACGTTGCCCACTCAGACTGGGTCGGCATGGATGAAATCTCCCCGTGGATGGGGCTGGCGGTCATTGCGGCAGAAGATCAGAAATTCCCCGAACACTGGGGTTTTGACGTGGCGGCTATCGAGAAGGCGCTGGATCATAATGAGCGTCATGAAAACCGCGTGCGCGGCGCGTCGACGCTGTCTCAGCAGACGGTAAAAAACCTGTTCTTATGGGACGGTCGTAGCTGGGTGAGGAAAGGTCTGGAGGCCGGGCTGACGCTGGGCGTCGAGACGGTGTGGAGCAAAAAACGCATTCTGACCGTCTATCTGAATATCGCGGAGTTTGGGGATGGCGTGTTTGGCGTCGAAGCGGCATCGCAACGTTATTTCGGCAAGCCCGCCAGCAGGCTGAGTATGTCCGAAGCGGCGCTGCTTGCCGCCGTGCTGCCGAACCCTCTGCGTTTCAAGGCCAGCGCGCCGTCAGGCTACGTGCGAAGCCGCCAGGCGTGGATCATGCGCCAGATGCGTCAGCTGGGTGGGGAAGGGTTTATGGAGCGAAATCATCTTATGTAGGGCGGGTAAGCGTTGCGCCACCCGCCGACGTAGCGAACGTTAGTCTTCGTCAAACCCGGCATTAAACAGGGCAATCACCGCGGCCAGCGCTTCTTCTTCCTGCGGGCCGGTCGCTTCGACTTCAATCTGGCGTCCTTTGGCAGAATCCAGCATCAGCAGCGCAATCACGCTGTTGGCTTCTGCCTCGGTTCCCTCGTCGTTGCGCAGCAGCACCTCAGCATCAAAACCCTGCATCAGTTCAAACAGCTTCATCGCCGGGCGCGCATGCATGCCCAGCTTGTTGGTGATTTCGACGGTCTGTTTTACGGTCATGTTTTACGTTTTTCCAGCGTGCGATGACGGGACTGAACGTTCTTCCCGCGTGAGCGGAAGTAATCGGCCAACTGTTCGGCAATATAGACCGAACGATGTTTACCGCCGGTACAGCCAATCGCCACCGTCAGGTAGCTGCGATTGTTTGTTTCCAGCATAGGTAACCATAGCTCAAGGTAGCTTCGCGTCTGGTAGATAAAATTATGTACTTCTGTGTGTCGGTCAAGGAACGCCGCCACGGGCTTATCCAGACCGGTCATCGGACGCAGTTTCGGATCCCAGTGTGGGTTCGGCAGGAAACGCACATCAAAAACGTAATCCGCATCGATAGGAATGCCGTGCTTAAAGCCGAAGGATTCAAACACCATCGTCAGTTCGCGCTCGCGCTTGCCGAGCAAGCGAGTACGCAGCATTTCCGCCAGCTCGTGGACGGACATTTCAGAGGTGTCGACAATCAGGTCGGCGCGGGAACGCAGCGGCTCAAGCAGATCGCTTTCTTTATCAATGGCGCTTTCCAGCGACAGATTTTTACTGGAGAGCGGATGTAAACGACGGGTATCGCTGTAGCGGCGGATCAGCGTGTTGCGGTCAGCATCAAGGAACAAGAGCTGCGGTGAAAAACACTCCGGCAGATTGTTCATTGCCTGCTCGAAGATTTCCGGCGATTCCGGCATGTTGCGCACGTCAATACTGACGGCGGCAGAGATTTGCCGATCCGCAAGCGTCCGCGCCAGATCGGGTAACAACACTACCGGCAGGTTATCTACACAGTAAAATCCCATGTCTTCCAGCGCACGCAGGGCCACGGACTTACCGGACCCCGAACGACCGCTGACGATCATCAGCACCATGTTCCGTTTCTCCTCAGGGCAGCCGTTCTGAAGGCCTTCTCCCGATTATGCCTCATCCTGATTGCCTTCTGCTTCAGTGATAATTTGATAAAGCTCTTCATCACTTTGGGCTGAGCGCAGTCGACGACAAATGGTTTTGTCCGCCAGACGTTTGGCCACCAGCGACAGCGTGTGCAGATGGGTTTTGGTCTGATCGGCAGGAACCAGCAGCGCGAAGAGCAGATCCACAGGCTGGTTATCAATGGCGTCAAAAGCGATAGGCGTTTCCAGTTGCACAAACACCCCCACGGCACGCAGCGTATCTTCTTCCAGCTTGCCATGCGGGATCGCAATGCCGTTGCCGATGCCGGTACTGCCCATTTTTTCACGGGTCAGAATGGCTTCAAACACGATCTGCGGCGGCAGACCCAGCTGTTTTGCGGCCAGTTCACTGATAATTTCCAGCGCACGTTTTTTGCTCTGGCAGTGAACGCCACTGCGGGTACAATCCTGGTTAAGGACATTGCTCAGTTGTAGAGCGGAATCGTTGTTTATCATAATTTCACCTAAGCGCTAACCGTACAAATGGCCTGTTGTGTCTCACAACAGGCCGTCCTGCACCCGTTAACTGCCCGGACAATTAGTGTTGTTTCAGTTTATCTTTATGTTTATTGAGCTGTCTCGCAAGCTTATCAATCAAGCCGTCGATAGCCGCGTACATGTCTTGCCCTTCCGCACTGGCATGGAGTTCCCCTCCGTTGACGTGCAGAGTCGCATCCGAGATATGCGTCACTTTCTCCACTTTCAACACAACATAGACCTGATTGATCCTTTCGAAATACTGCTCGAGTTTTGCGAACTTAGTGTTCACAAAATCGCGTAAGGCCTCAGTAATCTCGACGTTATGTCCGGTGATATTGAGCTGCATAGTGTCTTCCTTATCGGTTGTGTCAAACCAGCTGTTTACGCTGGTTAGACGGCGGAATGGATAAAGACTCTCGATACTTCGCAACAGTACGGCGTGCCACCATAATACCCTGATCGGACAGCATGGTGGTTAGCTTACTGTCACTGAGTGGCTTCGCGGGGTTCTCCGCGGCGATCAACTTCTTCACCAGTGCGCGAATGGCCGTTGACGAGGCTTCGCCGCCGCCTTCGGTGTTCACGTGGCTGGAGAAGAAATACTTAAGCTCAAAAATACCGCGCGGGCTGTGCAGGTACTTCTGCGTAGTCACGCGGGAAATGGTTGATTCATGCATCTCGACGGCCTGGGCGATGTCTGCCAGCACCATCGGTTTCATAAACTCTTCGCCCTGTTCAAAGAACGCCTGCTGCTGTTCGACAATACAGCGGCTGACGCGCAGCAGCGTGTCATTTCGGCTCTCCAGGCTCTTAATCAACCATCGTGCTTCCTGAAGGTTGCTGCGAATGTATTGATTATCGGCGTCGTTACGTGCGCTGGTGCACATGGAGGCATATTGCTGGTTGATTTGCAGGCGAGGAAGGCTGTCGGCGTTCAGTTCAACGACCCAGCGGCCGTTGTGCTTTCTCACCAGCACATCAGGAATGACATATTCCGGTTCGCTGGTCTGGATCGACTGTCCCGGACGCGGATCGAGTGACTGGATCAGATTCACCGCTTCCTTCAGCACCTCTTCTTTGAGGCGCGTGACGCGCATCAGGGTGCGGAAATCGTGATTCGCCAGCAGATCCAGATGATCGCTGATGATGAGCCGGGCTTCGTCAATCCACGGTGTCTCTTTGGCAAACTGCGAAAGCTGGATCAGCAGGCAGTCGCGCAGATCTTTCGCGGCGACGCCAATCGGGTCGAAACGCTGGACGCGCTTGAGGACGGCTTCGATCTCTTCCATCTCAATGTCGTCATCGCCGATGCTTTCCAGAATATCGTCCAGCGTCACGGTCAAATAGCCCGTGTCGTCAACGGCATCGACAATCGAGGTGGCAATCGCGCGATCGGTATCCGAGAAAGGCGTCAGCTCCACCTGCCACATCAGGTAGTCCTGAAGCGACTGGGTGGTTTCGCCCTGATAGACCGGCAGTTCGTCGTCCTGATAATCCGCGCGCGTGCCGGAAGGCGTTCCTGCGGTGTAGATTTCATCCCAGCTGGCATCCAGCGGCAGCTCGTCCGGCATCTCTTTTTGTTCGAGCGCATCGGCGGTGTCGAGCGTTTCCGTGTCCTGCGTTTGCTGGGTATCTACCTCGTCATGAAGATCGGTTTGCTCCAGCAGCGGATTGCTGTCCAGCGCCTGCTGGAGCTCCTGCTGGAGTTCTAACGTGGACAACTGCAACAGACGAATGGCCTGTTGTAGCTGCGGCGTCATGGCCAGTTGCTGGCTGAGCCGTAATTGCAAACCTTGCTTCATGTTCAGCGCGTTTTTCTCCGGTTCGGCGTGACTTAACCTCTACCCTATCAGAGTCTGAAGTCTTCCCCAAGGTACACGCGCTTAACATGCTCATCTTCGAGGATTTGCTGCGGCGTACCGTGGGCAATCAGATGGCCCTGGCTCACAATGTAGGCGCGTTCACACACGGCCAGCGTTTCGCGTACGTTGTGGTCCGTGATCAGTACGCCAAGCCCGCTGTCGCGCAGATGCTCAATGATACGTTTGATATCGATAACCGAAATCGGGTCAACGCCCGCAAACGGCTCATCCAGCAGGATAAATTTCGGATTTGCTGCCAGCGCGCGCGCAATCTCAACGCGGCGGCGTTCACCGCCGGACAGCGCCTGACCGAGGCTGTCGCGAAGATGTTCAATATGAAACTCTTCCATCAGCTCGTTCGCGCGGTCGGTGCGCTGCTCGCTGGTCAGATCGTCACGGATCTGGAGCACGGCCATCAGGTTATCGAACACGCTTAAGCGGCGGAAGATAGACGCTTCCTGCGGCAGGTAGCCGATGCCACGACGCGCGCGGGCATGCAGCGGCAGCAGGCTGATGTCTTCATCATCAATGATGATGTTGCCAGCGTCACGCGGGACAATGCCCACCACCATGTAAAAGGTTGTGGTTTTACCCGCACCGTTAGGGCCAAGCAAGCCCACGATTTCGCCGGAGTTGACGGTCAGACTGACATCTTCGACGACGCGGCGGCCCTTGTACGCTTTCGCGAGGTTTTTTGCAGTTAATGTTGCCATAACGAATTAGTTACTCTTTTTCTGTGCCGGAGCCTGACCGTTGTTCTTGTCCTGCAACTGCGAAGGCACAAGCACGGTAGTGACGCGTTTACCTTTTTCGCTGGAGGCCTGCATTTTCTGCTCTTTCACCAGATAGGTGATCTTGTCGCCTTTGATGTTGCTGTCCAGCTGTTCCAGGTAAGCATTACCGGTCAGGATGACCAGATCCTTCGCCAGTTCGTAGTGCATATGCGAGGCATGGCCTTTTACCGGCTTGCCGTTGTCCTGCATCTGGTAGAACGTGGCCGGGTTGCCATAACCATCAATAATCTCTTTGCCCTGCTCGCCGCCCGGACGGGTAACGACCACTTTATCGGCATTGATTTTGATGGTGCCCTGGGTCACAACGACGTTGCCGGTAAAGGTAACGACGTTACCCTGCATATCCAGAGACTGCGTATCAGATTCGATATGAATCGGCTGCTCGGTGTCGCCAGTCACAGCAAGCGCGGGAAGACTGGCCGCCAGCAGCGCGCTGGCGATAACAACTTTAAGGCTGAGTTTGTTTGTTTTGAATTTCATAGGAGGTTCTAACCTTTTCAATCAGCTCGGCGTTTTTGCTGCGTAAGTTCCCGCGCATTCTTAAACCGCTGGAATTAAATGTTGTGCCATACAGGGTGACTAAATCCTGCGACGTGACATCCTGGGTGACCAGGTTGATCTGGGCGTTATCGGTCGTAATTTTGCGCAGTTGAGCGTCAGCGGTCAGGGCGTTGACCTCAACGTGACCATACAGATAAAGCATACGGTCATTTGTCAGTTTTGCCCGGTCAGACTTGATCGACCACGTCGGCACTTTGTCGGTATCAAAGGTGGTCAGCACCGGCTGGGTAAACCACGAAACACCGTCATCTGAAAAATATTCGACATGCTGAGCAATCAGGCGATAGTTCAGTGCGCCTTCCGGGCTATAAACCACGGTATCGCTGCGATCGCTTTTGTAGGTCGGGTCACTCGTGTTGACCACTTCCGTTTGCGTATCATCGCGGTCAGCGAGGTTCACGCCAATCAGGATCAGGACGACAAGCGAAAGCAGAATGATAACCCAACGTCTGGTTTTACTCATATCGATTGCCCTTTCGCCTCATCAAGCTTGCCCTGCGCCAGCAGAAGCAGATCGCAGACTTCACGCACGGCGCCGCGGCCACCGTAAATATGGGTAACGTAATCAGCACGCGGGATCAGCAGCGGGTGCGCGTCAGCCACGGCAATGCTCAGACCTACCTCTGCCATCACTGGCCAGTCGATCAAATCATCCCCGACATACGCTACATTCTCTGGCGCAATGGCCAGTTTTTCCAGCAAATCACGGAAGGCTACCATCTTATCAGACTGTCCCTGATAGAGATGCGTAATGCCCAGCGTTTCACACCGATCTTCTACCAGTTTAGCTTTCCGCCCGGTGATGATTGCAACTTCAATACCGGACGTGAGCGCACAGCGGATACCGTAACCGTCGCGAACGTTAAAGGCTTTCAGCTCTTCGCCGTTATTGCCCATATAAATCAGACCGTCGGAAAGCACGCCGTCTACATCGAGGATCAGCAGGCGGATAGTTTCCGCCTTTGCCATCATCTGGGCGCTCACCGGGCCATAACAGGTTGCAAGGGATGCACCCGCATTACTCATTGTCTTATCCTTCATTACACTACGCCTGCGCGCAGCAGATCATGCATATGTACCACACCCAGCAGTTGGTCGCCATCGGCAACCATCACTGAGGTGATATGACGGGACTGCATCAGGTTCAGCACATCGACCGCCAGCGTGCCCGGACGGACGCGGATCCCGCCTGGCGTCATCACGTCCGCGATGCCCAGCGTTCGGACATCCACACCCATATCGAACACCCGGCGCAGGTCACCGTCGGTAAAAATGCCCTGAATCTTCATCAGGTCGTCGCAGATGACCGTCATGCCCAGGTTTTTTCGGGTGATTTCCAGCAACGCGTCGCGCAGAGAAGCCTCTTTGCTGACGTGCGGAATTTCATCCCCGGTGTGCATAATATCGTTAACCCGCAGCAGCAGTTTGCGCCCGAGCGCGCCGCCGGGGTGAGACAGGGCGAAATCTTCAGGCGTAAAACCGCGGGCTTCCAGCAGCGCAACGGCAAGGGCATCGCCCATCACCAGCGCGGCGGTGGTGCTGGAGGTCGGGGCCAGTCCCAGAGGACAGGCTTCTTTCGGCACCTTCACACACAGGTGAATATCTGCCGCACGCGCCATGCTGCTTTCCGGGCGGCTGGTCATGCAAATCAGCGGGACGCGCAGGCGCTTCAGCACCGGGATCAACGCCAGGATTTCATTCGATTCCCCGGAGTTAGACAGCGCAATAACCACGTCCTGCGGCGTAACCATCCCGAGGTCACCGTGCGCGGCTTCACCCGGATGAACGAAGAAGGACGAGGTGCCGGTGCTGGCAAAGGTCGCCGCCATTTTGCGCCCGATATGGCCAGACTTGCCCATCCCCATCACTACGACTTTACCGGCACAGTAGAACATTTTCTCACAGGCCAGACTAAAATCCTGATTAATGTACTGATCTAACTGCGCCAGACCTTCACGTTCAATCTCCAGAACGTCTTTGCCTGCTTTCTGAAAGTCAAAACCCGGCTGCAATTCTATTTGCGACATAATGCGTTTCCGTTTACCCAGAGAGAAGTGGCGAGAGCCAGTACAGCATCGCCAGCCATACGATAAATCCACCCGTCAGCAGCGCGCCTGCGCCTTTGCCGATCTGCTCTTTTCGCCGCCAGCAGAGCAGGGCGAAAATGACGCTGACCAGCAGCATCACACCGTAATCGCGCGTGAAGACCATGGGATTAAACGGCCCCGGCGAGATCAGCGCCGGCAGCCCCGTCACGATCGCGATATTGAAAATATTAGAGCCAATGATATTGCCGATGGCGATATCATCTTCCCCTTTACGCGCCCCGGCGATGGCGGTGGCCAGCTCTGGCAGGCTGGTGCCGATGGCGATGACCGTCAGACCGATTGTCAGTTCGCTCATCGCAAACGCGTTCGCCAGCACCGTCGCGTTATCGACGACCATCCGCGTGGCCATCGGCATGATGATCAGTGCGACGCCCAGCCACAGCAGGGCGACGGGTAAGGTGCCTTCCCTGGGCAGCTCGGCGAGATGCTCACGCGTGAGGCTATCGTTGCCCTGTTTTTCCGCCAGACGCGCGATTTTCACGCTGTAAAGCAACCAGATCCCGGCCAGGGCGAGCAGGAATATACCGTCATCAATGCTCAGCACCCCGTCGTAAAGCACGTAGCCAGCCAGCAGGCTAACGACTAACATTAGCGGCAATTCGCGGCGCAAAACATCAGAATGGACGCGAAATGGATGCAGCAATGCGGCTAAGCCTAAAATCAGTAATATATTGACGATGTTAGAGCCAATCGCGGTGCCGATAGCGAGGTCGACCTGACCATGCAGCGAGGCTGAAACAGAAACAATGATTTCAGGAAGCGATGTGCCTACACTGACCACCGTCATCCCGATAATGATGGGCGGCATGCCAATGAGTCGACAAAGAATGGATGCGGCAAAGACCAAACGGTCAGCACTGTAGACCACCAACAGTAAACCAATTATTAACAGTGCTGTTGCTAAAAGCATCAAAAGTCCTTTCTTCAGGTATACTCGCTGGTCCACTGCGCACGGATTCTGGCGCCAGATGAAGTCTGAGACGTGACGAATTCCTAATTTTGACTTTATGCGCCGGAAAAGTAAAACAAATGCCAGCTTTAGCTAACCCCAATAGTGAATATTCTGTAAAAATGCGGGGTTTAGGGCTGATTTACGCTTCATGCCAGCCGTGAAGCAAGGTAAGTAAGGAACCATAAATGAGCCAAACGATGGCGAATATAGTCGATGTCCGGGGCGTCAGTTTTTCTCGCGGCAGCCGGGTGATATTTGATGATATTTCGCTGACCGTGCCGCGCGGTAAAATCACCGCCATCATGGGGCCGTCAGGGATCGGTAAAACGACGTTGCTGCGTCTTATCGGCGGGCAAATCCCCCCTGATAGCGGCGAAATTCTCTTCGACGGCGAAAACGTCCCGGAGATGTCTCGCTCGCGCCTCTACACGGTTCGCAAACGAATGAGCATGCTCTTTCAGTCGGGTGCGCTGTTCACCGATATGAACGTATTTGACAACGTGGCCTATCCGCTGCGTGAGCACACCCATCTTCCTCCTGCGCTGTTGCACAGCACGGTGATGATGAAGCTCGAAGCCGTGGGGTTGCGGGGGGCGGCGAAACTTATGCCGTCCGAACTCTCCGGCGGAATGGCGCGCCGCGCCGCGCTGGCGCGTGCTATTGCCCTTGAACCGGATTTAATCATGTTCGACGAACCGTTCGTCGGGCAGGACCCTATCACTATGGGCGTACTGGTGAAGCTCATTTCAGAACTGAACAGCGCCCTTGGCGTCACCTGCGTGGTGGTTTCCCACGACGTGCCGGAAGTGCTGAGCATTGCTGATTACGCCTATATTGTGGCTGACAAAAAGATCGTCGCCCACGGCAGCGCTCAGGCGTTGCAGGAGAATGGCGATCCGCGCGTGCGGCAGTTCCTGGACGGTATCGCAGATGGGCCGGTGCCTTTCCGCTATCCGGCAGGCGACTATCATGACGATTTACTGGGAATAGGGAGTTAAGCCACTCATGCTGTTAAATGCGTTGGCGGGTCTTGGACACCGTGGCCTAAAAACCATCAGTACGTTCGGGCGTGCCGGATTGATGTTGTTCAACGCGCTGGTTGGCAAACCGGAGTTCCGCAAGCATGCGCCGTTACTGGTGCGGCAGCTTTATAACGTCGGCGTACTGTCGATGCTTATCATCATCGTGTCGGGGCTGTTTATCGGCATGGTGCTGGGGTTGCAGGGGTATCTGGTGCTGACAACCTACAGCGCGGAGACCAGCCTTGGCATGCTGGTGGCGCTCTCGCTGCTGCGTGAGCTCGGGCCGGTGGTTGCCGCGCTGCTGTTCGCCGGGCGTGCCGGGTCAGCACTGACGGCGGAAATTGGCCTGATGCGCGCCACCGAGCAGCTTTCCAGCATGGAGATGATGGCGGTCGATCCGCTGCGCCGGGTGATCTCTCCGCGCTTCTGGGCCGGGGTTATCTCCTTACCGTTACTGACTATCCTCTTTGTGGCGGTCGGTATCTGGGGCGGCGCGCTGGTCGGCGTCAACTGGAAAGGCATTGATGCCGGGTTCTTCTGGTCTGCCATGCAGGACGCCATCGATCTGCGGATGGATTTGGTGAACTGTCTGATCAAGAGCGTGGTTTTCGCTGTGACGGTTACCTGGATTGCGTTGTTTAATGGTTACGATGCCATTCCGACGTCGGCGGGCATTAGCCGCGCAACGACGCGTACTGTCGTACATTCGTCGCTGGCCGTTTTAGGTCTGGATTTTGTGCTCACCGCACTGATGTTTGGGAATTGAGTTCATGCAAACGAGAAAAAATGAAATTTGGGTTGGCGTGTTTCTGCTTCTGGCGCTGCTGGCCGCGCTGTTCATCTGCCTGCGAGCGGCGGACATTACCTCTGTTCGCGCCGAGCCGACGTATCGCGTCTACGCGACCTTCGATAATATCGGCGGCCTGAAGGCGCGCTCGCCGGTGCGTATTGGTGGCGTCGTCATTGGACGTGTAGCGGACATTACGCTTGATGAAAAAACGTATCTGCCGCGCGTCGCGATGGATATCGAAGAGCGCTATAACCACATTCCTGACACCAGCTCGCTCTCTATCCGCACTTCTGGCCTGCTGGGGGAGCAATATCTGGCCCTCAACGTTGGTTTTGAAGATCCTGAGCTGGGAACGTCTATCCTTAAAGACGGTAGCGTAATCCAGGATACCAAGTCAGCGATGGTGCTGGAGGATATGATTGGTCAGTTCCTTTACAACAGTAAAGGGGATGATAAAAAGTCTGACGATGCCACTGCGCAGAGTGAAGACCACACCAACGTCGAACCGACGCCAGGCGCGACGAATTAATTTCAGGAGAAGTCATTCATGTTTAAACGACTGTTAATGGTTGCCATGCTGGTCATTGCCCCTCTGACTGCGGTACACGCTGCGGATCAGAGTAACCCGTACAAACTGATGGATGAGGCTGCGAAGAAAACCTTCGACCGTCTTAAAAACGAACAGCCCAAAATCCGCTCTAACCCTGACTATCTGCGTGATGTCGTGGATCAGGAGCTGCTGCCGTATGTGCAGATCAAGTATGCGGGCGCGCTGGTGCTGGGCCGTTATTACAAAGAGGCGACCCCGGCGCAGCGCGAGGCTTACTTCGCGGCGTTCCGTGAATACCTGAAACAGGCTTACGGCCAGGCGCTGGCGATGTATCACGGTCAGACCTATCAGATTGCCCCTGAACAGCCGCTGGGCGATGCCACCATCATTCCTATCCGCGTGACAATTATCGATCCAAATGGCCGTCCGCCGGTTCGCCTGGACTTCCAGTGGCGTAAGAACAGCCAGACCGGAAACTGGCAGGCGTATGACATGATCGCCGAAGGCGTAAGCATGATCACCACTAAACAGAACGAGTGGAGCGATCTGCTGCGCACCAAAGGGATTGATGGCCTGACGGCTCAGCTTCAGTCTATCTCTCGTCAGAAAATTACCCTGGACGAGAAGAAGTAATGTTGCAGCAGCTTAGCTGGGCGCGAGACGGCGAGACGCTGACGCTGACGGGAGAGCTGGATCAGGATCTGCTTAACCCGCTGTGGGACGCTCGCCATAACGCGATGCAGGGCGTGACGCGGATTGATCTACATGGCGTCACGCGGGTAGATACCGCCGGTATTGCGCTGCTGGCGCACCTGGTTGCCACGGGCAAAAAGCAGGGGAGCAGCGTTACCCTGACGGGGGTAAGCGACAACGTCGTCACCCTTGCACAGCTTTACAATTTGCCCGAAGACGTATTACCTCGCTAATTTTTTCAGTACGTTACTTCCGAAAGCCCCGACAGTTTGCGCGTCGGGGCTTTTTGCTTGTTTAAGACCGCGCCACTTTGCTCTAAGATGTTGGGCTTGTTTTCACTATCAGATGATGTAGACCCCATGGAAAATAATGAAATCCAGACTGTGCTGATGAATGCACTCTCCCTTCAGGAAGCCCACGTCTCTGGCGATGGCAGTCACTTCCAGGTTATTGCTGTGGGTGAGATGTTCGACGGAATGAGTCGCGTGAAAAAACAGCAGGCTGTGTATGCGCCGCTGATGGAATACATTGCGGACAACCGCATTCACGCCCTGTCGATTAAAGCGTTCACCCCACAGGAGTGGGCACGCGATCGCAAACTAAACGGTTTTTGAGCTGGGGGCGAAGCGCCCGCAGCACGGTTGAATTTATAAGAGAGCAAACAATGGATAAATTTCGTGTACAGGGACCCACGCGTCTCCAGGGCGAAGTCACAATTTCTGGCGCTAAAAACGCCGCGCTGCCCATTCTTTTCGCTGCGCTGCTCGCAGAAGAGCCGGTAGAGATCCAGAACGTACCGAAGCTGAAAGATATCGACACGACCATGAAGTTGCTCGGCCAGTTGGGCACCAAAGTGGAGCGTAACGGTTCCGTCTGGATCGATGCCAGCAACGTGAACAACTTCTCAGCACCGTATGAGCTGGTGAAAACCATGCGTGCTTCCATCTGGGCCCTTGGGCCGCTGGTGGCGCGTTTCGGTCAGGGTCAGGTTTCACTCCCGGGCGGATGTGCTATCGGCGCGCGTCCCGTCGATCTGCATATCTTTGGCCTGGAAAAGCTGGGCGCGGAGATCAAGCTGGAAGAAGGCTACGTGAAAGCGTCCGTCAATGGTCGTCTGAAAGGCGCGCACATTGTCATGGACAAAGTGAGCGTGGGCGCAACGGTGACCATCATGTCGGCTGCTACGCTGGCAGAAGGCACTACCATCATTGAAAACGCCGCGCGTGAACCGGAAATCGTGGACACCGCGAATTTCCTGGTCGCACTGGGTGCGAAGATCAGCGGGCAGGGCACGGACCGTATTACCATCGAAGGCGTTGAGCGTCTGGGTGGCGGCGTGTACCGCGTCCTGCCAGACCGTATCGAAACCGGGACCTTCCTGGTGGCGGCGGCCATTTCTGGCGGTAAGATTGTCTGCCGCAACGCACAGCCGGATACCCTGGATGCGGTGCTGGCGAAGCTGCGCGATGCGGGCGCGGACATTGAAATCGGTGAAGACTGGATAAGCCTGGATATGCACGGGCAGCGTCCTAAAGCTGTTAACGTGCGCACTGCGCCACACCCGGCCTTCCCGACGGATATGCAGGCGCAGTTCACGCTGCTGAACCTGGTGGCCGAAGGCACGGGCTTCATCACGGAAACCATCTTCGAAAACCGTTTCATGCATGTCCCGGAGCTGATCCGTATGGGAGCGCATGCTGAGATTGAAAGCAACACGGTCATCTGTCACGGCGTTGAAAAACTGTCCGGTGCGCAGGTGATGGCGACCGATCTGCGCGCGTCTGCGAGTCTGGTACTGGCAGGGTGTATTGCGGAAGGGACTACCGTTGTCGATCGTATCTACCACATCGACCGTGGTTACGAGCGCATTGAAGACAAACTGCGCGCGCTGGGTGCGAATATCGAGCGTGTGAAGGGCGAGTAATCGTTCCGGCACCCCCCTGCCAGAACAGGCCGGGGGATTGCTGTTCCTGTAAATCCCGGTGCATCAGTCCTGATGTGCTTTCTTCGTTTTGCTCTGACGCATCATGCGCGTTCTGTCGATAAATTCATGGGTAATGGGATCGTGGTAGCGTGACGGCCATATCACCCACGGATGCGTATCCAGCGCTCTCGCGATAATCAGCTCCCCCTTCGGCCATGGGCGGGTCAGTGCATTTGCCAGCGTCGACGAGCTCAACCCGTTGCGACGTGATTCGGCAGCCAGCGATGTCCCTTTTTTACGCAGTGCCGCAATAATATCAGCAGAATGCCAGTCGATGAATTTTGTATCCATAATGCTGTCCTTGTGTTCGTTATCGTCCACGCCTTTTCGTGTGAAAAGACAGCATTACTATACTCACTTAGAACATCTGTTCTAAAAAGTTCATGTTACGAGAAGCAATATTCAGAATAAGGCATGGCTTTATACATGCGGCCTGTAACCTGATGAGCTTACACGGAAATGTAATTTACTGGTGCGTACTGGAATCTCCCTGCGGAGCGCAGGGAGACGAGGAGGGGATTAACGATCGCGCTGGACGGCGATGTGCGCGAGGCCGATTAGCGCATCACGCCATGGGCTGTCAGGAATGACCTGAATGGCGGCGATGGCTTTGTCTGCTTCTTCTTCTGCACGCTGACGCGTCCATTCCAGGGAGCCACAGATTGCCATTGTTTCCAGTACCGGTTCCAGAAGATGGCGACCATTTCCCTGCTCGATAGCCTCGCGGATCATTTTCGCCTGATCCGGTGTGCCATTGTGCATCGCGTGGAGCAGCGGCAACGTTGGCTTGCCTTCGTTCAGGTCATCACCGACGTTTTTACCGAGCGTTTCGCCATCCGCGCTGTAGTCCAGCAAATCATCAATCAGCTGGAATGCGGTACCGAGATAGCGGCCATAGTCCTGAAGCCCTTTTTCCTGCGCTTCGCTACAGCCTGCCAGAATCCCGGAGCACTGCGCGGCGGCTTCAAACAGACGTGCGGTCTTGCTGTAAATCACCCGCATGTAGTTTTCTTCGGTGATGTCCGGGTCGTTAACGTTCATCAACTGTAGGACTTCGCCTTCAGCGATAACGTTCACCGCTTCTGACATCACTTCCAGCACCTTCAGCGAGCCAAGGCTGGTCATCATCTGGAAAGCGCGGGTATAGATAAAATCCCCGACCAGAACGCTTGCCGCATTACCAAACGCGGCGTTGGCGGTGGCTTTACCCCGACGCATGTCTGATTCATCCACAACATCGTCGTGAAGCAGGGTGGCGGTGTGGATAAATTCGATCAGCGCCGCGATTGTGACGTGGGCGTTCCCCTGATAGCCAACCGCGCGTGCGGCCAGAATGGCAATCATTGGACGAATACGTTTACCGCCGCCGCTGACGATGTAATAGCCCAACTGATTGATCAGCTGAACGTCAGAGTTGAGTTGCTCCAGGATTGCTGCATTCACACCCGCCATATCTTGCGCGGTTAACTCATTGATTTTTTCTAAATTCATCGCAAAAGCCGGGCTTTTTATCCTGTTTATCCCACACGAGATGGGTACACAAAGGGTTTCGGTTTATAAATAGTATTGCTGATTGTACTGAAAAAACGGCTCAGATAAACGTTACCGTACGTGTTGTGTTTTTTTTCTTCATGTATTGATGGTAGCACTTGTCAAAGGCTCGCGTTTTGCGTAATATTCGCGCCCTATTGTGAATATTTATAGCGCACTCTGAATCATACGAGGATGTGCGCGGAAGCGGAGTTTATATGTACGCGGTTTTCCAAAGTGGTGGTAAACAACACCGAGTAAGCGAAGGTCAGACCGTTCGCCTGGAAAAGCTGGACATCGCAACTGGCGAATCTGTTGAGTTCGCAGAAGTTCTGATGATCGCAAACGGTGAAGAAGTCAAAATCGGCGTTCCTTTCGTTGATGGCGGCGTTATCAAAGCTGAAGTTGTTGCTCACGGTCGTGGCGAGAAAGTTAAAATCGTTAAGTTTCGTCGTCGTAAACACTATCGTAAGCAGCAGGGCCACCGTCAGTGGTTCACTGATGTGAAAATTACTGGCATCAGCGCCTAAGACCTGAGGAGAGATTTAAATGGCACATAAAAAGGCTGGCGGCTCCACACGTAACGGTCGCGATTCAGAAGCTAAACGCCTGGGCGTTAAGCGTTTCGGTGGCGAATCCGTTCTGGCGGGTAGCATCATCGTTCGTCAGCGTGGCACCAAGTTCCACGCGGGTACCAACGTAGGTTGCGGTCGTGACCACACTCTGTTTGCTAAAGCAGACGGTAAAGTGAAATTTGAAGTTAAAGGCCCGAACAACCGTAAATACATCAGCATCGTTGCTGAGTAAGGTTTTCTCGGTCCGGTAACGGATTAAAGCCCCGCAACGTGTTGCGGGGCTTTTTACATTGGAAACCCGGAAAATTTTCTGTAGGGAAAACGGGCATGAAGCAGCAGGCCGGCATTGGTATTCTTTTGGCGCTCACTACCGCAATGTGCTGGGGTGCGCTGCCAATTGCAATGAAGCAGGTACTGGAAGTGATGGAACCGCCTACGGTGGTGTTTTATCGCTTCCTGATGGCAAGCATTGGCCTGGGCGCCATTCTGGCCGTCAAAGGTAAGCTGCCACCGCTGCGCATCTTCCGAAAACCGCGCTGGCTGGTATTACTGGCTATCGCGACGGGCGGTCTGTTCGGGAACTTCATTCTGTTCAGCTCCTCCCTGCAATATCTTAGCCCTACAGCGTCGCAGGTGATTGGGCAACTTTCACCGGTCGGCATGATGGTCGCCAGCGTCTTTATCCTTAAGGAGAAGATGCGCGGTACGCAGATCATCGGAGCAAGCATGCTGCTTTGCGGTCTGGTGATGTTCTTTAACACCAGCCTGATCGAGATTTTTACCCGCCTGACGGATTACACCTGGGGTGTCATTTTCGGGGTGGGTGCAGCAACGGTCTGGGTGAGTTATGGCGTCGCGCAAAAGGTGTTATTGCGCCGTCTTGCCTCACAGCAGATCCTCTTTTTGCTGTACACTTTGTGTACACTGGCATTATTGCCGTTAGCGAAGCCGGGTGTGATTACCCAGCTCAGCGACTGGCAACTGGCGTGCCTCATTTTTTGTGGGCTGAATACGCTGGTTGGTTATGGCGCGCTGGCGGAATCTATGGCGCGCTGGCAGGCAGCACAGGTGAGCGCCCTAATCACGCTTACCCCGCTGTTTACGCTGTTATTTTCAGATTTGTTATCAATGGCCTGGCCCGATGTCTTCGTCAAGCCGATGCTCAACCTGTTGGGTTATCTCGGTGCGTTTGTCGTGGTTGCGGGCGCGATGTATTCCGCCATTGGTCATCGTCTCTGGGGACGTTGGCGCAAAAATGAAGCGGTTGTAATAGTCCCCCGCTCAGGCGAATGAGTTACGGAGAGTAAAATGAAGTTTGTTGATGAAGCGACGATTCTGGTCGTGGCAGGTGATGGCGGTAACGGTTGTGTAAGCTTCCGCCGTGAAAAATATATTCCTCGTGGCGGTCCTGACGGCGGTGACGGCGGTGACGGCGGTGACGTGTGGCTGGAGGCGGATGAAAACCTCAACACGCTGATCGACTACCGTTTCGAAAAATCTTTCCGCGCCGAGCGTGGCCAGAACGGCCAGAGCCGCGACTGTACCGGTAAACGCGGTAAAGACGTGACGATCAAAGTGCCGGTGGGTACGCGTGTCATCGATCAGGGCACGGGCGAAACCATGGGTGATATGACCAAACACGGTCAGCGCCTGATGGTGGCGAAAGGCGGCTGGCACGGTCTGGGTAACAGCCGTTTCAAATCGTCCGTTAACCGTACCCCGCGTCAGAAAACGATGGGTACCCCGGGCGATAAGCGCGACCTGCAACTTGAACTGATGCTGTTGGCAGACGTAGGTATGCTGGGTATGCCAAACGCCGGTAAATCAACGTTTATCCGTGCAGTGTCTGCGGCGAAACCAAAAGTGGCGGACTATCCGTTTACTACGCTGGTGCCGAGCCTGGGCGTTGTTCGTATGGATAACGAAAAGAGCTTTGTGGTAGCTGACATTCCAGGTCTGATTGAAGGGGCGGCAGAAGGCGCCGGTCTGGGTATTCGCTTCCTGAAGCACCTTGAGCGTTGCCGCGTACTGTTGCACCTCATCGACATCGATCCGATCGACGGTTCCGATCCGGTTGAAAACGCCCGTATCATTATCGGCGAGCTTGAAAAATACAGTGAAAAACTGGCGGAAAAACCACGCTGGCTGGTGTTCAACAAGATCGACCTGATGGACAAAGCGGAAGCTGAAGCGAAGGCAAAAGCGATTGCCGAAGCGATGGGCTGGGAAGATAAGTACTATCTGATCTCTGCCGCCAGCCAGGTTGGCGTGAAAGAACTCTGCTGGGATGTAATGACCTTTATCATCGAGAATCCGGTTGTTCAGGCAGAAGAAGCGAAACAGCCTGAAAAAGTCGAATTCATGTGGGATGACTACCACCGCCAGCAGCTCGAAGAGCTGGAGGCGGAAGAAGATGATGAAGACTGGGACGATGACTGGGATGAAGACGACGAAGAAGGCGTCGAGTTCATTTACAAGCACTAAGCCCTGCATAAAGCCCCTTACGGGGCTTTTTTTTATCCTATCTTCGCGGGTAGCCAGCAGCTGGCGATTAAGCCGCCCTCAGCACCGTTTACCAGCGTTAAATGACCATGATGGAGCTGCACGATACGCTGTACAATGCTCAGCCCAAGGCCGCTGCCACCGTAGCGCTGGTCGAGACGGCGGAACGGTTCGGTAATCGACTGTCGGTGCGCCTCATCTATACCCGGCCCCTGATCGGTAACGCTGACCCGGGTACCGCCTTCCATCGCCGTTAATGCCACTTCAATGGTTGTGCCTGCCGGGCTGTAGCGGACGGCATTCTCCAGAAGGTTCCTTAACATCAGACGTAACAGAACGGCATCTCCCTGCACCGTCAGCGTGCTTTCAGCAGGCCATATCACCGTATGCTCTTTAGCTTCATGCTCCAGTCTGAGCGGGGCAATAATAGTCTCTGTCCAGTTCACGGTATCGTAATGGCCGCTGGCCATCGCCTGTCCGGCACGCGCCAGCATCAGCAGCTGTTCTACCGTATGCATCAGCTGGTCGATACGGCTTATGAGTGGCGTGGCCTGCGGAGAACCGGACTGGGTCATCAGCTCCAGATGAAGCCTGATCCCCGCAAGCGGCGTTCGTAACTCATGCGCCGCATCGGCGGTGAACAGGCGTTCCTGCTGGATAGTATGGTCCAGCCGGGCGAGCAGTTGGTTCAGCGACGCAGTTACTGCGCCTATCTCTTCCATATCCGAATACATCGGCAGGGGAGTCAGATTATCCGCCGAGCGGTTCGCAAGGCTGGCGCGAAGTTGGTTGAGTGGCCGGGTGATCCAGGTGACTGCCCAGAATGAGAAAAACAGGGTAAAACCGACCATCACCAGAGAAGGGACCAGCAGAGAGGCAATGGCTTCGCGGATCTCTTTTTCAACATGGTTGTTGCGCGCTTTTGCAGACAACGTTTCGTTCACCAGAAAACCGATTTGTTCGCGGCTCTCATGCCACAGCCACACCACGCTAATCAGTTGAAAAAAGAGCAGTATCACCGCCAGCAACACCATTAATCGCCGGCGCATACTGTTCATTTCTGGCTCTCCAGACGGTAACCCACGCCGCGTACGGTTTTGATACGATCTTTACCGAGCTTGCGCCGCAGATTATGAATGTGCACTTCAAGCGTGTTTGAACCCGGATCGTCCTGCCAGGAGTAGATGTCCTGTTGCAGCGTCTCACGGTGCACGGTCTGCCCGCTGCGCATGATCAGGCGCGTCAGCAGAGCGAACTCTTTTGGCGTCACTTCCACAGGCTGAGACTGGCGAAGCACCTGCTGGGTTTGCAGATTAAGGGTGATATCTCCGTCCGTCAGCAGGTTGTCGCTGTGGCCCTGATAGCGCCGAATCAGTGCCCGTACGCGCGCCTGTAGCTCGGCAAGGGCGAAGGGTTTTACCAGATAATCGTCAGCGCCGGAATCCAGCCCGTTAATTCTGTCTTCAATGGCATCGCGGGCGGTAAGAATCAATACGGGATTCTCCACTCCGCGACGACGCCACTGGCAGAGCAGGGTCGCGCCGTCTTTATCTGGCAGGCCTAAATCCAGGATCACCAAGCTGTATTCTCCGCTCTGGATCAGCGCGTCAGCTTCCACAGCCGTGGCGGCACAGTCAAGCGCATAGCCTTCATTAGCCATCGCGAGCGCAAGCCCTTCCTGTAATAACAAATCGTCTTCAACGATAAGGAGTTTCATCTCTGTTCTTCCGAGCCCGTGTCCTTTTACTGAAATGATTATGGCAGAAAGCAAGGTTCAGGCGTACACCCTTATCCTCTGTCGTTTGTAATCCTTAATATATTCCTAATTAAATTTTATTAAATAGGGAGAAGTTATAGCAAAAGTTATAATGCTGCTCTTGTACTCATCACGTCTCTGCCACTGACGTTTTACAATTAACGAGTAAGAGAATGGATTCACTCTATTTATTAATCTTTTCAGTGAGTTGCATGGTTTTTGCAACAGCGTTGTATCGGTTTAAATCTTATCAAAACGCTTATCTGTCCCTGTTCATATTCGTTATGACCGTTGGTTCGGTGTTTCTGGATGGCTTTTGGGTTGTCTGCCAGTATTTTACCGGCGATGGTGTTAATGAATCTGTGCTTTACACGCTAACGACAACAATGGAAGGCGGTGAAATAAGTGATTACATCTGGCCATCTTTATTTGCATTAGTCTTATGTGCAGTGATTATTGTTATCATCCATCGTATTCTCTTTCGTGGTCAATCAGACGGTAAGCAAAGCTGGATATTTACGCTATTTTCTGTTTGCTGTAGCGCCCTCGCGCTGTTTATCTCACCGGCTTTCTCTCAGCTTAGCGGTAATACGCTGATGACGACGAAAATAGATGGTTCGGACTTTAATCAGTACTATTTTAATCAACCCGGCATTATTGAAAATCCAAAATATAATTTAGTCTATATCTATGGCGAAAGTCTGGAACGGACCTATTTTGATCAACATGTTTTTCCCAATCTGCTTCCTGATTTGGATAAACATAGGTCCATGAGCTTGGACTTTTCTAATACTTTTCAAATGCCCGCCACCGATTTCACCATTGCGGGGATTGTAGCCTCGCAGTGCGGATTACCACTCTTTAAGCCCACTGCGTTTAATGGCCAGAATACGGTGACGAGCTTTTATCCTGAGAGCAAATGTCTGGGTGATATACTCAGCGAGTCAGGATATGAAACCTATTTCTACCAGGGGGCCAACCTTCACTTCGCGGATAAAGATGCCTTCTTTAAAGTGCATGGCATTAAGCATGCCTGGGGGTTAACCGAATCGGGGCTGAAGGATAATTTTGATGTGCAGAATAACTGGGGCCTGTATGACAGTGTTGTTATGGATAAAGCCTGGGAAAAGTTCAGTGAACTGTCCTCCTCGGGGCAGCGTTTTGCGCTTTTTGCACTCACGGTCGATACGCATCCTCCAAGAGGCTACATTTCTCCAGGATGTCGTCAGAACAGTTATTCCATCGAAGGCCATAAGGTTGATGCGCTAAGTGCCGTATTGTGTAGTCAGGAAAATATTGCACGCTTTGTACAGCGGATCCAGTCTTCGCCATGGGCCAGCAATACGATCGTTGTGCTTTCGTCGGATCACCTAGCAATGCCCAGCACAGCGGTTTCCGTGGACTATCTTAATAAGCTTGAACGCCGGGATCTGTTTTTTGTGCTTGGACCAAAGATAAAAGCCGAAATTAAGTCGCAGCCAAGGAGCACGCTTGATAATGGCGCGACAGTCCTGGATCTGCTCGGTGGTGGAACGAAAATAGGGCTAGGACGAAGCTCCGCCAGTGAAAAATCGCTCACCGAAACTATACCGGAATTTAAGAATAAACTTTATGCCTGGGGGGGCAGCATTCGAGGCCTGTGGGGGATCCCGGATCGCATCGATCGTTTTACGCTGGATACGCGTAAGAATGAGATTTCATTTAGCGGTCACACCTATAGTTTGCCGATTTTGATTGATATAAAACCGAATGAGGTATTACCGGTTATTGACGATAGCAGCAGAACTCTATCGCTAAGACAATCCCTGGCATTTTTACCCGAAGGCGAACGTTTCCTGTGGGTCGATAAATGTTTTCGCCCCGCAACGCTGTGGCGTAACGATCTTTCGCTTTCTGAAAAATGGTGCGTCACGCAAGGCAAAGCCGGGGGAAAGGTGACAGTCGAGGAGGTAATGGATGAACAATACGAGGGCAACGTTAGCAGTGATGATGGTCCCACGAATTCAGCGACGTATCAGCGTGAGCAAGGGCTGCTGAAGATGAATCCCGATGAGATCCGTTATGTTTCAGATACCTACAAGTTCAACCTCGACGGGCTACCTCTTTTCATCGAAAACGTGATGGGGCTAGGACGACAGGAGCCCTGGGGACGATGGTCAGATGCACTGACGTCGCCGTCGATATTGTTGCTGTATAAAGCCCCGTTTGTGCCCGAATTTGACGTTGAGATTGAAGCAAAAGCGTATGGCAAAAATATTGATGCACCGGTAGCGGTGAAGATCGGCGAGCAGACGCAGTATGCGCGCTTCGGTGAAAAGCCGACCCGCGTTACGCTTCGCTTTAAAGGGGATTCGTACTCGCGTTTAATTATGATTACTCCGCCTGAGCCGACGCTCAGCCGTGAAGGCAGCGTATTGGGACAAATGTACACCTCCCCGGCCAGAAAGATAGGTATCGGTCTCATTGAGGTGAAAGTCGTGCCTGTGATTCAGACCAACAAGAAATAGTGCGAGGCGGTGGCCTGCCTGGCAGCAGGCCACCGTGAACATCAGTTGTTTTGATAGATGTCTTTGTAGAGCCTGCTTTCGAAACGCACCAGTGGAATACGACGATTGCGCTGGTCGGCCGGTTCGACGGCATACCCGGAGAGATACTGCACAAATGCCATGCGTTGCCCGCTGGCTGTCGTGATGAAACCGGCAAGGTTGTAAACACCCTGCAAGGAACCCGTTTTGGCTGACACTTTGCCGTCCACGCCCGCAGCGTGAAGCCCCGCACGGTACTGAAGTGAACCGTCGTGTCCGGCCAGCGGCAGCATTGTGATAAAGTTTAGCTCAGCGTCATGCTGAGCGATGTACTGCAATACCTGCATCATGGTTGCCGGCGAGATCAGGTTATGGCGCGATAAACCGGAACCATCGACGGCGATCGTATTGCCCAGATCGATACCCGCCTGCTGGCGCAGGATCTGACGTACGGCGTCAGAACCGGCCCGCCAGGTGCCCGGCACGCCAAAGCGCGCGTGCCCAATCATGCGGAACACTGTGTCGGCAATCATGTTATCCGACTTTTTCAGCATAATCTTAAGCAAATCATGCAGTGGCGCAGACTGTTTGCTGGCGATCACCGTGCCTGGCTCATTCACCTGCGTCTGGCGCAGCAGCGTCCCGGTGTAGGTGATACCCGCCTGCTTCAGTTCGTCTTTGAAAATGGCCCCGGCATAGCCCGCGCCGTCCTGAATGGCGAAGGCCAGCGGCAGCGGGTCAGCCCGCTGGGTCAGGCAGCCGGTGAGCGTATAGCGGTTGAGATCGCCCGGTACCACGTCCAGCTCGCAATACTGCGCCTCCGGGGAGCCTTTCGCCAGCGTCCGTACCTGGCTGAACATCGTGACCGGGTAGTATGAGGCAACGCGAATAAACGCTAAGTCATTGGGCTTAGGCGCGCTGTAAAGCGAAACGGAGAAGCAGTTACGGTCGACGATTGCGGCGGCTGGCGGGGCGCTAAAGCACTGCGTCATGTCATTCCACGGCCAGCCGGGCGCTTTATCGTGGCTGGCGAAAATGGAGGTGTCGATCAGCACGTTACCGTCGATTTTTGTCACGCCGGATTTTTTCAGTACCGCCACCATGTTGCGGACATCCTGGCGCTTAAAGGTGGGATCGCCACCAAAACGGGCGATAAGATCGCCTTTCAGTTCGCCGCCCGAGACGTTACCTTTGGTTTCAAGGGTGGTGGTAAAACGGAAGTCAGGCCCGAGCTGGAGCAGGGCGGCGAGGGCAGTGATCACCTTCTGGGTACTCGCAGGCAGCGCCATCTGTTGACTGTGATAGTCAATCTCGCGGGCCTGCGCGCCAACCTTCTGCACCATCAGGGCAAGGTTCGCGCCGGCGGGCAGCTGATTAATGTACTCATCAACATTCGCGGCCTGAACGGTGAACGTTATACTGGTGGTCAATCCGATGATAAAACTGGAAAATCGCATAATCTCGCGCTAACAACCCGAAAACAAACCGTCATACTACGGTGCATGGCACTGTAAAGTAAACGATGACCCATAGTGAACTTCGCGGTAAAATGCGTATCAAATTGAAAAATTGCTGCTGACCTGGGGCGTAGCTCCCGGGTCGGTTTTCTTTTTGCTTCTGGCCTGTTCAGGTGGGCTGGAGCAGGGAACACTGCTCCCAACAGGAATGTTTAAGAGGTATAACAAATGCAAGCTATTCCGATGACCTTACGTGGTGCCGAAAAACTGCGCGAAGAGCTGGATTTTTTGAAATCCGTACGTCGCCCTGAAATCATTGCCGCTATCGCGGATGCGCGTGAGCATGGCGACCTGAAAGAGAATGCTGAATACCACGCGGCGCGTGAACAGCAGGGCTTCTGCGAGGGGCGCATCAAAGATATCGAAGCGAAACTGTCCAATGCGCAGGTTATCGATATCACTAAAATGCCAAACAACGGTCGCGTGATCTTCGGCTCTACCGTCACCGTCCTGAATCTGGACAACGACGAAGAACAAACCTACCGCATCGTGGGTGATGACGAAGCGGACTTCAAACAGAACCTGATTTCGGTGAACTCCCCGATTGCTCGCGGCCTGATTGGCAAAGAGCAGGACGATGTTGTGACGATCCGCACCCCGGGCGGCGAAGTGGAATACGAAATTATTAAGGTTGAATACCTGTAATTCGCTTCTCTTCTAAGATGTTGATACATTGTAAAGAAAAGAAAAAGGCCGCATAGCGGCCTTTTATCAACTCAAGGAGCATGGCATTTTGCTCGCCTGCTGAAAGAAATCCCTCGTTTCACACAGAAAATGTGATTGATTCAGGATATCCTTAACGTGGCAGCGAGATTTTACGCTCTTTAGATGGGCGATAGAGCACCAGCGTTTTACCGATGACCTGTACATTACAGGCGCCGGTTTCGCGCACGATGGCTTCCACGATCAGGTTTTTAGTGTCTCTGTCTTCAGAGGCGATTTTCACCTTGATCAGCTCGTGGTGTTCCAGCGCTTGTTCAATCTCGGCAAGCACCCCTTCGGTCAAACCATTGTTGCCAAGCATCACTACAGGCTTGAGCGGATGTGCCAGACCTTTAAGGTGCTGTTTTTGTTTAGTACTCAGATTCATCGTATATTTTTGCTTACGTTGGGATTGAAAACGGTTCATTCTACCGCCATCTCCCTAATATCGCCAAATAGCTGCGTAGAAATTTACGTCACAGGCAAGCAACGATGAACCAGGACGGAAATGTTAAATGACAGGTAAAAAGCGTTCTGCCAGCTCCAGCCGCTGGCTTCAGGAACACTTTAGCGATAAATATGTTCAACAGGCGCAGAAAAAGGGGTTGCGTTCCCGCGCCTGGTTTAAACTTGATGAAATACAGCAAAGTGACAAACTTTTTAAACCGGGAATGACGGTAGTCGACCTCGGTGCGGCACCTGGCGGATGGTCTCAGTATGCGGTTACGCAGATCGGCGGAACGGGACGAATCATCGCATGCGATCTTTTACCAATGGATCCCATCGTTGGTGTCGACTTCCTTCAGGGCGACTTTCGTGATGAATTAGTGCTTAAAGCATTACTTGATCGTGTTGGTGACAGCAAGGTCCAGGTTGTCATGTCGGATATGGCACCAAATATGTGCGGAACACCGGCGGTGGATATCCCCCGCGCCATGTATCTGGTGGAACTAGCGTTAGAAATGTGTCGTGATGTACTAGCGCCTGGTGGTAGTTTTGTTGTGAAGGTGTTTCAGGGCGAAGGTTTCGAGGAGTATCTTAAGGAAATTCGCTCCCTGTTTGCGAAGGTCAAAGTTCGTAAGCCGGACTCTTCCCGGGCCCGTTCCCGTGAAGTGTATATTGTAGCGACCGGGCGAAAATGATAACCGGGAGATTTCAGACGAAAGTTTGAATGAAACTGGATATAGAGTATCCTGACGCTGTTTTTAACACAGTTGTAATGTGAGGTTAATCCCTTGAGTGACATGGCGAAAAACCTAATACTCTGGCTGGTCATTGCCGTTGTGCTGATGTCAGTATTCCAGAGCTTTGGGCCCAGCGAGTCGAATGGCCGCAAGGTGGATTATTCTACCTTCCTGCAAGAGGTCAATCAGGACCAGGTTCGCGAAGCGCGTATCAACGGACGTGAGATCAACGTTACCAAGAAAGATAGTAACCGTTACACGACTTACATCCCGGTGAACGATCCTAAGCTGCTTGATAACCTTCTGACCAAAAACGTCAAAGTGGTAGGCGAGCCGCCAGAAGAACCAAGCCTCCTGGCTTCTATCTTCATTTCCTGGTTCCCGATGCTGCTTCTTATTGGCGTCTGGATCTTCTTTATGCGCCAGATGCAGGGCGGCGGTGGCAAAGGTGCCATGTCGTTCGGTAAGAGCAAGGCGCGTATGCTAACGGAAGACCAGATCAAGACCACTTTTGCGGACGTTGCAGGCTGTGACGAAGCGAAAGAAGAGGTCGGTGAACTGGTTGAATACCTGCGCGAGCCGAGCCGTTTCCAGAAACTGGGCGGTAAGATCCCGAAAGGCGTCCTGATGGTCGGCCCTCCGGGTACCGGTAAAACCCTTTTGGCGAAAGCCATCGCGGGCGAAGCGAAGGTGCCGTTCTTTACTATTTCAGGTTCTGACTTTGTTGAAATGTTCGTCGGTGTCGGTGCATCTCGTGTGCGTGACATGTTCGAGCAGGCCAAGAAAGCAGCACCGTGCATCATCTTCATCGATGAAATCGACGCCGTAGGCCGCCAGCGTGGCGCAGGCCTGGGCGGTGGACACGATGAGCGTGAGCAGACCCTGAACCAGATGCTGGTTGAGATGGACGGCTTCGAAGGTAACGAAGGTATTATCGTTATCGCGGCAACTAACCGTCCGGACGTCCTCGACCCTGCGCTGCTGCGTCCAGGCCGTTTCGACCGTCAGGTTGTGGTCGGTCTGCCGGATGTTCGTGGTCGTGAACAGATTCTGAAAGTGCACATGCGTCGCGTACCGCTGGCGCCAGATATCGACGCGGCTATCATTGCGCGCGGTACTCCAGGCTTCTCCGGTGCAGACCTGGCTAACCTGGTCAACGAAGCTGCACTGTTCGCCGCTCGCGGTAACAAGCGCGTGGTGTCCATGGTGGAGTTCGAGAAAGCGAAAGACAAAATCATGATGGGTGCGGAACGTCGCTCCATGGTGATGACGGAAGCGCAGAAAGAGTCCACGGCGTACCACGAAGCAGGTCACGCGATTATTGGCCGTCTGGTGCCGGAACACGATCCGGTCCACAAGGTAACGATTATTCCGCGCGGTCGTGCACTGGGTGTGACCTTCTTCCTGCCTGAAGGCGACGCGATCAGCGCCAGCCGTCAGAAGCTGGAAAGCCAGATTTCAACCCTGTACGGCGGTCGTCTGGCGGAAGAGATTATCTACGGTGCGGAACATGTTTCCACCGGTGCGTCGAACGACATTAAAGTGGCGACAAACCTGGCGCGTAACATGGTGACGCAGTGGGGCTTCTCCGACAAACTCGGTCCGCTGCTGTATGCAGAGGAAGAGGGCGAAGTGTTCCTGGGCCGCTCAGTGGCGAAAGCGAAACATATGTCCGATGAAACGGCACGTATCATCGACCAGGAAGTGAAAGCGCTGATTGAACGTAACTACGCTCGCGCCCGTCAGATCCTGAACGACAATATGGACATCCTGCATTCGATGAAAGATGCGCTCATGAAATATGAGACCATCGATGCTCCGCAGATTGACGACCTGATGGCTCGCCGCGAAGTGCGTCCGCCAGCAGGCTGGGAAGACCCAGGTGCGTCTAACAATTCTGACAACAATGGCACCCCGCGTGCGCCGCGTCCGGTCGATGAACCACGTACGCCAAACCCGGGCAACACCATGTCAGAGCAGTTGGGCGACAAGTAAGTCACTGCTATTGAAGCGTTTGTCTGTACCTTAAACCCTGGAGCTTGCTCCGGGGTTTTTTCTTATCAGTTTAACCATATTAATTCCAGGGAATTCACCATGAAACTCTTCGCCCAGGACTCGCATCTCGACCTTTCACATCCGCATGTGATGGGGATCCTGAACGTCACGCCTGATTCCTTCTCTGACGGCGGCACGCATAACTCGCTCATCGACGCGGTTAAGCACGCGAATTTAATGATCAACGCGGGTGCCACTATCATTGACGTTGGCGGGGAATCAACGCGGCCTGGCGCGGCGGACGTTTCGGTGGAAGAAGAGCTGGCGCGCGTGGTGCCGGTGGTGGAAGCTATCGCCCAGCGCTTTGAAGTGTGGATCTCCGTGGATACCTCTAAACCCGAAGTGATCCGTGAAGTGGCGAGAGTGGGCGCTCACATTATCAATGATATCCGCTCGCTGACCGAGCCGGGCGCGATTGAAGCTGCCGCGGAAACCGGGCTACCGGTGTGCCTGATGCATATGCAGGGGCAGCCGAAGACGATGCA
The DNA here is from genome assembly GCF_014982165.1 of Enterobacter cloacae complex sp. P24RS. NCBI lineage: Bacteria > Pseudomonadati > Pseudomonadota > Gammaproteobacteria > Enterobacterales > Enterobacteriaceae > Enterobacter > Enterobacter cloacae complex sp. P24RS. The sequence continues at coordinate 113,722 of NZ_JADCKU010000016.1, forward strand.
GGAGGCGCCAAGGTATGAAGATGTATTCGCTGACGTCAGCCGCTTCTTTATTGAGCATATCGAGCGTTGTGAACGTGCGGGTATCGCAAAAGAGAAATTGCTGCTCGACCCGGGCTTCGGTTTCGGTAAAAATCTCTCCCACAATTACGCGTTGCTTGCGCGCTTATCAGAATTTCATCAGTTCGGCCTGCCACTGCTGGTGGGAATGTCGAGAAAATCGATGATTGGTCAGTTACTGAATGTTGGGCCGAGCGAACGTCTGAGCGGCAGTCTGGCCTGCGCGGTGATTGCCGCGATGCAAGGTGCACACATCATTCGTGTCCATGACGTAAAAGAAACAGTAGAAGCCATGCGTGTGGTGGAAGCCACACTGGCAGCGAAGGAAAACAAACGCTATGAGTAATCGTAAATATTTTGGTACCGATGGCATCCGTGGGCGCGTAGGCGATGCGCCAATTACCCCTGACTTTGTCCTGAAGCTCGGCTGGGCGGCGGGTAAGGTACTGGCGCGTCATGGATCCCGTAAGATCATTATTGGGAAAGACACCCGTATTTCGGGCTATATGCTGGAGTCCGCACTGGAAGCCGGGCTGGCGGCGGCGGGGCTTTCAGCTTCCTTTACGGGTCCAATGCCGACCCCTGCTGTTGCCTATCTGACCCGTACCTTCCGTGCGGAAGCGGGTATCGTCATTTCAGCTTCTCATAACCCGTTTTATGACAACGGTATCAAATTCTTCTCCATAGACGGCACCAAGCTGCCGGATGACGTAGAAGAGGCGATTGAAGCGGAAATGGAAAAAGAGATCACCTGTGTCGACTCCGCTGAGCTGGGTAAAGCAAACCGAATCGTCGATGCCGCAGGCCGCTACATTGAATTCTGCAAAGGCACTTTCCCGAATGAACTGAGTCTGGCACACCTTAAAATTGTGGTGGACTGTGCAAACGGTGCGACTTACCACATTGCGCCGAATGTTTTCCGCGAGCTGGGCGCGAAAGTGATCACCATCGGCTGCGAGCCGGACGGCCTGAACATCAACGAAGAAGTCGGGGCGACAGACGTGCGTGCCTTGCAGGCGCGCGTGCTGGCTGAAAAAGCCGATCTGGGTATCGCCCTGGACGGCGACGGCGACCGCGTGATCATGGTTGACCACGAAGGTAATAAGGTCGATGGCGATCAGATCCTCTACATCATTGCCCGTGAAGGCCTGCGTCAGGGGCAACTGCGCGGCGGTGCGGTGGGCACGCTGATGAGCAATATGGGTCTGGAGCTGGCGCTGAAACAGCTGGGTATTCCGTTTGTGCGCGCGAAAGTGGGCGACCGCTACGTGCTGGAAAAACTCCAGGAGAAAGGCTGGCGTATTGGCGCGGAAAATTCCGGCCACGTGATCCTGCTCGATAAAACCACCACCGGTGACGGCATTGTGGCGGCGCTTCAGGTGGTCGCCGCGATGGCGCGTAACCACATGAGCCTGCACGACCTTTGCAGCGGCATGAAAATGTTCCCGCAGATCCTGGTGAACGTGCGTTTTACTGCCGGTAAAGGCGATCCGCTGGAAAATGATAACGTGAAAGCGGTGATGGCAGACGTTGAAGCTGCGCTTGGCAGCCGCGGTCGCGTCCTGCTGCGTAAGTCAGGTACGGAGCCGCTGATCCGCGTAATGGTGGAAGGTGAGGATGAAGCGCAGGTCACCGAATTTGCGCATCGAATCGCAGATGCGGTGAAAGCGGCGTAATCAGGCGATTTAGCACGTTTAAAAGAGGGCGAACGATTCGCCCTTTTTTTATTTACCTATAGTTATTTAATATATGATTAATTCAATAAATGCATCACGCAAGTAAATATAGGTTTAGTCTGCTTATTAGGTGTTATTATAATTAAGTCTGTCTCCTCCAGATTTAATTCTTTAAGTTTTACTTAATGTTTTATTAAGTCAATAATGTTTGATTATTTCCCTGTCACGTATTTTACTGGGCTGCGTCGTTAAATCTAAATTTATTCCTATTGTGTATTGGCGCAGGTTTAAAACTGTGAAGCACGTTCCTATAATGCGTGAGTTCTCAGGAAAGGGTCTTGAGGATATAATTTAAAGGGAAATAGAATGAACGCTTTGGTTTGGAAACTGAAAGGAAACATGAATCGCAAGGCTGCGAAATTACAGGAGATGAGAAAGCAGCGCGGTGTTACCCTGCTTGAAATCATCATTGTACTGGGTATTATCGGCGTTATTGCAGCAGGCGTTGTTATTCTGGCGCAGCGTGCATTTACCGCACAGGATCTGTCTGACATTCAGAACAACGCGAACAGCATCCGTACTTCTATGGCGGAAGCGTTTAAAGATGAAGGCAGCTATCCTGCATCAGACACCATTGTGGGTCTGACTAAATCTTCAATTTCTGCTTCTGCCAGTAAGGCTCCAATCGTTACTCTGGTAAAACTGGGTAAAGTCTCTCCAGAAGAATCTTTCAACGGCATTTCTAACGATGCTTTCCAGTTAGGTAATGCAAAACTGGATGATACTTCTTCTCAGAGCAAAGCATTCGTCCTGGTGGTTAACGGACTGGAAACCGAAGAATGTCGTAACCTGATCTCTCAAATGGGTAACCAGTGGGATTATGTTGAAGCAATCAAGGATGGCGCTAACGCTGGTAAAGATGTCGCGAACATTGATGGTAAAAACCTGAGTGTTGCGAAGTCTGGTGCGATTCTGAAAACTATGATTTCAGGTGAAATCAAGGCTGATGAAATTACTGCTACAAATGTATGTGATGGTGCCGGTGCGATTAACGGCGTTATCTTCGGTAGCAAATAATTAATTACTGAACGCGTAATTATATTAGTGAGCACCTCCTTTATACGGAGGTGCTTTGTTAATCGTTCTAAAAGGTTTTTAACTATGCGCATCAGAAAGGATTCAGGCTTTAGCTTGCTGGAAATCATCATCGTGCTGGCTATTTCAGGCGGTATTATGGTGATGTACACCCATTATGCGCGTAACAAAGCCGAAAATATTGCTCAGCAGAACGTCGCTGACGCCCTTGCTGAAGAGATGAAAGGGGTGCTCAATTTTATTGATGATGACACCATTGCGCTGCTTGAACCAGAGAATCAGCAGGAAATGGACAACCCGCTTTACAGCAATGAGAAGTCTGAGTATGGCGACTACCACTTCCGCATAACAAATGAAATTAATGATACCGATACGGGAAGCGTGGATAACTATTATCTCTGGGGTAATAAGAACAATAAAGCTAACCAACAGCGTTATCTCTTTTTAAGCGAGAAGTGTAAAACGTCGCTTAAATCAAAATTTGCTTTTGAGAAAGAGTACCTGCCGTGCTTTATGCGCAACGTGGCAACCAACTCATCGGCGGTGATCGAGCGTATTGGTTTTGCGGGTGGGCGCGAAGAATCCGATCGCGAAAATGACATCAATCGTATGGACGTTATCGTCCGCTTCAAAAAAGAAGAGAAGAACAGCGACTATCATTTCGCTGACTATGCGCCCCATTTTTCCGAGGCGTTCTCAAAATCCGGCTTCGCGGTCTCGCACGCCATGATTGTGCACCGCGCCAACACTTCGTCCAACTGGCAGCTGGTAATGAGTAAGCAAGACAAAACCACGCCTGTTGAACTGAGCAGCATCGCCAGCAACCTCGACGCGCTGGAGCAATACACCAAAGATGAATTTGGCGTGCGTTTTACCATTGATACTAACGATAACTCCAGCAACAGCGGCAATGCCGGCGGGAAGATGTGCTGGTCCCGTGGGGATAGTGGCGTAAAATTGTGCTACGACGATGATGTCGGAACGGGGTCTCATGGAGAAGACACGGTGATGAGCCTGACCATGACCGATCCGAATAGCACCCGAAACAGTGACCAGATGGGAACGCTGGAATCGAACATCGTCATGGAAAATACGGGGACCCGTGTCGCCATTTTCGAACGTAAAGGCGGATGGTTGCAGTTTGATGAAAATAACAACCCAATACCGAAGACGGATACCTGGCGAAACAATGAGACGATCGTTTCAGAGTACCCTTTGAACGATCAAATTATTAACACATGGGATCCTGCCGTCGATACTGTGAGGCCGCTGGGTGCCCTGGATTATCCCTCTCAGCTCTACGATGCCTATGAACTCGTTACGCCACCCGTTGTGGACTTCGCTGGCCCTACATCAGATGGGACAAACTTAGACCATAATGCTGATGGAACCGAAATACCGGATGCTGAAAAACCGCCAGCTTATCAGAAATACAGTGACTTTGCTTATGGGACTGATGCTGACGCTCCCGACCCGATCGACAGTAATAAAAACGGTTTCCGTTATCCTGTGCAAACCTGTCCTAAAGTGGAGCAGGAACTCACGCTTATTGATGGCGACGGTACGCCTGTGCTTGATGATGAAGGTAAGCCGCGAAAATATAAATATGTAAGGCAGCTTTATCCAAGAATAATGGTGACTCTCTCTTCTCTCGCCGCTTATGCTCCGGGAGAAGGGGGGCACAGTGCGGTAGGTTTCTCCGTGCAGGACAGGACTCGAGAAGGGTTATCTGACACAAATGGAGCCGAATTAGGCCAGTTTGGCGGCCTTGCCGTACAGGTTGAATTTGCGGAGCAAGACACCACTGCGGGTGGAGGCTTTGGACAAGACGGTGCAACCACAAAAGGCGGCCACTACATACAATATAATTCAAAATATGTATGGATTATAAGTACAACAATGGGAATGTATCACGCAGCGACCGGTTCAGGGATGAATGTATTTAACCCCAATACCGTATCGTAATCAGTAACCCGTTGGTGCAGTACCGTTCCGCAAAACGATACGCCAGCGGATCTTCTCGCCA